>JAICKU010000025.1 GCA_025927765.1 Burkholderiales bacterium
CGTGGCTCATCACCGGCTACCTGCTGATCGCCGTCATGCCCGTGCTCGCCGGCGCGGTCACCATGCTGCTCACCGACCGGCACTTCGGCACGTCGTTCTTCAACGCGGCCGGCGGCGGGGACCCCGTGCTGTTCCAGCACATCTTCTGGTTCTTCGGCCACCCCGAGGTGTACATCATCATCATGCCGGCGTTCGGGCTGATCTCCGAGATCATCCCGACGTTCTCGCGCAAGCCGCTGTTCGGCTATGCGTCGATGGTCTACGCCGTGGCGGCGATCGCGATCCTGTCGTTCCTCGTGTGGGCGCACCACATGTTCACGACCGGCCTGCCGGTTGCGAGCATCCTCTTCTACATGTATGCGACGATGCTGATCGCCGTGCCGACCGGCGTGAAGGTGTTCAATTGGACCGCGACGATGTGGAAGGGGTCGATCACGCTCGAAGCGCCGATGCTCTTCGCGCTCGGCTTCCTGTTCCTGTTCGTGATCGGCGGATTCACCGGCCTGATCGTCGCGATCCAGCCGGTCGACATCCAGTTCCAGGACACGTACTACGTCGTCGCGCACTTCCACTACGTGATGGTCGCAGGCACGCTGTTCGCGTTCTTCGGTGGCACGTACTACTGGCTGCCCAAGATGACCGGTCACATGTACGACGAGAAGCTCGCGAAGTGGCACTTCTGGGGCTCGTTCATCTTCTTCAACGTCGCGTTCTTCCCGATGCACTTCCTGGGCCTCGCCGGCATGCCGCGGCGTGTCCCCGATTACGCGCAGCAGTTCACCGACTGGAACATGGTCTCGACGATCGGCGCGTTCGGCTTCGGACTGTCGCAGCTCATCTTCCTGACCGCGGTGGTCAAGTGCATCCGCGGCGGCGCGCCGGCGCCGGCCAAGCCGTGGGAGGGCGCGACCACGCTGGAGTGGACGCTGCCGTCGCCTGCGCCGTATCACTCGTTCGAGACACCGCCGGTCATCAAGTGAGCCGTTTCGCATCATGCAGATAGCCTCACCCGCGATGCCCGACGACCGCAGCCCCGAAGAGCGCCTGAAGGCGGCGAATCGCCGCACGGGCCTGATGCTGGCCGGCATCGCCCTGCTGTTCTTCGTCGGCATCATCCTCACGCGGCTGTTCGACGACCCGCGCGTGTCGCCGGCGGTGATGGGCGGTGCCGCGATCCTGTTCCTGCTGATCGCCATCGGCAGGCATCTGCGCAAATGAACGCCGCGCAGGACGAGCGCCGGCGCGAGACTGCGCAGCACAACCGGACGCTGCTGATGAAGCTCGGCGTCGTCGTCGTGGCGATGTTCGGCTTCGGCTACGCGCTCGTGCCGTTCTACGAGAAGATCTGCCAGGCCACGGGCCTGCGCGACATCGACCGCGCCGACCGGGTGGTGAATACGCAGGTCGACAAGACGCGGCTGGTGACGATCGAGTTCGACACGAACCTGCGCAACCTGCCGTGGGAGTTCCGCGCGCTGCAGCTCGCCGAGAAGGTGCACCCGGGCGAAGTGACGCAGGCAATGTTCGAGGTCGTGAACAAGACGAACCGCCCGATCACGGGACAGGCGATCCCGAGCTACGCACCGCAGCAGGCCTCGCTCTATTTCCGCAAGCTCGACTGCTTCTGCTTCAAGCAGCAGACGCTCCAGCCCGGCGAGAAGCGCGACATGCCGGTCGTGTTCGTCGTCGATCCCGCACTGCCGAAGGACGTGGGCACGATCACCCTCGCCTACACGTTCTTCGAAGTCGAGGGCAATGGGAGATCCTAAATGACAAGGGGTAAGCAATGAGTGCCGCCGCCGCACCCGCCGGCAAGCCGTATTACTTCGTTCCGCAACCGTCGCACTGGCCCATCTTCGGCTCGGGCGCAGTGCTGCTGATGGGGACGGGCGCCGCGTTCTGGTTCAACAAGTACGAACCGGGGCCGTGGCTCGTGCTCGCCGGGTTCTGCCTGCTGCTCGTGATGCTGTTCGGCTGGTTCGGCTCGGTGATCAACGAGTCGGAGCATCGCCTCTACAACCAGCGCGTCGACACGTCGTTCCGCTGGAGCATGAGCTTCTTCATCTTCAGCGAGGTGATGTTCTTCGCGGCGTTCTTCGGTGCGCTCTTCTACGTGCGCAACGTGTCGGTGCCCGATCTTGGCGACGCGCTGACAGGTCGCGTGCTATGGCCCGACTTCGCGGCGCAATGGCCGACCAACGGACCCTACCTCAAGCAGGCGTTCACGCCGATGGGCGCGATCGGCATTCCGCTCATCAACACGATCATCCTCGTCACGTCGGGCGGCACGCTCACCATCGCGCACCACGCGCTGAAGGCGGGGCATCGCGGTGCGCTCAAGTTCTGGCTTTTCGTGACGATCGTGCTCGGCTTCTCGTTCATCTCGCTGCAGGGCTACGAGTACACGCACGCGTACAGCGAGCTCAACCTCAAGCTCTCGTCGGGTGTCTACGGCTCGACGTTCTTCATGCTGACCGGCTTCCACGGCTTCCACGTGACGATCGGCGCGATCATGCTGAGCGTGATGCTGGTCCGGGCGTTCCGCGGGCACTTCGACGCCGAGCATCACTTCGCGTTCGAGGCGGCCGCATGGTACTGGCACTTCGTCGACGTGGTGTGGCTGCTGCTCTTCGTCCTCGTCTACTGGCTCTGACGCACGCGAAGCGACCGCGGCGTTGCGCGGATTTACAGCTGGCCGGGCACGATCCAGCCCATCCAGTAGGAGAAGACGAGGAACGCGATCAGCGCCATCGAGAGTCCGACACGCACCGCGAGCGCGATGACGACGCGGTTGCCGTGGCCGCGGTCGCGATACAGGAACACGAGCGCGGTGAAGAGCGCGGTGACGATCGCGATCAGCACGACGATGACGATGATTCTCATGGCGCTCGCGAGTCCCGGGTCAGTGTAGCACCCGGGTTCGTGGCGCAATGATGGCCGCTGTTGCTCGCAACGACGCGAGCGCGCCACGCCGGCCCGCGTGGGTGCCGACGGTCGCGGCCCTCGCCGCCGTCGTGCTCTTCGTCACCGCGGGCAACTGGCAGCACCGCCGGATGCTCGAGAAGGACGCGCTGCACGCGCGCATCGTGCAGGCGGCCGCGATTGCGCCGGTGGCGCTGCCGCGCGACGTCGCCGACTGGAATGCGTGGCGCTTTCGCCAGGTCGCGCTCGAAGGCACGTACGACGCGAAGCGCCAGATCCTGATCGACAACCGTGTGCACGATGGACGCGTCGGCTTCGACGTCGTGGCGCCGCTCGACCTCGGCGACGGCCGCGTCGTGCTCGTCGACCGCGGATGGGTTGCGGGCGGGCCGTCGCGGCGCAATCTTCCGTCGCCGCCGGTGCCGCAAGGCAACGTGAAGATCGCCGGGAGAATCGACATTCCGCCGCAGGACTACTTCGAACTGGGAGACCGCAGCGCCCCACCGGGGCGCGTGTGGCTGCACCTCGACCCCGCGCGCTTCGCCAAGGCGACCGGCGTCGACGTGCTCCCGATCGTCGTCGAGGCGCTCGGCCCCAACGAAGGCGGGCTGCTGCGCGACTGGCCGGTGCCGGCGTCCGACAGCGGCCGCAACCTGAGCTACATGATGCAGTGGTACGCGTTCGCCGCGATGGCCGCGGGCCTGTGGGCCTGGTTCACGCTCGTGCCGGTGCTCCGTGCACGTCATGCCCGTGGATAGCGCGGCCGCGAACGACGTGCGCGCAACCAGTGCGCGCACGAAGCGGATGATCGCGCTGCTTGCGGCGATCGCGATCGCGCCGGTCGTGCTCGCTTACCTCGCCTATTACGTGTTCCCGCGCGACGCGCGCGTCAACTACGGCGACCTGCTGCCGCATACGACGATCCCGGCGATCGCGGGGACGCGCGCGGACGGACAGCCATTCGACGTGCGCGACCTTCGCGGCCGCTGGATCGTGCTCTACCAGTCGCCCGCGGCGTGCAACGATGCCTGCGCGACGGCGCTCTACGCCGGCCGTCAGTCGCGCACGATCCAGAATGCCGAGCGCGAGCGCGTCGTGCGCGTCTGGCTCACGACCGGTGGGGAGCCGGCGCCGGCGTTGGTGGCCGAGCATCCCGACCTCGAGGTCGTGCGCGTCACGACTCCGCCGGCGTTGCCGCACGGCGCCAATCACATCTATCTCGTCGATCCGCTCGGCAACTTCGTGTTGGCGTGGCCCGCGAACCCCGACATCAAGGCGATGGCGAAGGACCTCACGCGGCTTCTGCACGCGTCGTCCATCGGATAGGAAGGTATGCGCGGAACGAGCGACGTGGCCACGTCGCGCTAAAATGGCGGTCTTTCCGGTGCCTCACCCTTGACCACCCTCGCTCTTGCCGAATCGCGGGCGCGCCAGTTCTTCGCGTTGACGAAGCCGCGCGTCGTGTCGTTGATCGTCTTTACGGCGGTCATCGGCATGTTCCTCGCCATGCCGGGCATTCCGCCGGCCGCGCCGCTGTTCTTCGCGACGCTCGGCATCGCGCTCGTGGCCGGGGCCGCCGCGGCGATCAACTGCCTCGTCGAGCAGAACATCGACAAGCTGATGCGCCGCACGAGCTGGCGCCCGCTGCCCCAGGGTCAACTCACGTCGACGCAGACGCTCGTGTTCGCGCTCGGCGTCGGTGCCGCCGGCGTCTCTATTCTCTACGCGCTCGTCAATCCGCTGACCGCGTACCTGACGTTCGCCACGTTCGTCGGCTACGCGATCGTCTACACGGTGCTGTTGAAGCCTGCGACGCCGCAGAACATCGTGATCGGCGGTGCATCCGGTGCGATGCCGCCGGTGCTGGGCTGGGCGGCGATGACCGGCGCGGTGCCGCCGGAAGCGATGCTTCTCTTCCTGATCATCTTCGTGTGGACGCCGCCGCACTTCTGGGCGCTGGCGCTGTACCGGCGCGAGGACTACCGCAACGCGCAGCTGCCGATGCTGCCGGTCACGCACGGCGTCCGCTACACGCAGGTGATGATCGTGCTCTATACGGTCGCGCTCGTCGCCGTCACGCTGCTGCCGTTCTCGTTGCGGATGAGCGGCTGGCCCTACCTCGTCGCCGCGCTCGGGCTCGGCGGCTGGTTCATCGGGTACGCCGTGCGGCTGTATCGGCATTACAGCGATGCGCTCGCGCGCGCGATGTTCCGCTACTCGATCGTCTACCTCGCCGCGCTCTTCGCCGCGCTGCTGGTCGATCACTACGCGTCCGCGCTGTATTGAGCGCGTACTGATTCGCGCCGGCCTTGACGCCGGATGCTCGCCGATGTCGCCGTTCCTTCGTCGCCTGCTCGCCGTTCTCGCCGTCGCAGCGCTCGCCGCGTGCTCGAGCGGAGGACCGAGCTTCATGGCGTCCGACGTCACCGGCTCGTCGTTCGGCCACGATTTCGCGCTGAAGGACCCGAGCGGCAAGGAACGCACGCTCGAGGACTTTCGCGGCAAGGCCGTGGTCGTGTTCTTCGGCTACACGCAATGTCCGGACGTGTGCCCGACGACGCTCGCCACGCTCGCGACCGCCATGAAGGAACTCGGCGCCGATGCCGACCGCGTGCAGGTGCTGTTCATCACGGTCGATCCCGAGCGCGACACGCCGGAGCTGCTTGCGAAGTACGTGCCGTCGTTCGATCCGCGCTTCCTGGGTCTGTGGGGCGATGCCGACGCCACCGCGCGCACCGCGAAGGAATTCAAGGTGATCTACCAGAAGGTGCCGGGGCCGACGCCGGGCAGCTACACGATGGATCACTCGGCCGGCAGCTACGTGTTCGATCCGAAGGGCCGGCTGCGGCTCTTCATGTCGAACGGGCAGGGGCCCGACGTGTTCGCGCACGACCTGCGCGAACTGCTGCGCGGCGCTTAGAAGCCGGTCCCGCAGAACCGGCTTCCTCTTCCCCGAGCCGGAGACGGCCGGGTGGAGTGTTCAGGCGCCCTTCATTTCAATCAGCTCGATCTTGTACCCGTCGGGATCGCTGATGAACGCGATCACCGTCGTCCCGCCCTTCACCGGCCCCGCGTCGCGCGTCACGTCGCCGCCGTACGTCGCCGTCTTCGCCCGCACCGCGTCGCACACGGCTTTGACGTCGGGCACGCCGATCGCCACGTGCCCGAACGCGTTGCCCATCTCGTAGCGATCGACGCCGTAGTTGTAGGTGAGCTCGAGCACCGCGTGCTCGCGCTCGTCGCCGTAGCCGACGAAGGCGAGCGTGTAGCGCTGCTCGGGCCGGTCGGTGCGCCGCAACAGCTTCATGCCGAGCACGTCGGTGTAGAACGCGACCGAGCGCTCGAGGTCGCCCACGCGAAGCATCGTGTGCAGCATTCTCATCGTGATTCCTCCGCTCGAGGCGTGGCTCAGAACTCGACCATCTCGAAGTCGTCCTTGCGCGCGCCGCATTCGGGACACGTCCAGTTCGGCGGCACGTCCTCCCAGCGCGTGCCGGGCGGAATGCCGTCTTCGGGGGACCCGACCTCCTCGTCGTAGATCCAGCCGCAGATCAAGCACATGTATTTTTTCATCGGGAAGGCGCGACTTCGGCGAACGGGGAGCAGCCCGTTCGTGGGATAGAATCGAAGTGTAGCAATCCGCCTCCCGCCCGCGCGCCGTTCGCGTCGCGCGCTGCCATGCCCACCGACGCCGATCCCGCCTTTCCGCCGCTCGTCCTCACGTTCGCCGCCTCCGATCCATCGAGTGGCGCGGGCATCCAGGCGGACCTGCTCACGCTGTCCAGCATGGGCTGTCATCCGCTGTCGGTCATCACCGCGCTCACCGTGCAGGACACGATCGGCGTCGAGGCGATGCGCGCCGTCGATGCGGAGTGGGTGGCCGACCAGGCGCGCGCGCTCCTCGAGGACATGCCCGTCGACGCGTTCAAGATCGGCGTGCTCGGCAGCGTCGAGAACATCGGCGTGATCGCCGAGATCCTGTCCGACTATCCCGACGTGCCGCTCGTGCTCGACCCGGTGCTCGCGTCCGGCCGCGGCGACGAGCTCGCGACCGACGAGATGGCGAGCGCGCTGCGCGAGCTGCTCCTGCCGCACACGACGATCGTCACGCCGAACAGCATCGAAGCGCGGCGCCTGGCCGATCTCGACGACGACGATGCGTCGATCGCCGATTGCGCCGGCCGGCTCGTCGAGGCGGGATGCGAGTATGTGCTCGTCACGGGCACGCACGAACCGACGCGCGAGGTCGTCAATACGCTGTACGGACAGGGCGGTGTCGTGCGCGCCGACACGTGGCCGCGCCTTCCCGGTTCCTATCACGGCTCGGGCTGCACGCTGGCGTCGGCCATCGCGGCGATGCTCGCGAACGGCCTCGAGCTTCCCGAAGCCGTCCGCGAAGCGCAGGACTACACGTGGCATGCGCTCGAGCGAGGGTATCGGCCCGGCATGGGGCAGTTGCTGCCGGACAGGCTGTTCTGGGCGCGCGAAGAGAAGGCGGCTGCGCCGGGCGACGAGCGGGTGGACGCGCTCGCGGATGCGGCGATCGAGCGCCGGCGCGATGCCCCCGGAACGCATTAGGCCGGGACGTCGCGTCGCCGGCCTCTACGCCGTCACGCCCGACGTCGACGACGTGGACATGCTCGTCGCGAAGGTCGCCGCGGCGATCGACGGCGGCGCGCGCGTCGTCCAGTACCGCAACAAGACGTTGCCTGCACCGCAACGGGCGATGCAGGCACGCGCGCTCGCCGGGCTGTGCGCGCTTCGCGGTGCGCTCTTCATCGTCAACGACGACGTCGCGCTCGCACGCGATGCGAACGCCGACGGCGTGCACATCGGCGAGGACGACGGCGATCTCGCGTCGACGCGCGCCGCGTTCGGTGCCGATCGTCTCGTCGGCGTCTCCTGCTACGGCGATTTCGAGCGTGCGCGCGCAGCAGTCGCGCACGGCGCCGACTACGTCGCGTTCGGCAGCTTCTTCGTCTCGCGCGTGAAGCCGGGCGCGCGCCGCGCGAGCCTCGATCTGCTCACGCGCGGCCGCGCGCTTGGCGTGCCCCTCGTCGCGATCGGCGGCATCACGGCGAGGAACGCGCCGGCGCTGATCGCCGCCGGCGCCGATGCGGTCGCGGTCATCAGCGACGTGTTCGCGCCGGACGATACGAGCGAAGTCACGCGGCGCGCTCGCGCGATCGCGACTCGGTTCACCACGAACACGACCCACGACGACGGACCTCGCCATGGCGGATCGTAACGAGCAACTCTTCGAGCGCGCGCAACTGTTCATTCCCGCGGGCGTCAATTCGCCGGTGCGCGCGTTCCGCTCGGTCGGCGGTACGCCACGCTTCTTCGTGCGCGGCCACGGCGCGCGCCTCGTCGATGCGGATGGCAGGAGCTACATCGACTATGTCGGCTCGTGGGGCCCGGCGATCGCCGGTCACGCGCATCCGGACGTCGTGCGGGCGGTGCAGCAGACGGCGGCGCGCGGCCTGTCGTTCGGCGCGCCGACCGAGCTCGAGATCGAGCTCGCCGAACGGCTCGTGACGCTCGTGCCGAGCATCGAGCTCGTGCGCCTCGTGTCGTCGGGCACCGAGGCGACGATGTCCGCGCTGCGCCTCGCGCGCGGCTACACCGGGCGCGCCAAGATCATCAAGTTCGAAGGCTGCTATCACGGTCACGGCGACAGCCTGCTCGTGAAGGCCGGTTCCGGCGCATTGACATTCGGCCAGCCGTCGTCGGCGGGCGTGCCCGCGGCGATCGCCAACGAAACGATCGTCGTCCCCTACAACGACCTGCTGGCGGTCGAAGCGGCGTTCGCCGCCGAGCCCGACAAGATCGCCGGCGTGATCGTCGAGCCGATCGCGGGCAACATGAATCTCGTGCTGCCGAAGGCGGGGTTTCTCGAGGGCCTGCGTGCGTCGTGCGACCGCTACGGCGCGGTGCTGATCTTCGACGAAGTGATGACCGGCTTTCGCGTGCATCCACAAGGTGCACAGGGTCTCTACGGCATCACGCCCGACCTCACGACGCTCGGCAAGGTGATCGGCGGCGGCATGCCGGTGGGCGCGTTCGGCGGGCGCCGCGAGATCATGAACAAGATCGCGCCGCTTGGTCCCGTGTATCAGGCGGGCACGCTGTCCGGTAATCCGGTCGCCGTGGCCGCGGGCCTTGCGACGCTCGCCCTCACGCGCGCCCCCGGCTTCTACGAGCAGCTTGCGCGCACGACGCGCGCGTTCACCGACGGCCTCGTCGCCGCCGCGGCGCGCCACCGCGTGCCGTTCGCCGCGCAGGCGGTCGGCGGCATGTTCGGCCTCTATTTCGCCAAGGCGCCGCCGCAGACGTACGACGAAGTGATGGCCTGCGACGTCGCGCGCTTCAATCGCTTCTTCCATGCGATGCTCGACGTCGGCATCTACCTCGCGCCCTCCGCGTACGAAGCAGGCTTCGTTTCGTCGGCGCACACCGACGCGGACATCGCGGAGACGCTGGCGGCGGCCGAAGCCGCGTTTGCGAGGATCCAGGATTCGGGAGCGCGCATACATCCTCTATGACAATGGTATGATGGCCGGCTTGTTTTCCGGCCCTCACCTCCGGCACCGTTGGACGCTCCTGCCCGCAAACGCCTCGGCGAAATCCTGATCGAGCGGGGCAAGCTCGACCCCGCGAACCTCGATCGCGCGCTGCGGCTGCAATCCGAAACCGGCGAACGGCTCGGCTCGCTGCTCGTGACCCTCGGCCTCTGCGCGCAGCGCGACGTTGCCGAGGCGCTCGCCTCGCAGCTCGCGCTGCCGCTCGTCGACGCCAACGGCTACCCTGAATTCCCGATTCTCGAGGAACGGGTGTCCGCGCGCTTTCTCCGCGAAGCGCGCGCGCTGCCCGTGCGCGAGGACGAGGCCGAGCTCGGCCTCGCGATGGCCGATCCCACCGACGCGTACACGATCGGCGCGTTCGAGATGGTCACCGGGCGCACCGTGCGCCCGATGGTCGCCATCCCGACCGACCTCGAAGCCGCGCTCGAGCGCCTGTACGGCGCCGGTCGGTCC
The DNA here is from genome assembly GCA_025927765.1 of Burkholderiales bacterium. Classification (GTDB taxonomy): domain Bacteria; phylum Pseudomonadota; class Gammaproteobacteria; order Burkholderiales; family Casimicrobiaceae; genus VBCG01. The sequence continues at coordinate 9,960 of JAICKU010000025.1, forward strand.
GCGGTCGGGCAGCTGATCGGCGACGTCGAGACGCGCACCGAGGATCTCTCGTTCGACGCCGACGTCCAGCAGCTGAAGGACCTCGCATCGGAAGCGCCGGTGATCCGGCTCGTGTCGCTGCTCATCACCAACGCGCTCGAGACGCGCGCGTCGGACATTCATATCGAGCCCTTCGAGAACCGGCTGATCGTGCGCTACCGCATCGACGGCGTGCTGCACGAAGTCGAATCGCCGCCGCGGCGCCTGTCCGCGGCGGTGATCTCGCGCATCAAGATCATGGCGAACCTCGACATCGCCGAGCGCCGCCTGCCGCAGGACGGCCGCATCCGCTTGCGTGTGCAAGGGAAGGAGATCGACCTGCGCGTGTCGACGGTGCCGACGATGCACGGCGAATCCGTCGTGATGCGGATCCTCGACAAGGGTGGCGTCGCGCTCGATTTCGGCAAGCTCGGCTTCGAGAACGATGCGCTGAAGGTCTTCCTCGACGTGCTGCTGCAGCCGCACGGCGTGCTGCTGGTGACGGGACCGACAGGGTCCGGCAAGACGACCACGCTTTACACGGCGCTCGACCGCCTGAACCAGCCCGACGTGAAGATCCTGACGGTCGAGGATCCGGTCGAGTACCAGATGGCGGGCATCAACCAGATCCAGGTCAAGCCGCAGATCGACCTCACGTTCGCGAACGCATTGCGCTCGATCGTGCGGCAGGATCCCGACGTGATCATGATCGGCGAAATCCGCGACCTCGAGACGGCGCAGATCGCGGTGCAATCGGCGCTCACGGGCCACTTGGTGCTGTCGACCGTGCACACGAACGACGCGCCGTCGACGGTGAACCGCCTGCTCGACATGGGCGTCGAGGATTACCTCCTCACGTCGACGGTCATCGGCATCCTCGCGCAGCGCCTCGTGCGCAAGCTCTGCGAGCACTGCAAGGAAGCGTACGTCGCGCTGCCGGAGCTCGTCGAGGAGATGCGGCTTCGCAAGTTCTCCGACGCGCCCGACATCACGCTGTGGCACGCGAAGGGCTGCAGCCAGTGCGCGAACACCGGTTACACGGGACGCATCTGCATCACCGAGATCATGCCGATGACCGACGGCATCCGCAGCCTCGTCATGAAGCACGCCAACGCGGCGGATCTGCGCGCCGAAGCGATCCGTGCCGGCATGGTCACGATGTACGAAGACGGGTTGCGCAAGGCGGTCAAGGGCGTCACGACGTTCGAGGAAGTGCTTCGCGCCACGCGCGAGGACTGATCCTCCGGAGCAGTCACCGATGCCGCTTTACAGTTATCGCGCGGTCAGCAGCGCCGGCGACGTGTCGACCGGCGAGCTCGAGGCCGCGAACGAAACCGAGATCGTCGACCGCCTGCGCGACCAGGGCCTGCTGCCGATGCAGATCGCGCAGTCGCTCGGCGTCGCCACCGGCGCCGCCGCGCCATCGACGCCGCGACAGAGCCTGTTCGCTCCGCGCCGCGTCACCCGCGACAACGTGCTGTCGATCACGCGCGATCTCGCGACGCTGCTTCGCGCGGGCCTGACGCTCGACCGCGCGCTCGAGCTCGAGATCAGTCTCGCGACGTCGCTGCCCGTGGCGGTGATGCTGCAGGGCATCCGCGACGAGGTGCGCGGCGGCAAGTCCCTGTCGCAGGCACTCGACGCGCGCCGCGACGTGTTCTCGCGCTTCTACGTGAACATCGTGCGCGCCGGCGAGGCGGGCGGCGCGCTCGGCACGGTGCTGACGCGCCTGTCGGAGACGATGGAGCGCACCAAGGAGCTGCGCGACTCGGTGCGCTCGGCGCTGATCTACCCGACGATCCTGATCTTCGTCGCCGTCGCGTCGATCATGATCCTGCTCGTGTTCGTCGTGCCGCAGTTCCAGACGACGTTCGCGCAGGCGGGCAAGGCGCTGCCGATCCCGACGCAGGTCGTGATCGTCGTGGGCACGTTCCTGCGCGACTGGTGGTGGGCGGCGATTCCCGCCGTGGTGCTCGCCGTCGCGTGGTTTCGCCGTCGTGGACGCAATCCCGCCGTGCGTCGCGTACGCGACGCGCGGCTGCTGCGTACGCCGCTCCTCGGCGACCTGATCGCGAAGATCGAAATCGCCCGTTTCGCGCGCACGTTGTCGACGCTGCTCGCGAACGGCGTCACGCTGCTCGGCGCGCTCGCCATCGTGAAGGAAACGATGGGCAACGTCGTGCTCGCGAGCGGCTTCGACGGCGTGATCGCGAAGCTCCGCGAAGGCAAGGGCTTTGGCCGGCCGATGGCCGAGACCGGGCTCTACCCGCGCCTCGCGACGCAGATGATCCTCGTGGGCGAAGAAAGCGGCCGCCTCGAGGAGATGCTGACGCGCGTCGCCGACGTGTACGACCGCGAGGTCGCCACCGGCATCAAGCGCTTTCTCGCCGTGCTCGAGCCCGTGCTGATCCTGAGCCTGGCCGTGCTGGTGGGCGGCATCGTGTTCTCGATCCTGCTCGGCGTGATGGGCATGAGCGAACTCGTCGTTTGAACCCTGTCTAAACAAGCCGTTTTGCGCGCGCCGAATGCGGGGCGCGCCCGAAGGAACGAAATCATGTTGAAGGAACCCCGTTCGTTGCGCGCGCGTGCACGCCATGCCGGCATGACGCTGATCGAAATCCTCGTCGTGCTGACGCTGATCGGCGTCGTGCTCGGCATCGTCGGCAGCAACTATCTCGGCAAGAGCGAGCAGGCGAAGGCCAAGGCCGCGAAGATCGAGATCGACCAGATCGGCCAGTCGCTCGATCTCTTCAAGCTCGAGCTCGGCCGCTATCCCACCACGCAGGAAGGCCTGCAGGCGCTCGTGGCCGCGCCGCCGGGGCTGTCGAACTGGGCCGGTCCGTACTGGAAGAAATCCACGTCGCCGAAGGACCCCTGGGGCCACGACTACAAGTACGCGTCGCCCGGCTCGCACGGCGCCTACGACATCATCTCGCTCGGCGCCGACGGCGTCGAAGGGGGCGAGGGGGCGAACAAGGACATCACGAATTGGGATCAGTGAGCATTCGCTCACTTCGAGGAGTCACGCTCCTCGAGCTCCTGATCGTCCTCGCCATCATGGCGATCGTCGCGGGCTTCGTCATGCCGATGTTCGGCGGCCCGATCTCGACGTCCGAGCTGCGCGCCTCGGCGCGCGAGCTCGCGGCCGGATTGCGGCTCGCGCAGAGCGAAGCGGTGTCGCAGCGGCGCGAATCGTTCCTCGTGCTCGACGTCGCCGGCAAGCGCTTCAAGGTCGGCAACGACCCGCGCGAGCACAAGCTGCCCGACAAGGCGGAGCTGAAGCTTTTCACCGCGCAGAACGACCTCGTGAACGAGCGGGTAGGCGCGATCCGCTTCTACCCCGACGGCGGCAGCAACGGCGGCCGCATCACGATCGGTTCGGGCGAGCGCAAGTTCGACGTCGACGTCGACTGGCTGACGGGTCGCGTCGCAATCCTCGATTGAAGGCATTGAAGTCCAGCATCACCCGGCATCGCGCGCGCGGATTCTCCGTGCTGGAAGTCCTCGTCGCGTTCATCATCGTCGCGCTCGTCGTTACGGCGCTCTTCCGCCTCTTCGGCGGCGCGCTCGGCAACGCGGCGGCCGCCGAGGACTGGACGCGCGCGCTGCTCGTCGCGCAAAGCCGGCTGGCGCTCGCAGCCTCGGCGGTGCCTCTGAAGGAGACGAACGACGCGGGAAGCGATGCGAGCGGCAGGATCCAATGGCGTACGAGCGTGGCGCCCTACGTGCCGCCCGACGTCAATCCGGACCTCGAGCGTGCGTCGGAAGCGATGACTACGCGCCTTTATCGCGTGAGCGTCGACGTCACCTTCGCCGCCGACAACGGGCGCGAGAAGCAGCTGTCGCTGTCGACCGTGAAGCTCGGCGAACGGAATCCGCAGTGAATCGTCCTCGCCCCGCACTCGCACAACGCGGCTTCACGCTCCTCGAGCTGATCGTCGCGCTCGTGCTGCTCGGCCTGCTGTCCGCCGTGCTGTTCGGCTCGGTGCGGCTCGCCGGCCAGAGCACGGACCGCGGCGAAGCCGCCGTGGAAGCGGCCGCGAACATGCGGCTCGCGCAGCAGTTCCTGCGCACGAACCTCGAGGCGCAGCATCCGCTGCGCATGCGCAAGATGGTCGACTGGCCGCTGCTCTTCGCCGGCACGCGCGACGAATTGCGCTACGCGTCCAACCTTCCTGCCCGCGTGGCGGGCGGCGGCGTCTGGTTCTATCGCCTGGTCGTGCTTACGAGCGATGCGCGCTCGCCGCTCGTGCTCGAGCGCATGATTCCCGACCTTGCCGCCGACGCGTTCCCCGATTTCACCAATGCCGAGCGCTCGGTGCTCGCCGACGACATCGCATCGCTGCAGATCGGCTATTTCGGCCGCGACCCCGATGCGGCACCTACGGTCGAGCCTACGTGGCGCGACACGTGGGACGACACGCAGCGCCTGCCGCTGCTGATCCGCGTGGACGTCACGCCGAAGCGCGGCGCGCCGTGGCCCACGCTGTACGTCGCGCCGCGCGAATCACCCGAGGCGGGATGCCGCGCGTGGGACGTCGCGCGGGAACGATGCGCGGCCGTATGAGCACCCGGCGCCTCGGTATGAACTCGCATCGCGCCCAATCCGGGATCGCGATCGTGCTCGCGCTGTGGCTCACGGTGCTGCTGACCGTGCTTGCGAGTGGCTTCGCGTTCAGCATGCGCAGCGAGGCGCTCGCCACGCGTAACGCGATGTCGATGGCGAAGGCGCGTGCGGCAGCCGATGGCGCGGTCGAGCGCACCGCGTACGAACTGATGCGCCCGCGCGTGACCGACGCGTGGAACTTCGACGGCCAGGTGCATCGCTGGCAGGAGGGGGGGGCGTCGATCGCCGTCACCGCCGTCGACGAAGCTGCGCTGATCGACGTCAACGCAGCACCCGACCCGCTGCTGAAGAACCTGCTCATGGTCGTCGGGGGCGTCGACGATCAAGCGGCGAGCGCGCTCGTCGACGCGATGGCGGACTGGCGCGATCCCGACGACCTGCGCCGGCCGAATGGCGCCGAAGCGCCCGAGTACGAAGCCGCGCATCTCAAGTACAAGCCGGCGAACGCGCCGTTCGAGACGATCGGCGAAGTCGCCCGCGTGCTCGGCATGACCGCCACCGTGTATGCGCGGATCGCCCCCTACATCACCGTTTATTCGCGCCAGCCGGGCATCGACCCGACCACCGCGAGCCGAACGGTGTTGCTGGCGCTGCCGAATGCGACGCCGGAAGCGGTCGACGCCTACGTCGACGCCCGCGCGCAGGCGCTCGCCAATCGCCTGCCCGTTCCCCCGTTTCCGCCCGCGCAGGCATTCATCAGCGGACCGATTCCCGTCTGGCGCATCCGCGCCGAGGCGACGCTCCCCGATGGTGTAACCTTCGTCCGCGAAGCCGTGCTGCGTCCGTCACCCGACGCCAAGCGGCCGCTGATCGCGCTCGCCTGGCTCGAGCCGTCTCGATCCGCGGCGCAACCCTCCCAGACCCAGGCTCAAGACGTTCGTTGATGGCCGTCATCGCCGACCAGACCCCGTTCAAGTCCCCGTCCACCACGAAGAGCGTCGCGCGACGCCTCGGCCTCATCGGCTTCTTCGGGTGGTGGAGGCGAGAACTGTCGGCCGCCATGCCGGCAACGCTTCGCGCGTTCTCCGAGCGTCGTCGTGCGCGGCCCGTGCTTGCGTTCGACGGCAGCATGGCCACGCTGTGGCGGCCTACCGAGGCGAGCGGTGGTGTCGCGATGGCCGAATCGGCGCGCATTCCACTCGACGGCGAAGCGTCGGTCGTCGCGTCCGCGGGACGCGCCGCACTCGCGCCGCTGCTGGCAGCCGGGCGTACGCCGCAGGTGGTCGTGGCGCTGTCGCCGCGCGCGGCGCTGCGCAAGTCGCTCACGCTGCCCACGGCGATCGAGGATCACCTGCGACAGGCGCTCGCCTACGATCTCGACCGCCACACGCCGTTCAAGCCCGACGAGTTGTATTTCGACGCGGTCGTCGTCGACCGCGATCCGACGCGCAACACGCTGCGCGTCGACCTCGCGGCGGCGCGGCGCACGCTCGTCGACGAGGTCGTGCGCCAGGCCGAAAGCTTCGGCGCGCGCGTGGTGGCGGTCACCATCGATCCCCCGCGCACCGCGTTCGCGTCGCCGATCGACCTGCTGCCCGAGGATCGGCGCCTGCCGTCGCTGCGCAACGCGCGCTGGCATCTGCTGCTGCCGGCGGTGGCGCTCGCGTTCGGCGTGATTGCCGCACTCGCGCTGCCGGTGTGGCAGAAGCGCGAGGAAGCGATCGCGCTGACGCAGGCGAGCGACGAGGCGCGTCAGCGCGCGCAGGTGTCCGACGCATTGCGCACGCAACTCGATCGGCGCATCAACGACTACAACTTCGCGCTCGAGCGCAAGTACGGCTACCCGAGCGCGCTGCAGGTGCTCGACGACGTCACGCGCATCCTGCCCGACGACACCTGGCTGACGCAGCTCGAGCTGCACACCACGCGCAGCGGAAAGGACGTGCAGCGCGAGCTGTCGCTGCGCGGCGAATCGGCGAACGCCGGGCGCCTCGTGTCGCTGCTCGAGGATTCGAAGCTGTTCACGCAGTCGGCGCCGCGCTCGCCGACGACGAAGATCCAGCCCGGCCCCGGCGAGATCTTCGATGTTTCCACGCACGTGAAGCCGCTGCCGCCACCGACGGCGCTGCCGCTCGAGATGACGCCGCCGCACGCCCCGCCGGTGCCGCCGCGTGCGCCCGCGACGCCGGCCGCCAACGCGGCGACGCCCGCGACACCCGGCGCCCAGGCTGCACCAAACGCGCCGCCAGCCGCTGCGAATCCTGCAGCGGCCGCGCCCGCCAAGTCGGCGGCGCCGGCTGGGAACGCGGCTGCACCCGCCGTCAGCGCGAGCGCGCAGGCCGCCTCCGGTGTGACCGCCCCGGCCGCACCCGCCGGCGCTGCGTCCGTCCAGAAGCGCGCGCCCTCGACGGCGCCCGGCACCGCGGGCGCCACGCACGCGCCGGCCCCCGCAAACCCCAGCGCAGCGCCTGCGGCGCCCGAAACCGAGGAGGCCGGAGGATGACGCCGCCGCTCCTGTCCAAGCTTTCCCCGGCGCGGCAGCGCGCGCTCGCCGTCGGCCTGCTGGTCGCGGTCGTGGTCATCGTGCTCGCGGTGGTCCTCGGGCCGATCGTGCTGCTGCATCGCCATTACGACGCCGCCATCGCGGACACCTCCGACCGCCTGACGCGTTACGAGCGCATTGCCGCGCAGGCCCCCGAGCTTCGCGCGGCGCTGACCGGGATGCAGCAACGCGACGGACGCCGCTTCTTCCTGTCCAACACCGCCACGAATCTCGCGGGGGCCGAAATGCAGGAGCTGGTGAAGGCCGCCGTCGAGAGCAACGGCGGGCGCATCACGACCAGCCAGAACACGACGCCGCGCGAGGACGGCCGCTTCCGCGAGATCGGCGTCAACGTGCAGTTCTTCGCGACGACGCCCGCGCTGCAGAAGATCCTCTACGCGATCGAATCGCACGTGCCGTACCTGATCGTCGAGAACATCACCATCCGGCCGCTCAACGCGTTCCGCGGCTTTCGTCCCGCGCCGGGCCAGGAGCCGGAGCTCAACGTGCAGATCGACGTCGGCGGCTGGGCCTACGCCGAGGCGACGAAGGCGCCGCCGGCGGCGAAATCGAGCTAGAGGGAAGCGATGAACGACCGAAGCTTCATGCGCAACGTGGTCGTTTGGGCCATTCCGTTCGCCGTCGTCGTCGTGGCACTCGGCTACGAAACGCACTGGGGTCAAGGCATCGCGCACGAGCAGCTGCCGAAGGCGAGCGCGCCCGCGCGCGTGCCGGTGGCGCTCCTGCCCGAATACGCGATCAACGGCGGCGTCGACGCGCGGCGCGAAACCGTCGAGCGCTCGCTCTTCAACCCCACGCGCCGGCCGGCGCCGCCCGCCGCCCCGGCGGCTGCGGCGAAGGGCGCCGCCCAGCACGGCCAGTACGCACTGACGGGCACCACGATGATGGGCAAGGAGGCGACTGCTTTCCTGCGCGAGATCAAGTCCGGCAAGTCGCATACGGTGCGCCAGGGCGAAACGCTGAATGGCGTGACGGTCGCCGAGATCGCGTCCGACCACGTGACGCTGAAGCAGGATGGCGACGTCGAGGAACTGTCGCTGAAGATCGCGTCGGGACCGCGCTCCACCGTGCAGATCGCAGCGCCCACGCCCCCGGGCGGCGTGCCGCACGCCGGCGTGCAGCCGGTGCCGCACGCCGCGGGCGGCACCGGCCAGAATTCCGGCAATGCGCCGAACGCCACGCGACCGGTGGCGCCGCCGCCGAATGCAACGAATCCCGCGGCGGCTGCGCACAACCCCAACGGCAGCATCAGCGTGAGCGAACTGCTCGCGCAGCGCCGGCGCGCCGCGCGCGCGGCCGCGGAAGCGGCGGCAACCGGTCAACCGGCGGCGCGCCCCTGAATTGACGTATGCTCGCGGCGGCGCCGAACCGGCGAGCCGTTACAACGCCTTCCTACGCCATGACACTTCGAACTCCATGACCCGACGCGTGAATCGAGCGCTCGCCGCGGCGCTGGCCGTCATCGTTGCCGGCTGCGCGCAGCAACCGATCCAGCAGGTGGCGCCGGTCGCCGAGCCGGCGCCGCCTCCCGCGGACGCCGGGACGACGCCGCCGGCCTCGGCACACCCCACGCCCGCCGCACGCCTCTATCTTGGCAACGGTCAGGTCGTCCGGGGTCAGGGCGAGCCGGCGCCCCCTGCGCCGCCGACTGCGCGAGGTGCCACGGGCGGCCCGGTCGTCCTGAATTTCGAAGGCGCCGACCTGCGCGAAGTCGTCCGCAACGTGCTGGGCGACATCCTGAACCAGTCGTACACGATCGATCCGAACGTGGGTGGCCAGGTCACGATCCGCACCACCGCGGGCATTCCGCGCGAGGCGCTGCCCGCCACGCTCGAGACGCTGCTGCGGATGAACGGCGCGACGATGGTGCAGGACGGTCCGATCTGGAAGATCGTGCCGCAGACCGCGGCCGTGCGCGGCAACGTGACGCCGCAGCTCGGCACGACGACGCGCGCGCTCCCGTCGGGCTTCTCGGTGCAGATCGTGCCGCTCAAGTACGTCGGCGCGCCGGAGATGGTGAAGCTCCTCGAGCCGTTCGCGAAGGACGCACAGGCGATCCGCGCCGATCCCACGCGCAACCTGCTGATCCTGTCCGGCACCGAGACCGAGCTTCGCCACCTGATCGACACGGTCGAGATGTTCGACATCGACTGGATGGCGGGCATGTCGGCCGGCATCTTCACGCTGCAGAACGCCGACGTGAAGACAGTCTCGCAGGAGATCGACAAGCTGATCGGCGACAAGGCGGCGGGACCGTTCGCCGGTGTGCTGCGTGTGATCCCGATCGAGCGGATGAACGCGCTGCTCGTGATCTCGCCCAATGCCGAGTACGTCGAGCAGGCGAAGAAATGGATCGAGCGGCTCGACAGCGGCAGCGGCGAGGGCGTGCGCTTCTACGTGTACAACCTGCAGAACCAGCGGGCGGAGCACGTGGCGCCGCTGCTGCAACAGGCGTTCACCGGCCGCACCACGCAGACGACGACGCAGGGCCCGCCGACGCTCGCCCCGGGCACGCCCGCGGGCACGATCGTGTCGCCACCGTCGTTCACGCCGCAGCCGACGATCACGCCGAACACGCCGCAGGCCGCTGCCGTGCAATCGCCGTCGACCACCGCCGCAGCCGTCGGTGCTGCCGTCGGCACCGTTGCCGGCGCGCGCGCGATCGGCGCCGAAGGTGCGGGCGTGGTACGCAACGTCCAGGTGGTGGCCGACAAGGACCAGAACACGATCCTGGTCGTCGCCACGCCTTCCGAGTACTCGATCATCGAGCAGGCGCTGAAGAAGCTCGACGTGCCGTCGCGGCAGGTGATGATCGAGGTGACGATCGCCGAGGTGAAGCTCACCGACCAGACGAACTTCGGCGTCGACTGGGTGTTCAAGGGCGGCGCGCCGTCGGGGCGTGGAGCGGGAGGCAACTTCAACATGCCGAACCAGACGCCGTTCAACCCGGGTGCGCCCCTCGCCGTCACCGTGCCGACGACGCCGGCCGGCGCCACGGCCACCGGGCTGGCGGTGGCCGCGCAGGGGTTCAGCTACATCATCAACAATGCCAACTTCCCCGGGGGCGTGCAGGCCGTCCTGAACCTTCTCAACCAGTACGGAAACACCAAGGTCGTCGCGAATCCCCACATTGCCGCCCTCGACAACCAGAAGGCGACGATCAAGGCCGGCAACCGCATCCCGATCAGCCAGCAGACCATCGTCGGCACCACGACGAACGCCGTGACGACCACCTCGCAGTACATCGACACCGGTGTGCTGCTGCAGGTGACACCGCACATCAACGAAGGCGGCCTCGTCACGCTCGACGTGCAGGCCGAGGTGAGCAGCCCGGGCGCGGCACCGGCGGGCGAGGCGCCGCCGATCGACACGCGGTCAGTGCAGACGCTGCTGTCGGTGCCGTCGGGGCAAACGATGGTAATGGGCGGGCTGATCCAGGAGACGAAGGGCAACTCGAACAACGGCCTGCCGATCCTGAATCGCATCCCCATCCTCGGCGGCTTGTTCGGGAGCGAGACGCTGACGAACAACCGCAGCGAGCTGATCCTGTTCATCACGCCACGCACGGTGTCGGACAGCGCGGACATTGCGAACGTGATCGACGATCTGCGGCGAAAGATGGAGCGACTCGACTCCGTTTTCCCGCCAAAGACGAATAAAGTGTCGGGAAATCCCGACAAATGATCGATTTCGTCGTGTTGCGCGTTCGCAACAAGCGGCGCGCGCGCCGGCACGACACTTGTGCGAGATTGACGATGAATGACCGAATAGCTACGCTTTATTCAGCTTTCGCCAACCGGCTCCCCCGACGTTCGTTGGCGTTTTCATGGTCGGGCACAGAGTGGGGCGCGAACCGAAAGTCGAAGTTTTGCGACGTTTTGCGACAGTTGGTCGAAACGACCGTCGCCAAACGACGACAGTTAGTACTGGCAAGTCTGGGGGCCGTGCTGCTTTCGGCGTGTGCGAGCATGGGCGGCTTGTCCGCCGATACGCCCGTGGATGCGAAGCGCGACGCGGTCGCCCGGCGCGCCGAGGGGCGGTGGCAGCGACTGATCGCGGGGGACGTGGCCGGGGCATACGAGTACATGAGCCCGGCGTCGCGCGCCACGATGCCGCTCGATCTCTACAAGGCGAAGCACAAAGTGGGAATGTATCGGGCGGTGAAGGTCGACAACGTGAGCTGCGAAGGCGATGCCTGCACGGTGAAGCTGACCCTCACCTACGACCACAAGCGGATGAAAGGCATCACCACGCCGCTGACCGAGAAATGGATCATTAGTCAGGGTCAGGCATGGTTCGTGGATAGGAGCTAGGCCAATTCGTTGCAAAAAGCCTACAGAACGCGATGGAGGAAGTGCCCATTTGTTTGTAATGAAACACCGACTGTAATAAGATTCGATCGCTGTTGTTTCCAATAAGTGATCACTTAAACGGCAACTCTACGGAGTCATCACCAACCATGAATATCTTCAAGAAGAAGTCGTTGTGCGCAGCCCTCGCGGGTGCCGGCGCGCTGGGTCTCGCCGGTGCTGCTGACGCGGTGAACCTGAACCCGGATGGGTTGGGCCAGGTCCTGATCTACCCGTACTACACGACCCGCAGCGACACGAACGGCAACGCGTACAACTCGCTGCTGTCGGTCGTCAACTCGACGGCGTCGGTCAAGGCGGTCAAGGTCCGGTTCCTCGAAGGCAAGAACAGCACCGAAGTTCTCGACTTCAACTTGTTCCTGTCGCCGAAGGACGTCTGGACGGCCGCGATCGTCCCGATGGGCGGCGGTGCAGGCATCGCGACGACCGACACGTCGTGCACGATCCCCGCGATCCCGTCCACGGGCAAGGGCTTCGTGAACTTCGCGTACTCGGGCGACGGCGCGGGCAACAGCCTCGACCGCACGACCGAAGGCTACGTCGAAATCATCGAGATGGCCTCGTTCGCCGACACCTCGAAGACGGCCGGCAACGTCACGCACGTCAACGGCGTGCCTCCGGGCTGTGCGAAGCAAACCGACGCGCTCGCGCTGTCGGAAGCGCTCGCCCCGGGGCTTGCCGACACCGAAGGCCGTTCGGGCATCTTCGGCGGCATGACGCTCGTCAACGTGAACGCGGGCTCGGACTACACCGAAGACGCGGTCGCGCTCGACAACTACTCGGATACGTCGCTGTACTCGAGCGCCGGTTCGATTCTCCCGAACCTCACGCAAGCCAGCCCGCCGATCAGCGTCACGTTCGCGTTCGACGCCGCGTCGGGTCAGAACTTCGTGTACACGTCGGCGTGGAATTCGGGCACGGCCGATCCGGTCAGCGCGGTGCTGATGCACGATCACATCATGAACGAGTTCGTGCTCGACACGGCCACGGATTCGGGCACCGACTGGGTCGTCACGATGCCGACGAAGCGCTTCTACGTCGGCCTTGGCACGGGTTCGCCGGCCACGCTGTTCCAGCGCAACTTCAACAAGACCGACGGCGCATGCGACGACGTGAGCCTTGCGATCTACGATCGCGAAGAGCGCACCACGTCCACGCCGATCGACTTCTCGCCGCCTCCGCCCACGCAAACCAACGCGCTGTGCTGGGAAGCGAACGTCGTCACGTTCAACGATTCGAACGTGCTCGGCTCGGCGAACGTCGCGAACATCCCGACGACCTTCGAGAACGGCTGGCTCGACATCGGCTTCGCGAATACGGCGCCGGTGCACACCCTCGGCAGCGCGGATACGCTCGTCACCGACGTGTTCGCGAACTTCGCCGAAGGCCCGGCCACGTACGTCGGTCTGCCGGTGGTGGGCTTCGCGGTGCAGTCGTTCACGAACGGCGCCATCAACGTGAACGGCGTGAGCACGCTGTCGAATTACGGCGGCAACTTCGCGCAGAAGGGCACGCGTCTCATCCAGGCCTCCACGCCGGCCACGGCGGGCGCGACCGTCAAGTCGATGCGCGCGCGCTAAGCTTCCTTACGACGGCTTCATGTCGTAATGACGCAGTTGGGCAGTAGATGACGAAAGCGGGACTCGTGAACAGCGAGTCCCGCTTTCTCTTTTCTTTCCGCGATTCTTTTTTTTCGCGGAAACTCCATGATCGAAGTCGCTCGAGGTGCGGTTCGTCGCCGCACGGCGCCATTCGGTCGGAAGCTATGCCATCGTCATAAGAATGGCGCGATCCTTGCTGAGCCTGTCGCGATTTCCGGCAGCTCAACCGTTTCTTCGAGGTAAACGATGATCACAACCCGTAACGCCCTCCGCGTGCTCGCCGCCGCGGTCGCATCGGCCGGCTTCGCTGCCGTGTCGACTCCCACGCTCGCCGATACGCTCACCTGCACGAGTGCATCGTTCCGCGCGAATGCCGACGCCAGCGGCAACATCCAGGTCACCTGCACCGTCCCAAGCTCGGGCGGCGACAGCGGTGGAGGTACCACGAATCCGCCGCCGATCGATACGGGAGGCGGCACGCCCCCTCCGCCCAGTGACGGGTGGGCTGGAACATGCCCCGGCTATTCGAAGACGATCGTCTACGACTTGCCGTGGAACGCGCAGTCGAAGATCACGACCAAGGGCTTCGCCAACGGCACGATGCTCGTCGCGCGCTTCACCACGCCGAACACCAGCGTGCAAAGCGGGTCCGCGACCATTGCCTCGGCCGAATGGTTGCCGCCGCGCGTAACGCGCAGCGCGTCCATTTCGACGTCGCCTTGCGATCTCGGCGGTACGGGAACGGGCGCGGTGTCGGGCGGCTGGACGCAAACGCCGGGTTGGACGTATCAGATCCTGGGCACGGCGTCGCGGCTCAGCGGTCGCGTGGTGCTGCAGCCGAATACCACGTACTACGTCAACATCGTCAACCGCGATTCGGCGGGCCAGTCGACTTGCACCACGTCGACGTGCGAGATGATCGTCCAGCTCACCGTGCCGACCGGCCTGTAACGGTCGCATCGGTGTGAAGCGATGGCCCCATGCGGGGCCATCGTCGTTTCTGGCCTGCGGAACGCGTCAAGCGCACGCCGCAGGCGAGCGACGCGGCGGGGCATAATTTCGGGTTTTCCGCCGAAGATCCTTTATGCATCGCCCCCTTGCGCTTCTCGTTGCCGCCCTGGCATTCCTGTCCGCCGCCCATGCGGCCGATCTGCCGCCCGACGTGCTCGCCAAGAGCCGGTGGATGGTGCTGACGCGCGCCGATTTCGACGCGGCGCTCCAACGCGTGCCCGAGAACGCACGCTTCGAATTTGCAAGCGATCCCAAGCGCGTGAAGTCGGTACTGAACAACCTGCTCGTCATCAAGACACTCGCGGCGCAGGCGAAGGCGCACGGCACGAAGCCCGCAGCGTCGGGCGGCTACGGCGCGGGCAGTCCCGCCGAGCGGGCGCTCGCTGTCGGCGAACTTCAGCGTATTGAAGCCGACGCCGCGCGCAGCTTCGACGCCAACAAGGCGATCTGGGAAACGAAGGCGCACGAAATCTACATGCTCGACCGCGCCAAGTACCAGGTGCCCGAGGAGGTGCGCGTATCGGACATCGCGGTGGAGGTCAAGGATCGCGGCGAAGAGGCGGCGCTCGCGCGCGCCAGGGAAGCGCACGCCAAGCTCGTTGCCGGCGCCGATTTCGCGACCGTCGCGAGAGAGTATTCCGACGATCCCACGACGCGCGACAAGGGCGGCGCGCTGCCGTTCGTCGCGCGTAATCGGCTCGCACCGTCGTTCGCGAAGGGCGTGTTCGCGCTGACGCGCATCGGCGAAATCTCCGAGCCCATCAGGGGCCCCACCGCTTGGCACATCGTGCGGCTCGACGAACGGCGCGCGGCGCGTCCGCAGACGTTCGATGAAGCGAAGGGCGCCATCCTCGCGTCGCTCAAGCAGCGCTACCTGGCCGACCAGCGCGAGGTGCGGTTCCGCGAGATCAACTCGGACGCGACGCTCGAGGTCAACCAGCCAGCGATCGATGCGCTGGTGACGCACGCCGACCCGACGCAGGTCGGTGCCGCGCCGCCGGCAAAGCCCGGACCCGAACCGAAGGCGAACTGATGCCGCACGCGCGGGCCGGCGCGCGAACCACATGATGCAGGGCGCTGCGTCCGCTTGGACGACCCGCGACCGCGCGAGCGTCCTCCGTGCGCGCGACCGCGCGCTGTTCGCGCATTTCCTGCGGCGCGAGCTCACGTCGCGCTATCTCGGCAGCGTCACCGGCCTCGCCTGGGCCCTGCTGTCGCCGCTCGCGCTCCTCGGCGTCTACGATTTCGTGTTCACGAACGTATTTCGCGCGACGGGCTTCGCGGGGTCGAGCTTTCTCGCGTTCGTGGCGGTTGCGCTGTGGCCGTGGATCGCCGCGCAGGAGGCGCTAATGCGCGGCACGTTGAGCCTGCCGGGCTACGCGGGCATGATCCGCAAGGTCGCGTTCCCGCACGAGCTCGTCGTGCTCGCGTCGGTGCTCGCGACGCTCGCGCTCCAGTTCGCTGGCTACGTCGCCGTGCTCGTCGTGCTGAAGCTCATGGGACAGCCGATCCACCTCTCCGGCTTCGCGCTCGCCATTCCGATCTGGCTGATCGTCGCACTGGGGATCAGCGGCATCGCGCTCGCGCTCGCCGCCGTGCAGGTGTTCGTGCGCGACGTGGAGCACGTGCTCGCGCCGCTCTTGATGATCCTGATGTACGTGACGCCGATCCTCTATCCGGTGTCGCTGGTCCCGGAAAGCGTGCGGAGCATTGTCGCAGCGAATCCGCTCGGCTGGGTCGTCGAGCGCCTGCGCGACGCGCTGCTCGATGGCCGGCTTGCCCTCGTGTGGAGCGATGCGATCGCGGTCGTGACGGCGCTGCTGCTGTTCGCGGCGGGTCATTGGGTGTTCCGGCGCCTGTCGCCGCATTTCGAGGATTTCGTCTGATGACGCCAGACGCGGATGTGGTGGCGCGCAGCAAGACGATCGCGCCGGTGCGTGCAACGACACCGCCGCCGGAAAGCGAGCGCCCGACGACGCTGATGCGTCTTGCGCACGTGGGCAAGGACTACGCGAAGATCGAGACGCGCGCAGGCCGCATGCGCCTCGTGTTCGACCTGCTGCGCGGGCGAGCGGCCGCGCACGCGTACCGCGCGCTCGACGACGTGTCGTTCACGCTCGAGCGCGGCGAATCGCTCGGGATCATCGGCGAGAACGGCGCCGGGAAGTCGACGCTGCTCAAGATCATCGCCGGCGTCGTCAAGGCCACACGCGGCGACGTCGACGTGCGCGGGCGCGTGGGCGCATTACTCGAGCTCGGCGCGGGCTTCCATCCCGAATACTCCGGCCTTGCGAACATCGACCTCGCCGCGGCGCTCCTCGGGCTTTCGCAGCGCGAGATCGCGTCGAAGCGCGACGAGATCATCGCGTTCGCCGATCTCGGCGACCACATCCGCGATCCGATCAAGCAGTACTCGTCCGGCATGGTGGTGCGGCTCGGCTTTGCGGTCGCGACGGCGCTGTCGCCGGAAATCCTGATCACCGACGAGGTACTCGCGGTCGGCGACGAGTCGTTCCAGAAGCGCTGCGTGGCGTGGATGGAGCGCTTCCTCGACGGCGGCGGCACGCTGCTGCTCTGCTCGCACAGCATGTATCACATCCAGAAACTGTGCGCGCACGCGCTGTGGCTGAAGGACGGGCGCGTCGCGCAGTACGGTCCGGCCGAAGACGTCACGCGCGCGTACCTCGCGTACCACGAGGAGAAGTCGGCGACGGCGAAGGCCGGGATGCCGCTCGCCGAAGCGAAGGCGTCGGGCGCGTACGCGATCGAGGCCCTCGACGCGAGCGCCGATCAGGTGTCGCAGGGCGACGATGTCTCGCTGCGCGGTCGCGCCTACTCTCCGGACGGCCGCGCGCCGGTCGTCGTCGTCGGCATCGTGCGCGCCGACGGCACGCCGGTGTTCGGTATCGCCTCCGACATGGACGACGTCGCGGTTCGCCGCATCGGCGATCACGCGTTCGAGTTCTCGATCACGTTTCCCGCGCTGCCGCTTGCGCCGGGCAAGTACTGGCTGCGTGCGCACGCCGCGGATCCCGAAGGCATGCGCGTGTTCGATCACGTCGAGCGCGACCTCGTCGTGCGCGGCCGCACACGAGAGCTGGGGGTGGTGCATCTCGCGCATCGCTGGCACGACGGCGTGGACCGTTGAGTGCCGGGGACCCCGTGGATCCGTTGTCCAGCGACGCGGGCAGCGCGACCGGCACGTTCGACGATGCATTCCATCTCGAGCGCTTCGCCGACGCGAGCTATTACGCGAGCGCGCTGTTTCGCGAATGCTTCCGCAGCGACTTCCCGGTGCCGCACGATGTCGCCGGTTTGCCGGCTGCGGCGCCGGCCGGCGCGTGGCGACAATACGTCGCGTTCTATCGCTGGGACGACGCGCGCATCGAAGCGGTCGGCTTTTGCAACTGGATCCGCTGCGGCCGCTATTACCTTGGTGGCGGCATGTGCGTGAGCCCGACGTTCTATCGGCGCATGCCGCGCGAGCACTTCGGCGTGTGCCGCGAGCGCGGCGGTGTCGCACAACTGATGGTCGAAGCGGCGTTTCGCGAGCTCACCGACTGCGATGCATGGTTCGGCTACTGCGGCGATCGCAAGGCGTACCAGGCGGACATCCGCGCGGGCTTCTCGCCCACGCGCCATCCGCTGCTGGTCGCGAAGTGGCGGCCGGGCCTCTCCGACGCGGACCGCTGCGCGATCGAAGACGAAGTCGCCGCGATCGGGCCGTTCTGATGGCTGCGCCAAAAGTAGGGTCAGGCTCCACTTCTTCGGCAACGGCTGTCGGATATGCGCGCGTCTCGTGAGAATAGGTAGGTCCGACCTACTTTTCGGTCAGGATCGCGCGCAATGCGCCGGGGCTCGTCCAGTGATGACCGCACACGTAGCGCGGAACGCACCAGCGGTTCGTGTAGACGTCGACGGGACGCGCATCGGTGGTGAACGCGGCGCGCAGGCCGAGGCGGGAAGCGTTTCGCGGCAGGTATTCGTCGACGAGAAACGCGTTGTAATGGCCGAACGGATATGCAAACCACGGCGCCATGCGATCGCGCGTGCGCTTGCGAATGTAGTCGCCGGCCGCGGCGATCTGCGCGTCGGCGTCGTCGTGCGTCTCGACGCTGCTGAAGTCGCCACGTGCCTGCGCCGAATGCGCGACGCGCGGCAGCCGCTCGTGCAGGTGATCCCAGCTGTGATTCGCGATCGAAAGCGCGCCGGCGTCGATCGCCGCGTTCCACCAGTCGTCGGCAAGCGCATCCGCGCCGACGTAGCTGTGCGCAGGATCGTACGTCGTCTCCATGTTGCGCCGCGCGTCAGGCGAGGCGATCACGAAGCTCGTCGCATGCAACGGTTGCTCAGGCGCAAAGTCGCGCAGGAGGTTCGCAAAGCCGCGCTGCAGGCCCAGATGCGGATGCGTGAAATCGGCGAAGTCGTAGCGTGGGCCGTCGTCGAACGTGAGCGCGACTTCGGCGACCGCGTCGTCCGACGTCGTGCGATGCGGCGTATCGATCGCATCGACGATCGCGTCGAGCGAAACCACGTGTGCGCCGGCCCCGTGGATCACGCGCAGATCCGCCGCCAGCGCGACGTGATCGTTATGCGCGTAATCGTCGCCGAGCACGCGATGCGAATGGTAGGCGAGGACGAAGCGCTTCACGGACGAGGCGGCGACCGGCGGACGGCATGAATCGGGACGCGCAGATTATCACTGCGTCGATCAGGAGCACGCCTTCCAGCGCATCGTGGGCGGCGCGCGCGAACGTCGATCGCCACGCGTGGCAGCTCGTTTTCATGCTCGCGCTGGCGTTCGGTGCGTGGCTGCGCGTCACGCAACTGCCGATCCAGATTCTCGTGGACGACGAATGGCACGCGATCCACGCGCTGCTGCGCTTCGACGCCGCGCAGATCGCGACGAACTTCGGCACCGCCGACTACAGCATTCCGCTGACGCTCTACGATCGCTTCCTTGCGCTGCACGGTGGGCTGACCGAATGGCGGATGCACGTGCCGATGCTCGTCGCCGGCGTCGCGCTGCTCGTCGTCGCGCCGTGGCTGCTGCGCGGCACGATCCGCCTGCCCGAAGCCGCCACGTGGGTGGCGCTGCTCGCGGTGTCGCCGCTTGCCGTGTACCTGTCGCGCACCGCACGTCCGTACGCGATCACGTGCCTCTTCACGTTCGTCGCGGTGATCGCGTTTCGTCGCTGGTGGCGCCGTGCGCCGCACGCGGGCACGTTCGCCGCGCTCTACGTCGTCGCGACGTTCGCCGCGGGCTGGCTGCACCTCGTCGCGCTCGCGTTCGCGCTGCTGCCGTTCGCGTGGTACGGCGCCCGCGCTGCGCTCGTCGTGGACGCGCGGCGCGAGGTGCGCCGGCTCGCGGCACTCGGCGCCATCACCGCGCTTCCGCTCGCGATCGCGCTCGTGCCGCCGCTCGCCGGTGCGAGCGGCCAGCTCGGAGAGAAGACGGGCGTCGACGCGGTCACCGTCGAGAGCGCCTATCGCACGTTGCTGATGATGGCCGGCACGCGCTGGCCGCTCTGCCTCGCCGTCATGGTCGTGCTCGCGGCCACCGGTGTCGCGCGTCTTCATCGGCGCGATGCCGAGTTCACGGGCTACGCGCTCGCGCTGATCGTCGTGCCGGCGATCGCGATCGCGCTGGCACGCCCCGCGTGGATCCAGCATCCCGGCGTCTACGCGCGCTACATGCTGCCCGCGCTGCCGTTCGCGCTGCTGTTCGCCGCCGAAGGCGCGGTCGCGCTCGTGGAATGGCTGCGCTTCGCGTGGCTCGCGCCGCTCTCGATGGCGGCCGGCATCGCCGTGCTGTTCGTCACCGGGCCGATGCCCGGATGGCTCTACACTCCCAATCAGTTCATGGGCCACGCGCGCTTCCAGTTCGATTACGATCCCGCGCACAACCCCTACGTGCGACAGATTCCGAAGGAGCCGATGCCCGCGTTCTATCGCGACCTCGCGAAGCTGCCGCCGGCGTCGATCACGCTGATCGAGGCGCCGTGGCGGCTCGAATCGAATTTCGATCCGTTCCCGTGGTACCAGCAGGTGCATCGCCAATACGTGAAGATTGGCCTCGTCACGCCCGTGTGCGGCGTGCGCGATTTCGGCGAGTACCCGCCGCAGGCGCGCGGCCTGCATTTTCGCTTTTTCGTGCATGTCGCCAATGTGCTCGCCGGCGATACGTTCGGCGCGCGTTATCTGGTGATGCACCGCAAGGCGTGGAAGACGCCGCCCGATGCGAAGGTCGACTGGCCCGACGTCGACGCCTGCCTGCCGCGCATCGAGCAGGCGCTCGGCGCGCCGATGTACCGCGACGACGCGATCGCCGTGTTCGACCTCGGCCACCGCCGTGCGCACTGACGCGGTGGACGAGAGGTCGCGCGCGGCGGCGAAGCGGTCAGCGGAGCCCGCTCGTCCCGGGAGCGCGAAGCGTGCGCGCGTCGCGACGCTGCCACGCGATCTTCGCGAATGCCTGTTGTTTCCGGCGATCGCAATCCTGTTGCCCTGGTCGCTCGCGTGGCGTTTGCTGCGCCTGATTGCGCGGCGTGGTCGCGCGTTCGCGCATGAAGCCGATCGCGCACGCGAGGCGTGTCGCGTGCACGGCCTCGTCGACGACGACGCGTCGTGGTCGAGTGCGCATCGGCTGATGCGCATCGTCGATCACGTCGATCCCGCGCTCGCGTTCTTCCGCGGCGATCGCTATCTCGACTGCCACGTCGTCGTCGAGGCCGATGCGCTGCCGCCCGGACCGTGCCTCTTCGTCGGCTTTCACTACGGCAACGCGTTCTGGACGCTTCGTCATCTGCGGCGCCTCGGGTACCGGGCGTCGTTCCTCGCGGCGAACGTCACCGCGCGTCAATGCCCGGGCCAGCCGCTGCGCCTTCGCTTCATGCGCTTTCGCAAGCGCTGCGTCGAGCGCGCAAGCGGCGCCCCGGTCATTCTCGTGGGCGGCAGCCGCGAACGCATCGCGTCGGCCTTGCGCGGCGGCACGTCCGTCGTCGGATTGATCGACGTGCCCGAGGCAACGCATTCGACGCGCGTCGAGCTGCTCGGTCAATCGTTGCAATGGCCCGACGGCCTGCTCCAGATCGCGCAGGATGCGGGCGTCCCCGTCGTCGCGTTC
The DNA here is from genome assembly GCA_025927765.1 of Burkholderiales bacterium. Lineage (GTDB taxonomy): Bacteria > Pseudomonadota > Gammaproteobacteria > Burkholderiales > Casimicrobiaceae > VBCG01. The sequence goes on from JAICKU010000025.1 coordinate 31,216, forward strand.
ATCGCCACGCTCGACGGCCACGGCGCGCGTCGCATCCGCTTGCGCACGATGCCCGCCGATCCGGCACACGCGATGCAGGCACTCGCGGCGCTTCTCGACGATGCCGTACGCAGCGAATCGAGCGCGTGGCATCTGTGGGCGGAGTGGACGCGCTTCAGCGCGGAGGGAAGGCCAAGTCAGGGCGGCGGCAAGGCGCGTGTCCGGTAAAATCGAGGCTTTGCGCGTCCACCGTTGAGCGCCACCGGCGCTCCTGCGCGCGAATCCGTCCCGAAGCGCGAAGCGCGCACGGAAGTCACTTGAGCGCGATCGACCACTTCACTGGCGAGCGCTTTCTCCCCGGCGTTTCGGGAGAGATCGCGTACGAGCATTGCCACCGCTATGCATTCGCGCGCCGTTTTGTCGCCGGGCGGCGCGTGCTCGACGCCGCTTCCGGCGAAGGCTATGGCTCGGCCTTGCTCGCCCCCATCGCCGCGAGTGTCGTTGGCATCGACATCGAGCCCCAGGTCGTCGCGGCCGCGCGCGAGCGCTACGCGAGCCTCGCGAACCTGCGCTTCGACACCGCCTCGGTCACGGCGCTTCCGCTGCCCGACGCGAGCGTCGACGCGATCGTCTCGTTCGAGACGATCGAGCACGTCGGCGACGACGACCAGCGCCGCATGCTCGACGAATTCGGGCGCGTGCTCGCGCCCGACGGCGTGCTGATCATTTCGTCGCCGAACCGCCCCGAATACAGCGACGCACGCGCCTACGCGAACCCGTTCCATGTGCACGAGCTCGACCGCGACGAGCTCGCGGCGCGCCTCGCGCCGCATTTCCCCGCGTCGGACTGGTTCTGCCAGCGGCGCTATCTCGGCTCCGCGATCTGGCGCGAGGCCGGCGGCTCGGCGTTCGAGGCCATGTCCGGCTCGCCGTCGGCGGTCGCCGAGGCGCGCGTGCCCGCGGCGATGTACTACATCGTCGTCGCGGCGCGCCATCCTGCCGCGCTTCGCGACGCACCGGCGCTTTCGATCTACGCCGATGCCGACGACGCGGAATGGGCGCGCATCGACCACGAGGCGCGCGAAGTGCTGCGCCTCGATGCGCTGGCGCGCGAGCGCGACGACGCGTTGCGCGCGCAGATGCACTATGCCGCCGAGCTGAAGACGATGGTCGAGTATCGCGACGGCGTCATCGCGGCACGCGACCGCGAAGCAAACGAGCTTCGTCATCGTCACGCGGAGCTCGACGACGCGCTCGTGCAGGCGGCGGCCGAGCGCGACCGGCTGAATCGCCAGATCGGGGCGCAGGAGCGCCTGATCGCGTATCGCGAAAGCGTGCGCTGGTGGTGCATGCTGCCGCTCGTTCTCGCGCGCCGCCTGTGGCAGCGCGTACGGAGCCTCTGATGGCGACGCCCGGCACGATCGACGTCGTCGTGCCCGTCTACAACGCCGCCGGCGACGTCCGCCGCTGCGTCGACGCGGTGCTCGCGTGCACGCCGGCGCTGACGCGCCTCGTGCTGATCGACGACGGCTCGACCGATCCCGGCGTCGCCACGCTGTTCGACGAGCTCGCGTCGCGGCGCGACCCGCGCATCGAGCTTCTGCGCAACGCGCGCAACGAAGGCTTCACGTTCACCGCCAATCGCGGCATGCGGCAGGCGCGAGGCGACGTCGTGCTGCTCAATTCCGACACGATCGTGACGGCGGGCTGGCTCGAGGCGCTCGCCGCCTGCGCGGCGTCCGACGCGCGCATCGCGACCGTGACGCCGTTTTCGAACAATGCCGAGATCTGCTCGTTTCCGCGCTTCTGCGAGGACAACCCGTGGGCCGATGCCGAGCGCGTCGCGCGCGTGTTGCGCGAGCGCGCGGTGCCCACGTATCCCGACCTGCCGACGGGGGTGGGTTTTTGCATGTTCGTCCGCCGTACGGCGCTCGACGCGCTCGGCCTGTTCGACATGGCGTTCGGCGCCGGCTACGGCGAGGAGAACGATTGGTGCCTGCGCGCGGCGCGCGCGGGCTGGCGCAACGTGCTCGCGGACGACGCGTTCGTCGTGCATGCCGGCGGCCGCTCGTTCGAAGGACGCAAGGCCGATCTCGGGACGAAGAACCTCGCGCTGATCGCGACGCGTTACCCGCATTACGACGCGATGGTGCGCGACTACGTCGCAGCCGATCCACTGCGGGCGATTCGCGACGCCGCGATCTCGCGCCTCGCGCTCGATCGTCACGAACGCGGCGTGCTGCATGTCGTCGACGAGGACGACGTCGCGGGCGAAGCGCGGGTTCGCGCGCGCGTGAGCGAATTGCGCGACACGAGCCGGCATTACCTCGCCATCGTTTCGGCTGCACGCTGTCGTTTCGAGGACCATGCGGGCGACCACGTCGTGCGCTTCGCATTCGACCGCGCGCCCGGCGAAGCGTGGCCGGATTTCTTTCGTGCGCTGGGGGCGACGTTTCGCGTGTCGCACGTCGAAGATCAGCGCCGCACCCACGGCGCGCCGGACACCGTGTTGCAGGAAGTGGAGTCCGGTGGCATGGCTTCGGCCGCCTTCCCGAACCGGCGCATCCGCGATGCGTTGGGATACCGCGCGTGGACGCCGCCGGCGGTTGCCGAAGGGGCGCTCGAAAACGTCGCCGCGCAGCCCGCGCCGCGCGGTGGCGTCTGGGCGCGGCGCGCGCGGGCGTTACGCGCCACCCGGATGGGACGGCTTTTGCATCGCGTCACGCCGGCACCGCTGATCGAGGCGCTGAAGGCGCGTCTCGGCAACTGACGATGGCGGCGAACGGATATGGCGCGTGGCTTGGCCGCGCGCGCGAGCATCATGTGGCCGGACGCATCATCGACGCGCTGCTTTGCTATCGTCGCGCCTTGCGCGACGAACCGCGCGGCGTCGACGCGCGCTTCCACGTCGCAGAGATCGCCTGGCATACCGGGCAGCCCGCGCAGGCGATCGAGCAATGGCGTGCGCTGGTCGCGGACGTGCCCGCGCACGCGGCAAGCTGGCACGCGCTCGCGGACGCGCTCGCCGCGGGGGGCGATTTCGCTGCGAGCCGCGATGCGATCGACCGCGTGATCGCGCTGCGCAGCGACGACGCGCGCGCGAGCGCGCTCGCGACGTTGCTCCGTCACGTGAGCGTCGATGACGCGAACGGCGATCGTGGCGACGACGCGCAACGCGAGCAGCTGCGCAGCGCGCTCGACGCCGGGCCCTGGCCGCTGCGCCTGCTCGTCGCGGTCGCGGAATCGGGCGCAGAGCGTGCCGAATCGAGCGCCGACGCGTCGATCGGTTCATCGGCGGTCGACATCGCGTCGGCCCTCGCGCGCGCGGCGCTCGCTGCGCCCGTCGCCCGTGGCGACGAGGATGCGCTTCGCCGCGTCGCAGTCGCGTTGCGCGCGGTCGGCCGGCACGACGTCGCCGCGGAAATCGTCGCACGCTACGTGGCGGCCAGCGTTGCCTTGCACCGTTCACATCGTCCGTTGCAGTGGCCGGTTCGGGCGGCGGGCGCGCTTCGCGTGGGGCTGCTCGCAGCCGCGGGCGATGCGCAAGCCTGTCGCGACACGATCTCGCGCTCGTTCGGCGACGACGTCGAATGCATCGTCGTGCCGCCGTCGCTCGACACGCCGGACGTCGTCGCGCGTGCGCTCGTGGCCCGCGACCTCGACGTGCTGATCGACACGGGTGGTGTCGATCTTCCGTCCGCGCCGCTCCTCGCGCTGCATCCCGCACGGAACCTGTGGGCGATCGAGCGCGAGCGATGCCGCGCACGCGATGCCTTGTTCGAGCGCAGGTTCGATGCGACGGATCGCGACGCTTGGGTCGACGCGCTTCGCTGTGCGCGGCGCGACGTCGCGAACACGCCTTCGGCAGCGTTGACGCCGCGCGACCTCGACGAGCGATTCCAGGCAGCGGTGCTCGCCCATCGCCAGGGGGACGTGCAGGCCGCGCGCGACGCGTACGCATCGCTGCTCGAGATCGAGCCCGATCACGCGCCAACGCTGTACCTCGCCGGCGCGGCCGCCCGTGACGCGGGCGACGCGGAGAGTGCGCTCGCGCACTTTCGTGAAGCGGTCGCGGTCGCGCCCGAGTACGTCGACGCGCGCGTCGCACTCGTTGCGGCGCTGATCGATCGTCGCGATGCCGATGCCGCCGTGGACGTCGCGCGCGAAGGCTTGTCGCTCGAGCCGGCATCGGCGCCGCTGCAGCGCGCGCTCGGCCAGGCCGAACTCGCGGCGGACCGCGCCGACGCGGCGATCGCGGCTTTCGCAGGCGCGCTCGCCCACGATCCCACGAACGGCGATGCGCATTACAACCTCGGCGTCGCGCTGCAGACCGCGCACCAGGCGGGCGAGGCGGCGCGCGCGTACCAGCGCGCGCTGGCGTTTCGTCCCGATCTCGATGCGGCGCACTTCAACCTCGGCGTCGTGTTCGAGCAGCAGGGGCGGGCCGACGCGGCGATTGCGGCGTTCTCGCATGTCCTGCAGCACGCGCCTTCGCACGTGCCCGCGTTCAAGGCGCTCGCCGACGCGCTGCTCGCCACGGGACGCGTCGAGGCGTGGTACGCGAACTTCGAGCGGTTCGAGAAGCAGGCGCCGGCGCAGGTCGCGCTCGCCGTCAATGCGCTCGAGGTGAGCGCGTATCGCGGCGACTTCGAGCGCGTCGAGCGCTACCTCGACGGGCTGCGACACGGCCGCTTCACCGCGGAACGCGCGGACGAGATGCTCGACGCGCTGCAGCAACTCGTCTACCTGCTGCATTTCTTCGACGTCGAGGCCGACCTGATCGGCCGCTACGCGCGCACGCACGACGCGCTGTCGCAAAACATGTACGGCGAGCCGATGCCACGCGGACTCGAGCGGCGCCCGGGCAGGATTCGCATCGGGTACCTGTCCGGCGACTTCCGCAATCACGTGATGGGCAAGATGATGTACGAGGCGCTGCGCCATCACGACCACGAGCGGTTCGAGATCTTCGGCTACGCGACGACCGCGGCGCGCGACGCATGGACGTCGAGTTTCGAACCGCTGTTCACGCGCTTCACGTGCGTCGACGCACAAAGCGATCGCGAAGCTGTCGCCGCGATCGCCGCCGACGATCTCGACGTGCTCGTCGACCTGTCCACGCACACGAAGGGCGCGCGTCCCGGCATCCTGGCGCGCAAGCCCGCGCGCGTGCAGATCACCCACGTCGCGAGCGCGGGCACGCTCGCCATGTCGGCGATCGACTTCAAGCTCACCGACCGCTACGCCGATCTCGCGCACGACCCGGCGCATCAGATCGAGCCGCTGCTCGCGATGAGCGGCTGCGTGTATCCGTATCGTCACGTTGAAGCCTCGCCGAACGCGCCGTTCAGCCGCGCGTCGCTCGGGATCGACAAGGATGCGGTCGTGATTGCAGCGTTCTCGACGCCGCTCAAGCTGTCGCAACGCTGCCTGGCACTGTGGCGCGACGTTTTCGCGCGGCTGCCGAACGCGCGGCTTGCGTTCTCGCCCGTACATCCAGGGCTTCGTCCGGCATTCCTCCGCCTCGCGGCGCTAGCCGGCGTCGGCGCGCATCGCGTCGTGTTCGTGCCGCAGGGACGCGACGACGCGGAGAACCAGGCACGCTATCGCGTCGTCGACTTCGTGCTCGATCCGATGCCGTACGGCGGCGTGAACGGTACGCTCGAAGCGCTCGACATGGGCGTGCCCGTCGTCACGCTGATCGGTCGCCGCCACGCGGAGCGCACGTCGTTCTCGATCCTGTCCAATCTCGGCGTCACGGATACGATCGCGCAGTCGGGCGCCGATTACGTCGCGATTGCGGTGCGGCTCGCGACCGACGCGGCATTCCAGCGCGACGTGCGACAGCGCATTCGCGACGACATCGCGCATTCGGCGCTCACCGACATGGTTGCGCATACGCGCCACCTCGAGGACGCGTACGTGCAGGCGCTCGAAGCGCGTGCGCCGGAAGCGCTGATGCGCGGGCCGCGATGACCACGAAATCGGCACTCGAGCACGCCCGGGCGCGACTTGCCGCGGGCGACATCGCAGGCGCGCGCGCCGAATGCGCCGCACTCGCCGATGCAGCGGATGCGGCGGATGCCGCGGCGGCCCACCTTCTCCTGTCCGCGTGTGCTGAACGTGCGGGCGATGCAGCGCTCGCCGAGCGGCACGTCGACGCCGCGCTCGCACGGCATCCGGTCGATGCGCTCGCGCACTACGCCAAGGCGCAGTTCGCCGAGCGCCGCCGCGATGCGAACGCGGCGATCGCGAGCCTCGAGGAAGCTGTCCGTCACGCGCCGTCCTTTGTCGCAGCGCATCAGTTGCTCGGCATCCTCCGTGGCGAGCAGGGCGACGCGAAGCGCGCAGCGGACGCGTTCGCGCGCGTCGTGGCGCTCGATCCGCGCAACGCGCGCGGCTTCAACAATCTGGGCAATGCGCTGCGCACGCTCGGCCGGTTCGACGAGGCGCGCGTCGCGTTCGAGCGCGCCGTCGTGCTGAAGCCCGACTACGAGCTCGCGATTGCGAACGTGGCGGTCACCTGGCGCGATGGCGGGCAAGGCGCACGCGCCGAGGCGCTGCTCGGGGCCGCGTTGTCGCGGCCGCGTAGCCAGCCGCCGCTCCGTGCGATCGTCGTCGCGCTCGCGGGTCTGTTGCGCGAGCGCGGCGCGCTCGACGAAGCGATGCCGCTCTACGAGCAGGCGATCGCGCAGGCGCCGCAGGACAGCGCCGGCGAATGGTTCAACCTCGGGCGCGTGCATGCGGAACGCGACGACCTGCCGCGTGCGGTCGACGCGTACCGCCGCGGCCACGCGCTCGATCGCCGCGACCTGCGCGGGGCGCTCGGCGCGCGCCTGTCGCTGCCGATGATCTACGGCGACGCCGACGACGTGACGCGCGCGCGCGAGCGCTTCGCCGAAGGCCTCGCCGAGTTGCACGAGCGCGTCGACGAGCTCGTGCACGGCCTGCAGCCGAACGACGTGCTCGACGGGCTGCGCTGGACGAACTTCTTCCTCGCGTACCAGGGCCGCAACGATCGCGCGCTGCAGGCGTCGTACGGGCAATTCGTGCAGCGTGCGATCGCCACCGCGGCGCCGCAATGGCGCGAGGTGCCCCGAGCGCAGCATCGATCGCGCGAACGCATGCGCGTGGGCTTCGCATCGGCGTTCTTCCACGACGGCACGGCCGGTCGCTACTTCCGTAGCTGGATCGCCGACCTCGACCGCGAGCGCTTCGAGGTGTTCGTGTACCAGCTGCATCCGGGCGACGACGCGATCGCGCGCGAGATCGCGGCGCGCGCCGATCGCTTCGTCGAGTTCGGCGGCAGCCGCGCGCGGCCGTCTGTGGTCGCGGCCGCGATCCGCGACGATGCGCTCGACGTGCTGGTGTTTCCCGAGCTCGGCATGGACCACACGACGTTCGCGCTGGCCGCGCTGCGGCTCGCGCCGCGCCAGCTCGCCGGCTGGGGCCACCCGGTGACGAGCGGGCACGCGACGATCGACGTGTTCGTGACCTGCGGGGCGATGGAGCCGCCGGACGCCGACGCGCATTACACCGAGAAGCTCGTGCGGCTGCCGGGCATCGGCACGTCGTACCGGCGCCCGCAGGTGCCGGAGCCCGCGCCGCGCGCGCGTTTCGGCCTCCCGGAAGATCGGGTGCTGTTCCTGTGTCCGCAGTCGCTCTTCAAAGTCCATCCGGACAACGATGCGCTGTTCGCGCGCGTGCTCGCGGCCAATCCGCGCGCATCGCTCGTGATGTTCGACGGACGCCACCCACGCGTTACCGATCGCTTCGTCACACGTCTTCACCGCGTGTTCGACGCCCACGGCGTCGCGCCGCAGCGGCTGATCGTGCTGCCGCCGCAGCCGCACGACGATTACCTGCGCATCAACCTCGCATGCGACGCGATGCTCGACACGCTCGACTGGTCGGGCGGCAACACGAGCCTCGACGCGCTCGCCTGTGGCCTGCCGGTCGTCACGCTGCCGGGGACGTACATGCGCGGCCGGCAGAGTGCGGCCATGCTGGACATCGTCGGCGCGCAGGAACTCGTCGCGACGAGCGCCGGCGACTACGTCGCGATCGCGACACGCGTCGCGGACGATGTCGCGTGGCGCACGCGGTTGCGCAAAACGATCGGCGACGCCGTGCCGTCGCTCTTCGACGATCAGGCGCCGGTGCGCGCGTTCGCCGAGGTGCTCGCCACGCGCTGAAGATCGCGGTCGAGCGCGCCGCGCAGCGCCGTCACCGCGCTCGCCCAGTCGCCGATCGCAGGCTGACGCACGAGTCGCGCGCTCGGATACCACGGCGTGCGCTCACCGGAGAGGCCCCAGCGCCAGTCGGGCGCATAGGGCAGCAGCACGTGGACGCGCTTGCCGAGTGCACCGGCGAGATGCGCGATGCTCGTGTCGACGGTCACCACCCCGTCGAGGGCGTCGATGAGCGCCGCCGTGAACGCGAGCGGCGTGTTCGGATCGAGCGGAACGACGTTTCGCGCCGCCGCAAGCGCCGCGAGTTGCGAAGCGGCGGGACCGATCTGCAGCGACTGCCACAGGACGCCGGGCAGCGAGAACAGCGGCGCGAGCGCGGCGAGCGTCATCGAGCGGCGAGCGTCGTTGCGATGACGCGGCGAGCCGGCCCAGGCGACGCCGATGCGAAACGTCCCATCGGCAGAGCGTGCAGCAAGCGTGGCTTCCGCCGCCTCGCGGCGGACGGGATCCGCCGCGAGATACGCGCCGCTCGTGCCGACGTCTTCCGCTGACAGGCCGAGCCGATGCGGCAGCGACAACAGCGGCAACTCGAACTCGCAATCGTCGATGGCCGCGCCGCTGGCAATCGTCTCGTGCACGCCCCTCGCAGTCGCGAGCAACGGCTGCAGCGCGGGCACGGCCTCCACGACGACGTGCGCGCCGCGTTCGGCAAGATACCGGGCGAAGCGCACGAACTGGATCGCATCACCGAGCCCCTGCTCCGCCGAAAGCAGGATGCGCCTGCCCGCGAGGTCTTCGCCCTGCCATCGACGAAGCGAACGTTGCCGGATCGGTCCCGAAAGTTCGGGAATGCGAAGCCGCCACTCGTACTCGGCGAGTCCTTCGGCATGGTCGCCCGACGCGAGCAACGCGAGCGCGAGGTTCCAGTGCGCATGGGCGAACGATGGCGCCGCGGCGAGCGCTCTCCGGAACGCATCGATCGCCTCATCGAGCCGGTTCGCCGCCTGCAGCACGAGCCCGAGGTTGTTCCACGCGGTCGCGTGCGTGGGCTTCAGGGCGAGCGCGCGACGGTAGGCGTCGACCGCCGCATCGTTGCGATCGAGTGCCGCGAGCGCGAGCCCGACGTTGTTGTGGAACTCGGGTTCGTCCGGCACGAGCGCCGCCGACCGCTCGAGCAGCGGCAGCGCCACGGCGGCGTCGCCGCGCTGATACGTGACGACGCCGAGGAAATGCATCGCGAGCGGATGGCCTGCATCGAGTGCGAGCGCTGCGCGGTAGTCGCGCTCGGCGGCTGCAAGATCGCCGCGTTGGTGCGCGGCGAGTCCGCGTTGCGCGAGGCTTTGCGCCGACGACGCCGGGGGGCTCGCGCGCGCGGGCGGCGCGGGTTGCGCCGCATTTCCGAGCGCGCCGTGGCACTGCTTGTACCGCTTGCCGCTGCCGCAGGGACACGGATCGTTGCGCCCGACGATCGGACCTTGCGCGAGGCCCGCGTCGGCGCGCGCGAGCAGCGTCCGCATCTCCGCATCTTCCGGCATCGCCGCGAGCCGGCGCCGTGCAAGCGCGGCGGCCGGCTCCCATTGGGCGAGCGCGACGCAATTGCGAACGAGTTGCGCGAGTTGCAACGAGCGCGCGATCGCGTCGGAGAACATCGGCGCGAGTGCTGCGAGCTCGGACGGCGGCACCGTGCGACAGAAGTTGTAGAGCCCGTGGAAGCCGAACGGCATGCCGGCCGGATAGGCGGCTTCGAACGCGAAGCGATCGGCGAGCGCTTCCGGCGCGAAGCGGATGCCGAACTCGCGCTCGAGCAGCGGCCGGTACGTGCGCCCGATCGTGACGTCCTCGGCGTCGACGAGTTCGATGCGCGGGTCCTGCAGCGCGTCGAGGAGCTTGCGCGAGCGCAGCGAAAATCCGCCGTTGCCCACGCGCATTGCGTCGTCGTACCAGTACCACTTCGCGCCGATGTAATCGCAGTCGAGGAACGCGGTGTCGAACGCCTGCGGATTGACGACGTAGCCGTCCCATTGCACGAGCAGCACGTGCGGCGTCGCCACGTGTTCGGCGAGCGACTTCAGCACGAAGCGCGAGTAGTCGTCGCGCGAGGCGAGCGGCGCGATGGGTACGACATCGATGCCGCCCGGCACCATGACGTCCGGTGGGACCGCATCCGTGAAGAATGCGATGCGACCGAAGCGTACGCCGCGCAGCGAGCGCTCGAGCGCGCGCAGCGCGAGCGCGTGGTTGCGCGTGTCGACGCAGGCGAGCGTGACGCCGGGAAGCTCGAGCGTCGTCATGCGGCTGCGGCAGTGATCGGGCCGCTCGCGGCGATCTGCTTTCGCCACGCGTCGACGATGAGCGTCATCCAGACGATCGCGAGCGGCGCGATGTGCAGCAGCGCACGATTGATCGTGGTCTGCCCGGCCACCCAGTCGCGAGCGTTCGTGAACGCGAACACGACGGCGAGGAACGCGAGGCCCGCGGCGACGATCGCCGACAGCGGCGCGAGCGCCGGAGTGCGCACCACGCGCCAGCCGACGATGGCGGTGGCGATGAACGCGTACCAGAGCAGGTTCCAGTTGCCGAGCAGGAACAGGCTGTCGACGAGCCCCTGCCACGGCGGCGCGAAATCGAGGTGCAGCCGATAGCCGAGCACCACCGGATGCGTCTGCGCGAGCACGAGCAGCGCGAACAGGGCCACGAGCGCGCCCGCGCCGAGCACCCGCGGTGCGCGACGGCCGGCCAGCACCACGACGAGCGCGGGCACGAGCGTCAGCGCCCACACGATGCCCGGCGTCTTGATCGTCGGGCACGCGACCGCAAAGAGCAGGGCGAGCAGAAGATCGGCGAGTGCGCGCGATCGCGTCCAGCGCCATAGAGCGACGGCGGCCGCGGCGTAGTACACCGCCATCGGAAAGTCGGCGTAGCCCGCGAGCGCGACGTGGATGTTGGCGAGCGGCAGCGACGACGCGAGCCACGCGCCGATCATGCTGCCGATCGGCGGCAGGCCCGCGTCGCGCAGCGCGCCGTACACGGCGAACGCGAGTGCCACCGCGACGATCCACCACGGCACGTTCATCAGCGCGTCGTCGAAGCGGCCGAGCGCCAGGCTCGACCACACCTGCCACAACGGTACGGTGGCCGGGTAGTTGGGCGACGCGTCGTGCCATACGCTGCCGTTCGCCGCGAACCACGCCTCGCTGCCTGCGAACGGCACCATGTGGCCGAGCGCATACCAGACGCGCGCCTTGGTGGCCCACTGGATCCACGCATCCCACGGATACAGCGGCGTCCACACGATGTCGAGCAGAAGCAGTGCAAACCGCACGGCGAGCCAGGCGACGAGCGCAAACCAGAGCGCGCGCATCGCGGGCGACATCGATGCGTTGCTTCGCTCTTCCGCGAACACGACACCGCGATGACGCTGGAAGGCCATGAGCCACACGCCGATGCCGATCGCAGCGAGCGCGAGCGGAAGCGCGATCGTCGCGATGCCGAAGCGAAGTCCCGCGAACGACAACACCCGCATCCAGAGCGTGAGCACGAACATGCCGGCGAGCGTTCCGGCACCGAGCGTCCACGCCGGGTGGCTGTGCCCTCGCAACGCGACTCGCGTTTCGAACCGCTGTGGATGCGACAGCACCACCACCAACGCCACGCCGAACAGTGCGACGAGCGCCCAGGCAGCGCCGAGCCGCAGGGTGTCGATCATCGGCGTGCCTCGTGCGCGGCGGTGGCGTCCGCGGTCGCGGTCGATGCCGTGCCCTGCAGCGCGAACAGCGCACCGCCGTGCTCGAGCAGGCGCAGTTCGGCCGGAATCGTGACGCCTTCGAAGCGCAGGCGCTTCCTGGCCGCGTCGTACTGCACGCCGCGACGCTCGTAAACGACCAGCCAGTCGCCGCTCTTGAGTTGCGAAGGCGGCGGCAGCACGTCGTGGTAGGCGTCGAACCACACGTTCAGCGGATAGAGGTGATACGCGGCGCGGCCGCGGAAAAAGTCGGCGTTCGCGACCACGAACACGCGGGCGCCGCGCTCGGGCATCAGCCGGCGCGCATCGTCGATGAACGCGTAGAGATTCGCGTCGTCGGCGGCGAGGTGCTTCGCGTGCAAATCCTTGCCCGCGTAGCGGCGCGCCGCGAGGTCGACGTTATGCGCGAGATTCTTCGTCCAGCGCGCATCGAGCACGAGCCAACCGGCGAGCACCAGCGCGATCGAGCCCGACGCCAGCGCGGCCGCGGCGCCGCGACGATGCGCCATCCAGGCGAAGACGCCGATCGCGAGCGCGATCGCGCATGCGAGCAGGAGCGGCAGCGGCAGCGCCTGTCCGTCCGCGCCGCCCGCGATCGTGTTGATCGACGCGCCTGCGAACGTTTCCGGCGTCAGCCATTCGTCGACCCGATCGCGCAGCGTGCTCGCGGCATCGCCGGATTTCGCGACGGCGCCCTGGATTTCGACCGGCTGCTCGAAGCGACCGTTCAGCACGAGGCCCAGTCCCGCGATGCGCCCGAGCCAGTGCGCATTCCCCTGCAGGTCGATTGGCATCGCCCGGCCCGAGACGACGTCGAGCGGCACCGTGTTGACGCGCGCAGGCTCGACATCGGTGCGCCAGAGGAGCGCAACCTTGACGCCCGCGGGAACGTTCTCGACGCGAAACGCGACGATCGGAAAGTCGCGGGCGCGAAAGTCGCTCGTGACCGACACGATCGCGTTGCCGTCGTCGCCCGGTTGCGTGACGACCAACCGGCCGTTCGCCACGTCGCCGCTGCCGCGCGTGATGGCGAGGCGGTCGACACCGAACGACAGGTCGCTCGTCCCGGCGAACCAGCGCGACGATGCGAGCGCGAGATACGCGATCAGACATGCGGCGAGGCTTGCGACGAAAAGCGCGGCGACGAACCGCGGCGAGAAACTGCGCGCAGGCGGGGTGGCGGGCGTCGGCGCGGGCGGCGCGACGACGTCCGCGGGCGCGTCGGCGCTCAGTGCGCGTTGCGGGTCGTCAGGATGTGCCAAATCGTCAACGCGAGGATGCGCAGGTCGAACCACGGCGACCAGTGCTCCACGTAGTACAGATCGTATTGTATGCGCTGCGACAGGTCGCTTGCGCCGCGCAGGTCGTTCACCTGCGCCCAGCCGGTGATGCCGGCCTTGACGATGTGCTTCTGCATGTAGCCGGGCACGCGATCGCGGAATTGCGCGACGAATTCCGGCCGTTCCGGACGCGGTCCGACGAGTGACATCTCGCCGCGCAGCACGTTCAGCAGTTGCGGCAATTCGTCGAGCGACAGGCGTCGCAGCAGCGCCCCGAACGGCGTCGCGCGCGTTTCGCCGTGCACCGACCATACCGGTCCGCTCGTCTTCTCGGCATCGACCGGCATCGTGCGGAACTTGAGCATCGAGAACGCGCGGCCGTTCCACGTCACGCGCTCCTGACGATAGATGACCGGGCCGGGCGAGGTGAGCTTGATGGCGATCGCGATCGCGACGAACAGCGGCAGCGTCGCCACGACGAGGAGTGCCGCGAGCACGTAATCCTCGATTGCCTTCCACGAGGCGCGCGCGTCGCCGAGCGGGGTGTCGGTGAGGTTCAGCACGGGCATGCCGGCCATCTCGCTCACCGAGTGGTTGATCAGGTGGAAGCCCTGGATGTCGGGCACGAAGCGGATCAGCGCCGGCGTCACGCGCAGGCCCTCGGCGCAGGCGCGGATGCGCGCCTCCTCGTGCAGCGGCAGCGCGATCCACACTTCGTCGGCGGGCTCGTCGATCAGGTCCTGCGGCAGCCGCTCGATCGGACCTTTGATGGGTACGCCGCCGTCGACGCGGCCGATGTCGTGCGCATCGTCGCTGTAGAAGGTGCGCACGGACAGCCCGGTCCACGGCGCGTGGCGCAAACGCTCGGCGACGTTGCACGCGTGCGAGCCGCTGCCCACCACCACCACGTGGCGCAGGTTGCGGCCGCGCCGGCGCAGGGCGCGTAGTGCGAGGCGGATCGCCGCCCGCCACAGCACGTGCACCGCGAAACCCCCACTCACGAGCATCAGCACCCACGCGCGCGAGATCGTGGCGCCGGTCTTCGTCAGGAACAGGAATACGGCGCCAGAGAGCGCGATGGCGAGCCACGCGACGAACAGGCGCCCGATTTCGTCGCCGAAGCTCGTGCCGCGGCGCGACTGGTAGAGGCCGACGGCGGGAAAGATCGCGAAGCCGAGGAACGCGGCCGCGCCCATCGCGACGAGGTATCGCTGCGGCGGGCCTTCGAAGTTGGGGTGAATGACGTAGGCGACGTACGCAGCCAGCACGACGTACATCGGATCGACGACGCGCAGCGTTCGCTCGAGGAGCGTCGAGTTGTCCTTGAGGATGCTGCGCATCGCTACGCGATTACGTCACGACAGGATCGTGGTGAAGTGAGCGGCGAACTCGTCGCGAAAGCGCTGCCGGGAGAAGCGCTCGGCGTTGCGGCGGCAATCGTCGGCGGCGATGGTCGTGGCTTCGAAGCGCAGCACGGCGTCGACGATCGCGTCGGACGATTGCTCGTCGAACAGCACGCCGGTCGGCCGGGCGTCGTCGAGTCCGCGGATCGTCTCGCCGACACCGCCGCGCCCGTAGGCGATCACCGGCGTGCCGGCCGCCTGCGCTTCGAGGGGCGCGATGCCGAAATCCTCGCACGCGGCGAACACGAATGCGCGGGCACGACCGACGGCGCGCGCGGTGGCGTCGTCGTCGAGGCGTCCGGCGAGCGCGACGTTCGGCGGAAGATTGCGCGCGAGGCGGGCACGCTCCGGGCCGTCGCCGACGATCGTCAAGCGTCGTGTGGGGAGCCGCCGAAAGGCCTCGATCACGAGATCGACGCGCTTGTACGGCACGAATCGCGTCACGGTGACATAGCCTTCGCGCTCGCTGCTCGCCTCCCGCGCGAACCGTGCGACGTCGACCGGCGGGTAGATGACGTGCGCGTCGCGACCGTAGCACCGGCGGATCTCGGCGGCGATGTGGTTCGAGTTGGCGACGAAGTGGTCGACGTCCCGGCTGGCGGCAAGATCCCATTCGCGAAACCGGGCCTGCACGCGTTCCGCGAGGCCCGCGCGCCATCCGGGCGTCGAGGCGACGCGGTCGCGGTAGGTGTGGGCCATCGCCCAGGCGAAGCGGGCGGGCGAGTTGCAGAAGCAGATGTGCGTTTGGCCGGCGCGCTTGCGCACGCCCTTGGCGACGGCGTGCGACACGGACACGACGACGTCATAGGCCGAGACGTCGAACCGCTCGACGAGCGACGGAAACAGCGCCGCGGCGTAGCGAAACCAGGATCGGGCGCCGGGTAGGTGCTGCAGCGGCGAAGTCCGGATGGCGGCGGGGCCGAGCCGTCGTCGCTCGCTCGGCGTCAGGAAGTCGACGAGCGTGAACACGGGCGCGGCGGGAAAGAGCTCGAGCAGCGCCGAGAGCACGTCCTCGCCGCCGCCCGGGGCCTCCAGCCAATCGTGGACCAGTGCGACGCGCTGATGCAAGCAGGTAGCTCCTCGAAGGTCGCAAGCATACCGGCGCGGAGGCGCCGCGCCTCGTCTTGCCGTGCAACTGGGGCGACGGTGCGCGTGCGTGGCCAAAACGTGGAGAGGGGTGTTGACGGCTCCGCTTTTCGTGCTAGAATCGCGCCTCTTTGCTGCTACGTTCCCGAGTCACCGGGAAAGTTCGCTTGAAACGAATCCAGGCGACCCCATGTAGCAGAGTCGCTCTTTAACAATCAGCAATCGATAGGTGTGGGTACTGAGGCGGAAGCCTCGGGTGCTTGCGGGCTGGTCTCGCGGGTGTCCTGGGGGTTCCAAAATCTTGTACTCACACGACGCTAGTGCGGTTGGTGC
>JAICKU010000048.1 GCA_025927765.1 Burkholderiales bacterium
CAGCAGCAGCCCGAGGACGTACATCACGACGGCCGCGATGGGGATGCCGAGCCACGGGTTGACGCCAAACCCTTCGAGGTAGAACACGATGTAGCCGCCCACCATGACGAGCTCGCCCTGTGCGACGTTGATGATGTTCATCACGCCCCACACCAGCGCCATGCCGTAGGCGACGAGCGCGAAGATCGCGCCCACGAGGATGCCGTTGACGACGAGCTGGACGACGAGGATCGGCGCGGACGCCAGGACCTCGAGATTGGACATGCGCGCCTCCGCTGCCGTCGTCCGCTCGCCGGAGGGGCGCGGCTACTTCTGTCCCAGCTTGTCGCCCGCTTCCCGTTGCGCCCACGTGGGCGCGGGGTAGATCGGCTTCCCCTCCGCCCACTTCGATGGCGCGACCACGACGTACTTCTCGTTCTGCACCTGGTACATGACCATCGACTTGGCGACATTCTTGCCGGTGGCGTCGAACTTCACGGGCCCGTAGAACGTCATCATGTCGGTCTTCGCGAGCGCGTCGCGCACCTTGTCGCGATCGAGCGAGTTCGCGCGTGCGATCGCATCGGCGAACACTTCGACCGACGCCGTCGACTCCGCCGCCTGGTACGGCGGCTCGTAGTTGTACGCCTTCTTGAACATGTCCGCGTAGTTCCTGGACTTGCCGAACCACGGATCGGTGTACGACATACTGACGTCCCACTGCGAGCCGCAGAACGCGTAGTCGGCGTCCTTGTGGAACTTGTCGATGATCTGCGCCGAATCGCAATGGGTGAGCGCCAGCATCGGCACGTACACCTTCTGCTGGGCGACCTGCCGGATGCCGAGCACGGCGCCCTTCTCGTGGCCCGAGATCATGAGCGCGTCGGGCTTCAGCGCCTTCACCTTGGTGAGCGTGGCCGTCATGTCGTTCAGGTCGGCCGGCAGCTTGTCGTCGATGACGACCTGCATGCCGTATTTCTTCGCGTCCTCGACGATGCCGTCGCGCACGTCCTGTGAGAAGTTGTCGTTCTCGATCGCGATCGCGATCTTGATCGACTTCGGATCGCGGCCCGCCTTCTTCGCCTCCTCGCCGAGGATGTTCACTGCGGCGCGCAGGTAGTAGTCCGACGTGTTCAGGACCGCGAACATGTACTTGTAGCCCTTCGTGAACAGGCCGCGGTCGGCGCCGTTGCCCTCGACCATCGGCACGCGATATTTCTCGGTGATCGGCGCGACGGCTTTCGTGAGCGCGGAGCTGTACGGCCCGAGGATGAAGTTCACGTGATCCTGGTCGATCAGCCGCTCGACGAGCTGCGCGCCGCGCGCGGACGTCGACTCGTCGTCGTAGTAGACGACCTTCAGCTTGTAGTGCTTGTCGCCGACCTTCACGCCGCCCTTGTCGTTGATGACCTTGACGGCGAGGTTGTAGCCGTCCTGCGTGTTCTTGCCGTTGACCGAATACTTGCCGGTGAGCGAGACGGCCGCCCCGAGCACGATCGTGTCGTCGGCGGCGCTCGCAAGCCCCGGGCCTGCAGCGAGCATGGCCGTGGCAAGTGCCGCGGCGGCAAAGCCTTGCGTGCGAATCATGGTTTCCTCCTCAAGAATTCCGGCCGTCGGATCGGCGTCGCTCGTGCCGGGAGTCGCCGCCGGTGCCGGTCGATGACTCCTCCGCGCGTTGGCGGGCCGGATTTCGGCCGCTTGTCAGGCTCCGACCGACAAAGCATAGGGTGGTTCGGCGCCGCTTCGGATCCGTTCGCACACCGCGGCCGTGACCTGCTCGGTGGTCGCGGATCCCCCCAGGTCCCGCGTGTGCAGCGCCGGCGTGGCGGTTGCATACTCGACGGCGCTCATGACCCGGCGCGCCGCGTCGGCTTCGCCCAGATGGTCGAGCAGCATCGCGACCGACCAGAACGTGCCGATCGGATTGGCGATGCCCTTGCCCATGATGTCGAAGGCCGAGCCGTGGATGGGCTCGAACATCGACGGGTAGCGCCGCTCGGGATCGATGTTCGCCGTGGGCGCGATGCCGAGGCTGCCCGCGAGCGCCGCGGCGAGATCGCTCAGGATGTCGGCGTGCAGGTTGGTCGCGACGACGGTGTCGAGCGACGCCGGCCGGCTGACCATGCGCACGGTCATCGCGTCGACCAGCTCCTTGTCACAACTGACGTCGGGAAACTCGCGCGCGATCTCGCGCGCGATCTGGTCCCACATCACCATCGCATGCCGCTGCGCGTTGCTCTTCGTGACCACGGTCAGCTGCTTGCGTCGTCGCGACTGCGCGAGCCGAAATGCATAGCGGAGAATGCGCTCGACGCCGGGCCGCGTGAGGACGGTTACGTCGCTCGCGACTTCGATCGGATGGCCCTGATGCACGCGACCGCCGATGCCCGAGTATTCGCCCTCGGAGTTCTCCCGGACGATCACCCAGTTCAGGTCTTCGATTCGGCAATGGCGCAAAGGACTCTCGATGCCCGGCAACAGTCGCGTGGGACGGACGTTCGCGTACTGGTCAAAGCCCTGGCAGATCCTGAGACGCAAACCCCAGAGCGTGACGTGATCGGGAATGTCGGGGTCGCCGGCGGAGCCAAAGAGAATCGCGTCCTTGTCGCGCAGGGCGTCGAGGCCATCCTCCGGCATCATCACGCCGAAGCGCCGGTAGTAGTCGCCGCCCCAGTCGAAATTCTCGAACTCGAAGGCGAACGAATCCATGGCCTTCGCGACGGCGGCCATCAGCCGCTGTCCGGCCGGAACCACTTCCTTCCCGATGCCATCGCCGGGAATCGTGGCGATGCGATAGCGTTTCATGCGGACTCCACGTGCATGCACGGACCGCGCGCGGCGACGGCCCGGGCCTCCGCGCACTGTACGGTCGATCGATGGCGCTGGCGCGACTTTGAAGTTAAAGTGCCGTTAACCCTGTCGTTAACGCAAGCGCGAAGCGCATGCACATCCACACGCAGGATCTGGCGTTCTTTGCGGCGCTCGCATCGGCGAGCAGCGTGAGTGCTGCTGCGAGAGAGCTCGGTGTGTCGACGGCGGCGGTGAGCAAGCGGCTGGCATTGATGGAGGCACGCGTGGGCACGCCGCTGATCGTGCGAACGACACGCCGCCTCGGCGTCACGCCCGAAGGCGAGCTCTATCTCGACCACGCGCGCCGAATCCTGAGCGAGCTCGAGGACATGCAGCAAAGCCTCGGCGTCGCCAAGACGATTCCGACCGGCCTGCTGCGCGTCAACGCAACGCTCGGATTCGGCCGCAGGCACGTCGCGCCGTTGATCTCGCGCTTCGTGCGCAAGTATCCGGACGTGGATGTCCAGCTCCAGCTATCGGTCGTTCCCCCGGCGGTGACCGCCGACGCGTGGGACGTTTGCATCAGGTTCGGCCGGCCGCCCGACGCGCGCGTGATCGCCAAGCAGCTCGCCCCCAATCGGCGCCTGCTCTGTGCGTCGCCGTCGTACCTCGCCGTGCATGGAACACCCAAAGTGCCGAGCGATCTCCTGCGACACAACTGCATCGGGATCCGCCAGGGCGACGAGGCCTACGGCGTCTGGCGCCTGTCGACGAACCGCGGCCGACATGCCGGCGCAGAATCGATCAGGATCAACGGCAACCTCACGACGAACGACGGCGAAATCGCCGTGAACTGGGCGCTGGACGGCCACGGCATACTCATGCGCGCATCGTGGGACATCGACCGGCATTTGCGCAGTGGACGCCTCGTCCACGTGCTTCCGCACTATCACACGCCGAACGCCGATATCTACGCGGTCTATCCGCAACGACATCAACGCACGCCGCGCGTGCGCGCGCTGCTGGAATTCCTGGTCGGTGCCTTCGCCGAGCAACCTGCGGGAATGCGCAAGGGCTGACGTGACGACTGCCGCCAACATCATGGCTGAAGCAACAGCGAACAGGATCCTCGTCGTCACCGGCGCCAGCCGCGGCATCGGCGCCGCAACTGCAACGATGGCGGCCGCGCGCGGTTACGCGGTGTGCGTCAATTACCGGAAGGATGCGGCCGGCGCGACGGCGATCGTCGACGACGTCCGCAACGCCGGCGGCTGCGCGATCGCGGTCAAGGCCGACGTCGCGGATGAACGCGAAGTCGTCGCGATGTTCGAAACGGTGGACGCCGAACTCGGCACAGTGACGGCGCTCGTCAACAACGCCGGCGTGCTCGAGACACAAGCGCGCGTCGAAGCGGTAGATGCCGCGCGTCTCCACCGCATACTCGCCGTCAACGTCGTGGGCACGTTCCTGTGTGCGCGGGAAGCGGTCAGGCGCATGTCGACGCGTCGCGGGGGCCCCGGCGGCGCGATCGTCAACGTGTCGTCGATGGCCGCGCGCCTCGGGTCCGGCGGCGAATACGTCGATTACGCGGCGTCGAAAGGCGCCGTCGACACGTTCACCATCGGCCTGTCGCGCGAAGTCGCGGACGAGGGGATCCGCGTCAACGCCGTCCGGCCAGGGCTCATCTACACCGACATTCACGCCAGCGGCGGCGAGCCCGGACGCGTCGATCGCATCAAGCATTCGGTGCCGATGCGCCGCGGGGGCCATGCAAGCGAAGTGGCGAGCGGGATCCTGTGGCTGCTGTCCGACGAAGCGTCCTATGTCACGGGCGCGTTCATCGATCTTGCCGGCGGCAGGTGAGGGTCGGCGTCGCGGCGCCGGACCCTCGACGTTTCGCTACGCAGCGCTTTGCAGTTGCGCGGGTCGTGCACGACCGAGGCTCGCTTCGTCGAGACAGCTGCCCTTTTCGCTGATCGGCGCGCGGTGGCAGGCCGATGAAAGCCGCTTGTATCGGGTCATCTCGGCCTTCAACGCCGTGCGATCGGGAATCACGTAACCCGACCACGCCGCAGGCTCGCTGACCGATGCTGCCATGTAAGCGGCATCGGCGCGGCGCTGCACTTCCGCCTTGCAGATGCCGCGTTCGCTGACGGGCAGCTTGTGACATCCGCTGATCGCCGCATGAAACGAGTCGTGCGCTCGGCCCTGCGACTGGTCGTGGGCGTACGCGCTGCCGATCGACAGTCCTATCGCGCAGGCAACGCCGAGCGCGATCCTCATGCATTTCATGATGACCTCCGTAAGTTCGCCGCGATCGCGGGCGGACCACCGAGGCTTGAACGAGAGAACTCGAAAGCAACGGGGCGAACGCCCCGCGGGACCGCGGCCGCACAAAGAGTGAGGTTTAGACCCGGCCGGGATGAGAATCGTTCGCGAGCGCCACGAGCACGTCGGTGAGCACGCGCGCGCCCGCGGCGAGGTCCTCGGGCTTCACCGACTCCTGCGGGTTGTGGCTGATGCCGGCCTTGCACGGGACGAAGATCATGCCGCTCGGACAGACGCTGTGCAGAAAGCGTGCGTCGTGTCCCGCCGCCGAGAAGATGTCGAGCGAAGGAATGCCGAGTGCGGATGCCGTGTCGCGGATCAGGCGCGTCATGCGCTCGGGGAAGTGCAGCGACATCGCCGTCGTCAACTCGACGACGTCCACGTCGCATTCGCCGGCGTGCGCCGCGCAGATCGACGGGATGCGATTGCCAAGCGATGTGAGCAATGCCGAATCGACGTGACGCAGGTCGATCGAAAACACGGCGCCGCTCGGCACCACGGACGGCGCGTTGGGCGTGACCACGAGCCGGCCCACGGTGAACTTGACGTCGTCGCCGCCGCATTCGCGCATCGCCTCGTCGAGCGCGTGGATCATGCGCACGGCGGCGAGCAGCGCGTCGCGGCGTTCGCCCTGCGGCTCCGTCCCCGCATGCGCTTCCATGCCCTTCACGCTCACGCGGAACGTGCGCTTGCCCTGGATGCCGGTGACGACTCCCACCTGATATCCCTCGCGCTCGAGGATCGGCCCCTGTTCGATGTGCGCCTCGACATACGCGGCCAGCCGCCGCCGCAGCGGACGCGACGGCATGTCCGCAAACTCGTCGTGCAATCCGGCGAGGGCCTGGCGTACGCTGATGCCGTCCGCATCGCGGACGTTCAGGAAGTTCGCGAGCGGTAGCGCGCCGGCGAACGCGGCGGAGCCCATCATCCCCGGCGCGAAGCGCGACCCCTCCTCGTTCATCCATGCAACGACTTCGACCGAGCGCTGCAGCGTCAGGCCCGCATCTCGGATCGCCTGTAACGCCTCGATACCGGCGAGCACGCCGTACACGCCGTCGAACTTGCCCCCGGTCGGCTGGCTGTCGAGATGCGAGCCGGTGAGCACCGGGGCGGCGCTGCGATCGGCGCCTTCGGCACAGAGGAAGAGATTCCCTGCGGGATCGGTGAACGGGACGAGCGTGGCCTCGCGTCCCCACGCGATCACCTCGTGCCACGCGGCAATCTCTTCCGCGGAAAGCGCCTGGCGGTTGACGCCGCCGTTCGCCGTTGCGCCATGCCGGGCGAGCGCCATGTGCCGTGTCCATAGGCGCTCGGCGTCGACATGCGAGGCAGCGCTCACGGCGCGACCCCGTCCTTATTGGGTCTTCATGATCTGCGCCGATGTCGCCCGCGAATCGCGCGGCGTCCAGCGACCCGCTTCGGCGAGCGCGATGAATTCGCCGACGAAGCGGTTGAAGTGCTCGGGCTCCTCGAGGTTCAGCGTGTGTCCCGTCTTCGGCAGCACGAGCAGCCCGCACGCGGGAATCGTCTTCTTCATGAAGATGGCCGGCTGCAGGCAGTGATCGTCCTCGTCGCCGACCACAACGAGCGTGGGCACGCTCATCGCGCGCAACCGTTCCTCGAGATCGTAGATCGACGGACGCCGCGCCTGGACGCCGCGCATGGTGTTCGCTGCGCCAACCGCGGAATGCTGGCCGAGCAAATCCGCGAACTCCCGCCACCCGCGCGGATCCTTGTTCTGGAACTGCACGCGCGAGGCGCCAAGTGAATATGTCTTCGCGAACTGTTCACTGCCCTGCTCCTCGAACTGCTTCGCCACTTCGAGCGAAACGTTGCGGAAATACGCCTCGAACTGCTTCTCGGCGCCGTAGCCGGCGCCGGCGACGACGAGCGACAACGCGCGCGCGGCGTGCTCGAGCCCAAAGTGCAAGGCCGCGAAACCGCCCATCGACAGGCCGACGACGTGGGCGCGGTCGACACCGGCGGCATCCAGCACCGCGACGATGTCGGCGACGGCGATCGCCTGCGAATACCTGTCCACGCTCTCGGGGACGTCGGAGGGCGGATAGCCGCGCGCCGCGAACGTGATGCAGCGGTGCGCGCGCGCGAACCCGCGCATCTGCGGCTCCCAGCTGCGATGCGTGCCGCCGAACTCGTGCACGAACACGATCGGCGTGCCCTCGCCCGCTTCCTCGTAGTAGAGGCGCGTGCCGTCGGTGCTCTTCGCGTAGCTCATCGTGTGCTTTCTCCGTTCAGAACAGCGGCGCCACTTCCTTCAGCGTGCGCGCCTTGTCGACCATCGCCGGCAGGCGCTCGCAGAACGCGTCGGCCCACGCTTCGGGCACGGTCGTGCTCACCTTCACGAAGCGATGGCCGAACCGCGGCGTGTGATACGTGCCCTGCCGGATCATGATGCCTTCGGCGCGATAGGCGTCGCAGAGCGCTTCGGGCTTCACGCCCG
Source organism: Burkholderiales bacterium (assembly GCA_025927765.1). Taxonomy (GTDB): domain Bacteria; phylum Pseudomonadota; class Gammaproteobacteria; order Burkholderiales; family Casimicrobiaceae; genus VBCG01. The sequence goes on from JAICKU010000048.1 coordinate 7,559, forward strand.
CATCGACGCATTCGACGACGAGGAAGTTCGCCTGCGACGGATACACGGCGACGGACAAGCCCGGCACCGTGGCCACCGCCTTCACGATCTCGGCCTGGTTGCGGCGCTGCCGGCGGTTGATCTCGGGAAACCATTCGCGCTTCGTGCGCAGTCCCGCGATCGCCGCGCGCTGCGAGATCACGTTCGAGCCGAGGTTGTTCGGTGGCGCAGCGGCGAGGCGCTGGATCAGGTCGGGATGCGCGACGACGGCACCGACGCGCAGCCCCGCGACACCCAGCCACTTCGAGAAGCTGTAAATGGTGAACGTGCGCTCGGGGTAGAAGCGCGCCGCGAGCGTGTGCTCGTCGGCAAAATGCGCGTACGTGCAGTCGTGCATGAAATACGCGTCGACGCTGCGCGCGATGCGCGTGAACGCCTCGATCTCGTCGCGCGTGTAGCAGGTTCCGAGCGGATTGTTCGGGTCGACGAGATAGATGAGCTTCGTCTTGTCGGTGACCGCCGCTTCGAGTTGCGCGACGGTGAGCTTGTACCCGTGCCCGGGGTCGTAGATCGGGATTTCCGTCGTCGTCGCACCCGCCGCCTGCGCGAAGTGGATCGGCCACTTCCAGCCCGGATCGGTGGTGACGAAGTGCGTCCCCGGCGTGCACACGGTATGGCAGACGTTGTAGAGCGCCTCGACGGCGCCGTCGGTCACCAGCACCGATTGCTCGGGCAGGCCGAGGTCCTCGAGGATCAGCGTGCGCAATTCCTCGAAGCCCACGGGCGGCGCGTACGCGTGGTACTCCTCGCGCTCGATCGCCTCGAGCATGGCCTTCACCACGGCGGGGTGCGGCGAGAAGTGGTTGGTGTTCTGGCCGAGCCACATGAGACCCGGCGTATTGAAGAGCCGGTCGAAGTGGCGGTTGCGCACCTCGAACGGCTTCGGGTCATTCGTCATTCGCGCACGCTCCGTTCCTTGATGATCGAGCCGCGCGCGGCAATGCCCCCATCGATGGTGACGATCGTGCCGGTGATGTACGCGGCGCGCGGCGATGCGAGGAACACGATCAGGTCGGCCACTTCCTCCGGGCTCGCCGGGCGGCCGCCCGGGTACTTGTCGCGCAGTTCCTGCCAGCGGCTTTCGTCGCCGTACCAGTCGAGCGCCCGGCGCTTGTTGATCTTGACCATCCGGTCGGTCTCGACCGGGCCCGGGTTGACGCCGACGACGCGCACGCCGAAATCGAGACTCTGCCCGCCGAGCGCTTTCGTGAACGCCATCAGCGCCGCGTTCGCGGTGCTGCCCGCGATGTAGTTGGCATCCCAGTTCTCGCCGGAATTGCCGATGTCGTTGACGATCACGCCCGACCCGCGCGCCTTCATCGAAGCGTAGATCTCGCGCGTGAGCATGACGTAGCCGAAGAGCTTCAGGTCGTAGCCGCGCCGCCAGTCGTCCTCCGACAGCGACTCGATGGGACCCGACGGAATCTCGCCGGCGTTGTTCACGAGGACGTCGACGTTCGCACAGCGCTTGCCGAGCTCGGTGACGTTGCCGCTGCGCCCGAGGTCGGTCACGTGCACGTCGACGCTGACGCCGTGCATTGCCGTCAGTTCGCGCCGTACGGCGTCCAGCGCTTCGCCCGAACGGGCCGCGAGATGTAGATTGCAGCCTTCGGCCGCGAATGCGCGCGCCGTCGCGAGGCCGATGCCCTTCGACGCTCCCGTGATCAACACCGACTTGCCGGCCAGCCACAAATCCATTCGTTCACCTCTTGTATACGAAGCGGATAGTGTCGCATACAATCCGCTTCTGTCAACGCCGCACCCGCCGACCGCAATGACCACGAAGAACAAGATGACGCTGCGCGCAACACCGAGAACGCTTCACGCGGGAGGCTCGAACGGAACGTCGGCGCGGCTTGCCGACCGCATCCGCGAGGCCATCGAGCAGGACCTCGTGTCGGGACGCCTCGCGCCCGGGACCAAGCTCGACGAGGACAGGCTCGCCGCGCAGCACGGCGCGTCGCGCACGCCGGTGCGCGAAGCGCTGCAGCACCTCGCATCGCAAGGATTGGTCGAGCTGCGTCCGCATACGGGGGCTTTCGTCCCGGCGCGGACCGTGGTCGAGCTCGCGGAAATGTTCGAGGCGATGGCGTTCCTCGAGGCCGCGTGCGCGGCGCTCGCCGCGCGTCGCCATACCGCGGAAGATCGCCGCCTGCTGGCCGCCGCGCACGAGGCCTGCGGACAGGCGGCTGAAGCCGACGACCCCGAAGCGTTCTACGCTGCGAACCGGCACTTCCACCGCTGCATCTACGACGCCGCGCACAACGGCTACCTGACGACGCAGACGACGCAGCTCGGCAACCGCCTCGAAGCCTATCGTCGCGAAGCCACCTTTCACCCGGGGCTGATGTCACTCACGATGGCCGAGCACGAGCGGATCCTCAATGCGATTTTCGCCATGGACGAAACGGTCGCGGGCAGCCAGATGCGCAGCCACCTCGACACGCTGCGCGACGACGTGGTGTCGATGGCGACCGCCATGCAACGCGTCAGCCGATTGACGCGCTGAATCGCGCGGATCGCCGCGTGCGATCGCACGCGCGATCGCCATTGGTTTCGCTTGATATACGATCTTTTGATTCTCGTATATTATCGCTGGCGCCCGATAACCAATTGAGGAGGAATCATCGTGCGAACGCTCAAGCTCGTCTTGGCCGTTGCGGTCTCGCTTGCAGTGGCGCCGTTGGCGACGGCGCAGGAAACGGTGCGCATCGGCGTCGTGCAGCCGATGACCGGACCGGTCGCCTACGACGGGAACATCTACGTCAACACGGTCAAGATGCTCGTCGACGATTTGAACGCCAAGGGCGGCGTGCTCGGCAAGAAGATCGAGCTCGTGATCGAGGACGGCGCGTGCAATCCCGCGCAGTCGGTCAACGCGGCGGAAAAGCTCGTCGTGCGCGACAAGGTCGTCGGGCTGCTCGGCGCCTTCTGCAGCACGTCGACGGCCGCGGTGATGGAAGTCGCCAAGAAGCACAAGGTGCCGCTCATCACCGGCATCTCGACCGCCGCGCAGCTCACCGAGCAGGGCAATCCGTATTTCTTCCGTGCCGTCGCCACGACGCCGATGCTCGGCAATGCGTTCGGGCCGGTGCTGCCGAAGGCACTCAACGCGAAGCGCTTCGCGTTCCTGACGCTGAACGACGACTGGGGACGCTCGATGCAGGCGTCGTATCCGAAGGCGATCGAAAGCGGCGGTGGCCAGATCGTCGCGAACGAATTCTTCCAGCAAAGCGACCTGCAGTTCCTGTCGCAGATCACGAAGGTCAAGGCGGCCAATCCCGACGCCATCGTGCTCGCCGCGAACACGCAGCAGGCGGTGGCGCTGTCGAAGCAGATTCGCGAGCTCGGCGTGACGGTGCCGCTGGTGGGCGAAGGCGCGTGGTCGAGCGACAGCTACATCAAGCTCGCCGGTCCGGCCGCGGAAGGCGTGTACGGGCTCGTCGAATACGTCTACACGATCAAGAGCCCGATCAACGAAGCGTTCGTGAAGGAGTTCCAGGCGAAGCTCAAGGAAAACCCGAGCAAGTTCGCCGGCGCCGCGCACAACGTGCTGCACATCATGGTCGACGCGATCGGTCGTGCCGGCACCACCGATCCCGAGAAGATCCGTGCCGCGCTCGAGAAGACCGACTACAACGGGCTCGTGGGCAACATCAAGTTCGACGCGAAGCACCAGGCGTACGGCCAGACGGTGTACCTGTCGCTCGTGAAGAACGGCGTGCCCGACGTCGTCGAGACGGCGAAGATCGCCAAGCCGTAACGGAAAGAAGCGAGAGACGCCCGGCATGTCGGCCACGATCACCATCCTCGCCCAGCATCTGCTGAACGGGGTGCTGATCGGCTGCGCCTACGCGCTGATCGCGATGGGCCTCACGATGATCTTCGGCGTGATGAACATCGCGAACTTCGCGCACGGCGAGTTCTACATGCTGGGCGGCTTCGTCGCGTTCTACCTCGTGAGCCTGATGGGGCTCGACTACTTCGCGGCGCTGCCGCTCGCGGTAGCGATCGTCGTCGCGCTCGCGATCGTGCTCCAGCACTCGATCTTCCGGCGCCTGCGCGAGGCACCGATGATGACGACGACGCTCGTCACCATCGGACTGTCGATCCTGCTCGAGAACGCGGCGCTGCTGCTCTGGGGACCGCAGCCGCAGTCGATCCCCACGCCATTCCCGACGAAGCCGCTGTCGTTCTTCGGCGTGTACACGACGCCGCTCTACTTGTTCTGCATGGCGGTCACCGCGGCATTGATCGTGGTCGGCCACGTCCTGATTCGCCGCACGCGCATGGGCAAGGCGATGCGTGCGACGTTCCAGAACAAGGAATCGGCGGCACTCGTCGGCATTCGCATCGACCGCATTTACGCGTATGCCTTCGCGTTCGGCGCGGCTCTCGCCGCCGCCGCGGGTGCCGTGCTCGGCGGCTTCATTCCCGTCGAGCCCGCGACCGGCGGCATCATCACGCTGAAAGCGTTCGTCGTGGTGATCCTGGGCGGCATGGGCAGCTTCGTCGGCGCGATCGTCGGCGGACTTCTGCTCGGCCTCGCCGAAGCGCTCGGCGCCGGCTACATGCCCACCGGCTGGAAGGATGCCATCGGCTTCTTCGCGGTGATCCTCGTGCTGCTGTTCCGGCCGGAAGGTCTCTTCAAGCGTGTCTGACGTGAAACGTCCCCCCACGCTCGCTCCGCTCACTGCCCCTCGAGGGGACGTGCCGGTCGCGCGCGACGACCGTTCGCGACCAATGCGCGGGTTACCGGTCGCGGCCGCGTTAATCGTCGTCGCGCTCTGCGCGGTGCCGCTCGTCGTGCACGACGAGTACTTCCTGCACCTTTTCATCGTGTCGGGCGTTTTCGTCATCGCCGTGCTCGGCCTCGACCTCATCGTCGGCTACGTGGGGCAACTGTCGCTCGCGCACGCGGCGTTCTTCGCGATGGGAGCGTACACGTCGGCGCTGTTGTTCGTGCGCCTCAAATGGTCGATGTGGGCGGGCCTGCCTGCGGCCGCCCTGCTCGTGGGCTTGATCGCGCTGGTGCTGGGCTCGGTGATCCTGCGCACGCGCGGTCACCGCTTCATCATCATCACCGTCGTGTTCGCCGAGCTCATGAAGCTCGTCGCGACCAACTGGGTCGACATGACGCGCGGCTTCATGGGCCTGCCGGGCCTCGCGGTGCCGCCGCTCTGGATTCCCGGCATCGGCACGATCGACATCACCGCGAAGTCGCACTTCTACTACGTGGTGCTGTTCGCGGCGATCGTCGCGTTCCTGCTGTGCCGCGCGCTCGTGCGCTCGTCCGTGGGCCACAAGTTCGTGCTCGTCCGCGAGAACGAGCCGCTCGCCGAATCGCTCGGCATCTCGGCATTCCGCTACTCGATGATCGCGTTCGTCGTGGGCGCGGCGCTCGCGGCCGCCGCCGGCAGCCTCTACGCGCACTACGTCGGCTTCGTGAGTCCCGACCTCTTCAACTTCTCGTACGTGACGATCATGCTGATCATGGTGATCCTCGGCGGCAAGGGCACGCTCGTCGGTCCCGCGCTCGGCGCCGTGATCTTCACGTTCCTGCCCGAACTGCTGCGCGAGGCGTCGCACTGGCGAATGATCGTGTTCGCGACGATCCTGATCGTGGCGACGCTCTTCATGCCGAAGGGCATCATCTTTCCGCTCATCACGCACCTCGTGCCGCGCAACTGGCGGCTGCGCAATGCCCGCGCTGCTTGAGGGGCGCGGCATCGCCGTCCGCTTCGGCGGCGTGGCCGCGCTGAAGGGCGTCGACCTGTCCGTCGATCCCGGTGAGGTGCTGAGCGTCATCGGCCCCAACGGCGCCGGCAAGACGACGCTCTTCAACGTGATCACCGGCCGCGTGCGTCCCACGCAGGGCAGCGTGCTGTATCGCGCGCAGCCGATCGACAAGCTCGCGCCGTTTCGCATCGCGCAGCTCGGCGTGGTGCGCACGTTCCAGAAGACCGAAGTGTTCGGCGCGCTGCCGCTCGTCGAGGGCGTCGCCGCCGGCGCGTTGGCGCGCAACGACCCCGATCCGGCGGAACGAGCGCGCGAAGCGCTCGCCACCGTCGGCCTCTACGGCAAGGCGCATCTCACCGCGGCGCAACTGTCGTATGGCGACCAGCGCCTGCTCGAGATCGCGCAGGCGCTCGCCGCCGACCCGAAGGTGCTGCTGCTCGACGAGCCGGCGTCGGGGATGAATCACCAGGAGAGCAGGCGGATCGTCGACCTGATCGTGCAACTGCGCGCGCGCGGGCTCGCGGTGATCCTGGTCGAGCACAACATGCACGTGGTGATGACGATCTCCGATCGTGTGATCGTGATCAACTACGGCGAGAAGATTGCCGACGGCAAACCCGACCACGTGCGCAACGACGCGCGCGTGATCGAGGCGTACCTCGGTGCACCGCAGGCTGCGCATGCTGTCGCTCGCTAACGTCACGCTCCACCGCGGGCGCACGCGCGTGCTCGACGACGTGTCGCTCGTCGTCGACGAGGGCGAGCTCGTCGCGCTGATCGGCGCGAACGGCGCCGGCAAGACGACGGTGCTGCGCACCATCTCCGGCATCCTGAAGCCCAGCACCGGCACGATCACTTTTCGCGGCAAGCCGATTCAGGGTGCCGATCCCGGCGCGATCGTGCGCCTCGGCATCGCGCACTGCCCCGAGGAACGCAAGATCTGGCCCGACATGAGCGTGCAGGAGCACCTCGAGCTCGGCGCGTTCATTCGCAACGACGGCGACGTGGACGCCGACATGGAGCGCATCTTCGAGACGTTCCCGGTGCTGAAGGAGCGGCGCGAGCAGCTCGCCGGTACGCTGTCGGGCGGCCAGCAGCAGATGCTCGCGATCGGACGCGCTTTGATGTCGCGGCCGTCGCTCGTGCTGTTCGACGAGCCGTCGCTCGGGCTCGCCCCCATCATGGTCGAGACGATCGGCACGATGATCGCGGGCATTCGCGATCGCGGCGCGACGGTGCTGCTCGTCGAGCAGAACGCGTCGCTGGCGTTGCGGCTCGCCGACCGCGCGTACGTGCTCGAGACCGGACGCATCACGTTGACGGGGCCTGCGCAGGCGATGATCGAGAACCCGGAAGTGCATCGGGCCTACCTGGGCGGATAGGAGGAGAAGCGAATGGATCGCGAAGTGATCACGACCCCGGGCGCGCCGACGCCGATGGCGCATTACTGCCAGGGCATCGTCGCCGGCAACACCGTGTACGCGGCGGGACAGATCGCGTCGGACTACAAGACCGGCGTCGCGCCCGAAGCGCGGCAGGATCCCGCGTTCCCGTATTACGGGTCGGACATCCAGAAGCAGGCGCGCTACATCCTCGAGAACCTGCGCGGGGTGTTCGAGGCGGCGGGATGCGGCCTCAAGGACGTCGTGAAGTCGCAGGTGTTCATGACGAACCTCGCCGACTTCTACTACTTCGACCAGGTGTGGAAGGAGTTCTTCCCGTCGCCACCGCCGCGCACCACCGTGCAGGTGAGCGGCCTGCTCGTGCCCGGTTGCCGCGTCGAGATCGACCTCACCGCGGTGAAGCCCGGCGTCGAGCGGCGCGTGATCGCGGGTGCGGCGACACCTACACCGATGGCGCATTACTGCCAGGGCGTACTCGCGGGCGACACGCTCTACGCGGCGGGACAGATCGCGTCGGACTACAAGACGGGCGTACCGCCCGAAGCGCGACGCGACCCCGCGTTCCCCTACTACGCGTCGGACATCGAGCGCCAGACGCGCTACGTGCTGACGAACATCCGCTCGGTGTACGAGGCCGCGGGCTGCAATTTTGCCGATACCGTCAAGGCGCAGGTCTTCCTCACGCACCTCGACGACTTCGTGCACTTCAATCGCGTCTGGACCGAGTTCTTTCCGTCGCCGCCGCCGCGGACGACGGTGCAGGTCGGCGCGCTGCTCGTGCCCGGGTGCCGCATCGAGATCGACCTCACCGCGGTGCGACGGCACGTGCCGCGCAAGGTGATCGCCACGAACGGTTCGCCGGCGCCGATGGCGCATTACACGCAAGGCGTGCTCGTCGGCGACATGCTCTACGCCGCAGGGCAGCTCGCTTCGCACCGCCTGGCCGGCGTTGCCGACGAAGCGCGGCAGGATCCGGCGTTTCCGTATTACGGATCGGACATCCAGAAGCAGACGCGTTACGTGCTCACCAACCTCGCGCGCGTGTTCGAAGCGGCCGGCTGCTCGCTCGCCGACGTCGTGAAGTCGCAGGTGTTCCTCACGGACCTCTCCGACTTCTACTACTTCGATCAGGTGTGGAAGGAGTTCTTCCCGTCGCCGCCGCCGCGCACGACGCTGCAGGTGGGCGGCCTGCTCGTGCCCGGGTGCCGCGTCGAGGTGGACCTCGTCGGTTGCAAGCGCTAGCCGCGTCGCGGGCGTACACGTGAGGATCGACGTCCACAGCCACGTGATCCCCACGCGGATCGTCGACGGCATTGCAAACGCGCCGCGCGAGTTCGCGGCGCGCATCGAGGGCAAGGCGAATGCGCGGCGGGTGATTCACGAGCAGGGCTACGTCTATCCGCTGTTCGCGGAATTCCACGACGCCGAGGCGAAGCTCGAGTCGATGGACCGCAAGGGGATCGACGTGTCGCTGATCTCGCCCGCACCGCCGATGTTCTACTACTGGGCGGATGTCGACGTCGCAACGAAGGCGGCGCGCCTCGTCAACGACGGCATCGCGGACATGGTGCAGGTTGCGCCGGCGCGGCTGCGCGGCATGGCGACGATTCCGATGCAGCATCCCGACGCCGCGATTGCCGAGATGGAGCGCGTGGTGCGCGACCACGGCTTCAAGGCGATCGAGATCGGCACGTCGGTCGAAGGCGCGCAGCTCGCCGAGCCGCGCTTCCGGCCGGTGCTGCGCCGCGCGCAGGCGTTGAAGCTCCTCGTGTTCGCGCATCCGTATTACGTCGGCGCGAAGGCCGGGCTCGAGGACTATTACCTCACGAACCTGATCGGCAATCCGCTGGACACCACGGTGATGCTCGCGAACCTGATGCTGAGCGGCGCGCTCGACGAGCTCGACGAACTGAAGCTTTGCCTCGCCCACGGCGGCGGCTTCACGCCGTACCAGATCGGGCGTCTCGTGCACGGGCACCGCGTGCGGGCCGAAGCGCATGCAAAGACGGCGAGCTCGCCGAAGGCATTGCTGTCGCGGCTTTACTTCGACAGCCTCGTGTTCGACCCGGTCGCGCTGCGCTACCTGATCGATCTCGTCGGCGCCGATCACGTGTGCATCGGCACCGATTCGCCGTTCGACATGGGCGACGAAGCGCCGGCGGACACGATCGTTGCGATTCCGCGGCTGACCGACGCCGAGCGCGAGCAGGTATGCTGCAGAACCGCGCTGCATTTGCTCGGCGAATGGCCGTAGCAGAAGTTTCGCACCGCGCGACATCGGAGGAACCATGGCGGCAGATGAAGTCGGCGCAAGCGTACGCGCCCGCATTCCCTACGAACCGATCACCCGACGGCGCGCGCTGCGCCTGCCGGACAACGCCCGAGTGGCCGTGTGGACGATCGTCAACGTCGAGAACTGGAATCCGGCGGGCCCGATGCCGCGCGCGGTGCTGCCGCCGCCGATGCATCAGCCGCTGTTGCCCGACGTGCCCAATTGGGCATGGCACGAGTACGGAATGCGCGTCGGGTTCTGGCGCTTCCTCGACACGCTGAGCAGCCGCGGCCTCAAGGCGACGTTCGCGGTGAACGGCAGCGCGTGCAGCGTGTATCGCGAAGCGTGCATCGCCGCGCGCGACGCGGGTTGGGAATTCATGGGCCACGGTTTCGTGCAGAAGCCGATGCACAAGGTCGACGACCAGCGCGCGGCGATCGCGCAGACGATCGAGGCGATTGCCGATCTCGCCGGCAAGCCGCCGCGTGGCTGGGAGAGTCCCGGGCTCACGGAGACCGACGAGACGATCGACCTCCTGGCCGAGGCGGGCATCGAATACGTCGCCGACTGGGTGCTCGACGAGCAGCCGGTGCCCGTCACCACGCGCGCGGGCGAGATCGTGTCGATCCCCTACACCGTGGAAATCAACGACGTCGTGATCAGCGCGGTGCAGCAGCAACCGTCCGACGAGATCCTGCAGCGCGGGCGCGACCAGTTCGACCGGCTCTTTCTAGACGGCGCGAAGGCGCCGCGCGTGATGGCCATCTCGATCCATCCGTACCTCACCGGCGTGCCGCATCGGATCAAGTACCTCGAGGCGCTCTACGACTACATCCAGGAGCACGAGGGCGTGGTGATGTGGACCGGCGGCGAGATCCTCGACTGGTATCGCACGCAGATCCGCGCCTAGCGCGAACCGCAAAAATAGGGTCGGACCCTACTATTCGGCCAAGGCGGTGAATCTTCCGAAGGTCCTGCTGATCGCGCTGGGCGGCACGATCTCGATGACGCGCGACGCGTCCGGCGCAATCGTACCGGCGCTCCGAGGCGACGATCTCGTGCGCGCCGTGCCCGGCATCGACCGCGTGGCGCAGGTCGAAGCCGTGTCGCCGATGACGAAGCCCGGTGCGTCGCTGTCGGTCGACGACGTGCTCGCGGTGGCGCGGCTCGCGGACCAGCGTCTCGCGGCGGACGTCGACGGTGTCGTCGTCGTGCAGGGCACGGATACGATCGAGGAAACCGCGTTCCTGCTCGATCTCGCCGTGCAAAGCGACAAGCCCGTCGTAGTCACCGGCGCGATGCGCGGCGCCGAAGCGACCGGCGCCGACGGGCCCGCCAACATCCTCGCCGCGACGATCGTCGCGGCATCGGCGGAATCGGTGGGCCTCGGTGCGCTCGTCGTGCTGAACGACGAGATTCACGCCGCGCGTTTCGTGCAGAAGTCGCACACCGCGTTGCCCTCGGCGTTCACGTCGCCGCTCGCAGGGCCGCTTGGCCAGGTGATCGAGCAGCGTGCGCATGTTCGCGTGCGCCCGGCCGCGCGCGTTCGCCCGTCGCTTGCGACGTTGCGCGGCGATGTGCCCGCGGCCCTCGTCACGATGAGCCTCGGCGACGATGGTCGCGTGCTGCGCGAGCTGCCGCGTCTTGGGTTTGGCGGTGTCGTGCTGCAGGGCATGGGGGCCGGACACGTGCCGGCCGTCGTGGCGCCCATCGTCGGCGATCTCGTGCGGCAGATGCCGGTGGTGCTCGCGACGCGCGTGCACACCGGCCCCACGTTCACGCGTACCTATGGCTTCCCGGGTTCGGAGACCGATCTCCTCGCGCGCGGTGCGATCGGCGCGGGCACGCTCACCGGGCTCAAGGCTCGGTTGCTCCTAACGCTGCTGCTCGGCGCAAAAGCAGGGTCAGACCCTATTTTCCGGCCATCGGTGAATGAGAGTGGAGATGCCGGACGCAAAGTAGAGCTCGACCCTGCTTTTGGCGACGTGCGTGACGTGTTCGCCGCGTACGCCTAGCGCCCCTCGCCACGGCGCTCGCGCTCCAGCAGCGCGCGCTTGCGCTCGACGCCCCAGCGATAGCCGGACAGCGCGCCGTCGTTGCGCACCACGCGATGACAGGGAATCGCGACGGCGAGCGTGTTCGCCGCGCAAGCGCCTGCCACCGCGCGCACCGCGGCGGGCGCGCCGATCCGCTCCGCCAGCTCGCGATAGCTGACCGTTTCGCCGGCCGGAATGTCGCGCAGCGCCTGCCACACGCGCTGCTGGAACGCAGTACCGCGCACGTCGAGCGGCAGGTCGAGGCCAACGCGCGGCGCTTCGACCACGCCCACCACCTTCGCCACCCAGCGCTCGAACTCGGCGTCGCCGCCGATCAGCGTCGCGTTCGGAAACCGATCCTGCAGCTCGCGCACGAGCGCGTCAGGATCGTCGCCGAGCGAAATGGCGCAGATGCCGCGGTCGCTGCCCGCGACGACGATCGCGCCGAGCGAGCATTGGCCGACCGCAAAGCGGATCTTGGCGTCGGCGCCGCCGTGGCGATAACGCGACGGCGTCATGCCGAGCACGGCATCGGACTGCGCGTAGAAGCGGCTCTGCGCGTTGTAGCCGGCGGCGTACAACGCGTCGGTCACCGCCGCGCCGTCGGTCAGCGCGTCGCGCACGCGCCGGGCGCGGCATGCGTCCGCGTAGGCCTTGGGCGTCACGCCCGCCACCGCCTTGAACACTCGTTGAAGATGCCAGCGGCTGAGGCCGGCGCGCGTCGCGAGCTCCGCGAGCGTCGGCGCCTCGGGCGCGTTCTCGATGAACCGGCACAGCGCGGCAACCCGCACTGCGTGGGCCGTGGGCGTGGAAGATTCGTTCGGCCGGCAACGCCGGCAAGGACGAAAGCCGAGGCGCTCCGCCTCTTCGGCACTCGCGTGAAACGTCACGTTCTCGGGCTTTGCCGTTCGGGCCGGGCATGACGGCCGGCAGTAGATGCCGGTCGTGCGCACGGCATAGACGAAATGGGCGTCCGCCTGCCGGTCGCGGCCGAGCACCGCCTGCCAGCGCGGGTCGCAGGTCGTGGCGGCGGCACGCGCCTGGGGGAGAGTCGTGGTCTTCATCGCGTTGCTCCGGACGGGTCGCTGATGCTGCCACTCTAGTCCGGCCGCCGCCCCGCCGCACTCCGCCCGTTGCGCTCGAATTCGGTGAAATTGGCCGCTGCTCCTACAGCCGTTCACGGCGCTCTCCGATTCTGCGGGGGCCCCGGAAAGCGGGATTCTTGGCCCACAACCCATGAAAGGAGGCGATCATGGCCCACAGTATGGTGCACGGCGCGCGAACGTCGGCGACCTACGTCCGGCGCCCGCCTTTCCGCGAGGACGCGCTCGATTCCATTCGCGGCGTCATGATCGGCGCGCTGCTCTCGATCGCCGGGTTCTGGCTTCCGCTCGCGTTCGTGCTCACGCACTGACCGCCAAGCATCGGCGCTCGTTCAGTACGTCTCGACGTGCAGGCGGTTTTGCGCGAGGAGCGACGGCAGCAGCGCGTCCCAGTCGATACGATGCATGCGGCACACGTCGCGAAACGCTTCGGCCACGCCCGCCTCCATCCCCTTCACGCCGCAGACATAGATGTAGCAGTTGTCGTCCTGCAACATCCGCGCGACCTTCTCGGCGCGCTCGCGGATGCGGTCCTGCACGTACACCTTCGGCTCGCCCGCGACGCGCGAGAACGCGAAGTTGGTGTCGATGAAATCCTTCGGCAGTTTCAACAGCGGCCCGAAGTAAGGCAGTTCGTCCGGCACCCGCGCGCCGAAGAACAGCAGGAGGTCACCGCCTTCGTTCAGCGGACGCCGGCGACGTCGCCGCTCGGTCATCGCCCGCATCGGTGCCGACCCGGTTCCGGTGCAGATCATCATCAGCGACGAGCCCGGATGATCGGGCATCAGGTAGCTCGCGCCGTACGGCCCCACCACGCGCACCTCGTCGCCGATCGCGAGATCGCACATGTAGTTCGATCCCACGCCGCGCACCGCGCGGCCTTCGTGGTCGACGGTCACGCGCTTGATCGTCAGCGCGACGTTGTTGTAGCGCGGGCGCTCGCCGTCGCGCGGGCTCGCGATCGAATACAGGCGCACGTGATCCGTGTCGGGCAGCAGCACGCCGATCGTCTGGCCTTCGAGCACGGGAAAGTGCGCCGCGCCGAAGTCGAGCACGATGTGGCGGATGTCGGCCGATGCGTCGTCCGCGGTCAGCCGGAAGTTGCCGGTGACCTTGGCCATCGCCGGTTTCGCGGGCGTGTAGAGATTGACGTACGCCTGCGCAGCCGACCAGGGCGGCGACGTCGAGCACAACTGCGCGGGATGTGCCACCTCGGTCTGCGCGCGCACTTCGTCGGGTATGTCGGCGCCGCTCGCCGTGACCGGCGCGTCCGCTTCCGGCAGGCTGTCCCAGCCGAACTGGTCGTCGAGCGAGTACGCGGCGCTGCTGCGCACCGTCAGCCAGTGGTCGATGGCGCCCGTCGGGCACGGCGGCACGCACGCGTTGCACGCGCCGCACTTGCCGAAGTCGACGACGTAGTTGCGCGCGTCGTGCGTGATCGCGCCGATCGGGCACGTCGACTCGCAGGTGTTGCAGCGAATGCAGACCTCGGGATCGATCAGGTGCTGAATGGCGGTGTCGGCGGTGCTCATCCGGTTTGAAAGCGAGGCAATTGGGGAAATTAGGGTCTGACCCCAATTGCCTCAGTTGAAGCGGACGTACTCGAAATCGACCGCCTGGCGATTGATGCCCACCGCTGGCGGCGCGATCCAGTTCGCGAACTTGCCGGGCTCGGTAACGCGTCCCATCAGCGACGCGACAAATGCACGATCTTCGACGCCCGGCAGCCAGCGGCCGGCGCTCGCGTTCCATTCGGCCTCCGACACCACGCGCCCATCGGGGGTGACGTGCACCTGCGCGAGCGTGCCGATCTTGCGATGGAACGCCTTGTGCGGCACTTCGAGCCGGAACGGCAGGCCCGCCTTCTCGATCACGCGATTCCAGCGGCCCACGCCTGCCACCGAGTCGCGGATGAAATCGTCGCGCAGCACTTCGTTCAGCGCGTTCAGCAGCGGCGCTTCCTCGTCGACGAGACGCCCGTCGCGCACGTTCTGGATGGTGTAGGTGCGGCCCTTCAGCACGTGGTCGTCGTCGCGCTTGCCTTCGTCGAAGCGCCCCTTCAATCCGCTCGTGTAGAACGTCGCGGCGTTCGACGATTGATCGGCACCGAAGAGGTCGATCGTGACGCTGTAGTGGAAGTTGAGGTAGCGCTGGATCGTCGACAGGTCGATCACGCCGGCGGCACGCAATTTCGCCGGATCGTCGGTGCCGAGTTGCTTCATCACCTCGCATGTGCGCTGGATCACGCGCGCGACACCCGACTCGCCGACGAACATGTGATGCGCTTCCTCGGTGAGCATGAATTTCGTCGTGCGCGCGAGCGGCTCGAAGCCCGATTCGGCGAGTGCGGCCAGCTGGAACTTGCCGTCGCGGTCGGTGAAGTACGTGAACATGAAGAACGACAGCCAGTCCGGCGTGCGCTCGTTGAAGGCGCCGAGGATGCGCGGGTTGTCGGCGTCGCCGGAGCGGCGCGTCAACAGCGCTTCCGCTTCCTCGCGGCCGTCGCGGCCGAAGTAGCGATGCAGCAGGTACACCATCGCCCACAGGTGCCGGCCCTCCTCGACGTTGACCTGGAAGAGATTGCGCAGGTCGTACAGCGACGGTGCAGTGAGGCCGAGATGACGCTGCTGCTCGACCGACGCAGGCTCGGTGTCGCCCTGCGTGACGATGATGCGGCGCAGGTTCGCGCGATGCTCGCCGGGCACGTCCTGCCAAACCGGCTGGCCCTTGTGCTCGCCGAACCGGATCGTGGCACCCGACGCGAACGGCGTGAGAAAGATGCCCCAGCGATACTCGGGCATCTTCACGTAATCGAAATGCGCCCAACCCTGCGGGTCGACGCTCACCGCCGTACGCAGGTATACGTCGAAGTTCGCCGAGCCCTCGGGCCCCGTGTCGCGCCACCAGTCGAGGAACGCCGGTTGCCAGCGCTCCAGCGCGCGATTGAGCGCGCGGTCCTCGGCGAGGTCGACGTTGTTCGGAATGCGGTCGGCGTAGCTGATCGTTTGCATGTCGTTTCCCGTTTCGAATTGAGGGTCCGACCCTCATTCTTTTGTGCGGCGAAATGCGGGTCCGACCCTCATTTCGTTGTCATTTCTTTACACGCGATCCCAGTCGAAGCGCGCCTTGTTGCCGGTGCCGAACACCTTCAGCGCGCCCGCCTCGCCCACCGCGTTCGGCCGCTGGAAGATCCAGTTCTGCCACGCGGACAGCCGGCCGAACACGCGCGTTTCCATCGTCTCGCCGCCGCCGAAGCGCAGGTTCGCCTCCATGCCCGTCAGCGCATCGGGCGACATGCTCGCGCGCTCCTCGAGCACGATGCGGATCTCGTCGTCCCAGTCGATGTCGTCGAGCGCCACGGTGACGAGGCCGAGCGCGCTCGCCTCCTCGGCGCCCATCGCTCGACCGATCGTTGCGCGTGCGGCCTCGATGGGCTCGCCTTCGTCGTAGAACCGCGACGCGATGCGCGCGCGGCCGTCGACGCGCGGATAGGCGCCGAAGTTCATCGTCGACAGCGCGATGCGCGGCGCCGCGTCGGGCTCGTCGGGCACGTCGAGCATGTACGTGCGATCTGCGGCAAGTGCCAATTCGAAAAGCGACCCCGCGAAGCACGAGCCGCGATCGACGAGCGCGATCAGCGTGCGCGAGCTCACCTCGAGGCGCGCGAGCGTACGGCGCAGCAGGCCGATCGTCTCGCGCACGAACCAGTCGCCGGCGTGCCGCGCGAGCGTCTCGTCGACGGCGAGCACGCGTGCAACGTCACCTTCGGTGCGCAGGATCCATGTACCGATATCGAGCTCGTTCGTGCGCAGCATCAGGATCGCGTCGTCGAGCTCGCGCGCCATCGCAAGCGGCCACCACGCGGCGCCGCGCGCGTTGATTTCGGCGACGCCCGCGGGTTCCGCGCCCTCGGGCGCACGCACGAGCAGCGTCGCGCGGTGTGCCTCGCGATCGATGTCCACGCCGACGAAGCGATAGTGGTAGCCGCGCTCGTCGATCGTTCGAGACAGCGGCGGCAACGCGATCCCCTTCGCATCGTGCGGACGATCGCTTTGCTCGGCCAGCTGCCGTGCGCGCCGCTCGACGTACGCAGCGAATTCGCTCGGCTTCACCACTTCGTCGACGAGCCGCCAGGCTTTGGCACGCTCGCCGCGCACGCCTTCGGTCGTGGTGCAGAACATGTCGGCGAGATCGCGCCGCACCTTGCGCTTGTCGGTGAGGCGCGTGAGGCCGCCGGTGCCGGGCAGCACGCCGAGGAGCGGCACCTCGGGCAGGCTCACCGCCGACGAGCGATCGTCGACGAGCACGATCTCGTCACAGGCGAGCGCCATCTCGTAGCCCCCGCCCGCCGTGGTGCCGTTGCAGGCGGCGACGAACTTGAGTCCCGAATGCCGGCTGGAGTCCTCGATGCCGTTGCGCGTTTCGTTCGTGAACTTGCAGAAGTTCACCTTCCAGGCGTGC
The DNA here is from genome assembly GCA_025927765.1 of Burkholderiales bacterium. Lineage (GTDB taxonomy): Bacteria > Pseudomonadota > Gammaproteobacteria > Burkholderiales > Casimicrobiaceae > VBCG01. The sequence goes on from JAICKU010000048.1 coordinate 24,612, forward strand.
GACGACTGCCCAAGCATGAAGATGTTGGCGCCCGAGCAGAACACGCGGTCCTTCGCGCTCGTCAGCACCACGGAGCCCACTTCGGGATGCTCGAAGCGAATGCGCTGCAACGCGTCGTGCAGCTCGATGTCGACGCCGAGGTCGTACGAGTTGAGCTTCAGCCGGTACCCGGCGCGGATCGGCGCATCTTCGTCGACGTCGAGCGTGATCGTCGCGACCGGCCCGTCGTAGCGCACCTTGAGGTGGCGATACGCGTCGCCCGCGACCTGGTAGTCGACCTGCGGCGGCGCGTGCGCCTCGCTGTGCTGCGAATCCATCGCGTTCTCCATTACGAAATCCCGAGGATCGGCGCGACGGCGCCGCGCAATTTCGCGAAGCTCTGCTGCGGCGACTCTCCGGAGGTGTCGACGATCGCGTCGGCGCGCCGATACATCGCCTCGCGCGCCGCGAGCATGCGCGTCAGGTCGTCCATGGCCTCGTCGTTGCCCGCCATCGGCCGCAGGTCGCCCTGTGCCAGCACGCGCGCCATGTGCTCGTCGGGCCGGGCCTTGATCCATACGGTGTAGCAGTTCGCGAGCAGCAGGTCGAAGGCCTCGTCGTCGTGCACGATGCCCCCGCCCGCGACGATCACGGCGCGCTGGCGCTCGCGGGCGATGCGCTCGAACGCGCGCCGCTCGATGCGGCGATAGCCGGCGGCACCGTACAGCGCGATCACTTCGGCGACGGGCAGCCCGCTGTCGCGCGCGACTTCGCGATTGAGCTCGACGAGCGGCACGCGCAGCGCGCTTGCGAGCATCGCGCCGAGCGTCGATTTGCCGGCGCCGCGCAGCCCGATCAGCGCGATGCGCTCGCGGCGCGCGTCGTTCGCGTCGCCGAGCTCGCGCACGAGCCGCCCGATCGCGTCGTCGAGGCGATGCAGCGGCACGCGCTCGAGCAGGCGCCGCAGCGCGTTGCGAAGCACGTCGTCGCCCTCGGCGGCGAATACTTCGGAAAGCGCGACGCCGAGCGCGTCGGCCACGCGCCGCAGCAGGATCACCGAGATGTTGCCGTTGCCGGTCTCGAGTTGTGCGAGGTAGCGCTCGGACACCCGCGACTCGCGCGCGAGCAGCTTGCGCGACATGCCGCGCCGGTCGCGCATCGCGCGGATGCGCGCGCCCAGCCGGGCCAGGAACTCCTCGTCGGCCGTCGACAGTGCGGCGGCAACATCGCGGGGAATCGCGTCGGGCAGTGTGTCCGGGGTAGCCTTCACGAAGGGGCGGGATGGAATTATTGTGCGCGCACGAAACGGCATTATGTTGCATATTGCGGCACATGGGAATCCCGGCACCGGCGGTTGCGGACCGTCACAGGGGGACGCGGCGCGGCACGCGTCCAGCCGACGGCGATCGCGTCGCGTTGCGCGCTCGCCACAGCCGATGCACGGAAGTCGTTGATCCGCCGAGACGTTCCTAACGTTCCACGCGTATGATGGGGTGAGGAGCGCGCCGGTCGGCGAGGGGCACGTGCGGCACCCTTCTTGCTTTTCCCGGCGCGTCACTCCACGTGTCCGTGCTTTGCCCCGGACCCCGCAAAAGGAAACTCATGTCGGCCGCCCTGGCACGCACCGCCCCCGCCGCGACAGGCGTCGTCTCCGAACTCGCGTTCGCGCGGGCGCAGCGCAATACCGTGCTGATCGTCGACGATTTGTTCAGCAGCCGCCTGCTGCTCGCGGAGATCGTCCGCCAGATCGACGGCAAGCTGAACCTCGAGCTGTTCGACACGCCGTCGCGTGCGCTCGAGTACGCGCGCAACAACCGCGTCGACATCGTGCTCACCGATTACAAGCTGCCCGAGTTCGACGGCATCGAGCTCGTGAAGCAGCTGCGTGCGCTGCCGCATTGCGTCGACGTGCCGATCGTCGTGATCACCGTCGTCGACGATCGCAAGATCCGCTACGACGCGCTGGAGGCCGGCGCCACCGACTTCCTGATCAAGCCGCTCGACGATCACGAGACGCGCGCGCGCTGCGCGAACCTGCTCGAGCTGCGGCGTCACAAGATCGTGCTGTCCGACCAGGCGCGCGTGCTGCAGTACCAGGTCGACAAGTCGGTGGCCGAGATCCACGAGCGCGAGCTCGAGACGCTGTCGAAGCTCGCGAAGGCCGGCGAGTTCCGCGACAAGACCACCGGCAACCACCTGATGCGGATGGCGAAGCACTCTGCGCTGATCGGTCAGCATCTCGGCCTCGGCACCGAGACGGTCCACGTGCTGGAAGTCGCCGCGCCGATGCACGACATCGGCAAGATCGGCATTCCCGATTCGGTGCTGCTGAAGGAAGGACCGCTTACCGCCGACGAGACGCAGGTGATGCGCGAGCACCCGAGGATGGGCTACGACATCCTGAAAGGCAGCCCGTCGAAATACCTGTCGATGGGCGCGATCATCGCCCTCGGCCATCATGAGAAGTTCGACGGCTCGGGCTATCCGAACGGGCTGCACGGCGAGGACGTTCCACTCGTCGCGCGGATCGTCGCCGTCGCCGACGTGTTCGACGCGCTGGTGTCCGAGCGTCCGTACAAGCACGCGTGGTCGCTGGACGAGGCGATCGAGTTTCTCGTGTCGCAACGCGGAAAGCATTTCGATCCGATGTGCATCGACGCCTTCCTGTCCGATCGCTCCGCGATCGAGACGGTGGTGCGCGAATTCGCCGACTGATCGAAGCGGCGCGCTACGTTTCGCTCGCCGTACCCTGGCCTTGCGCCGCGGAGGGTCCATCGCGACGTCGCGTTGCGCTGGTCCGCCGCCACCCCGCCGACCAGGGTCCTAGCCCACCAGCACGATGTGCAGCCGGCGCGGTCCGTGTGCGCCGAGCACGATCGTCTGCTCGATGTCACCGGTGCGTGACGGCCCGGACACGAGATTCAGCGCGCGCGGCAACGCCCCCCGTTCGGCGCGAACGCGCGCGAATGCATCCTCCATCGCCGCGACCACCTGATCGGCGCGCACGATCGCCACGTGCGTCTCCGGCAGCAGGAAGGTGGCGGATGGCGTATCGCTGCCGCTCGTGAAAACGAGCGTCCCGGTCTCCGCGATCGCACAAAAGCAGCCGGTGATCCCGAGCGCGTCGTCGCCGATCGTCGGACGCGATTCGACGCCGATGCCGGCACCCGCCCAGTCGAGCGACACGAGTTCGGGCCAGCACACGCCATTGGCTACGTTGGGATCGATCGAGCTCACATAGCGCGCGACAGCGTGCGGGACATCGGCGGTCGAGGCGATGCGCTCGGTGGTGCTGGACATGTCGGCGGCCCGGTCGAGAAAGCGCTGGACGAGATCGGCCGGAAGCGCGGGCCGCGGCCCTTGCCGCCGCTCGGCAAGGTACGCGCGCGCCGCCGCGCGCGCTTCATCGTCGGGTCCGCGACGCCCCAGTGCGCTTCGCACGCGCGCGAGCACCGCCTCGCGCGAGTGCTGGTTGTCCTCGATGCCCATCTACACGGTGTGCTCGCGCACGAACCGGTCGAGGCGCCCGATGCCTTCCTCGATCGCCTCGGTGGACGCTGCATACGAGAACCGGATGTGCTGGCCGTCTCCGGGAACACGGCGTCCGAAGTGAATGTCCGCGAGCACGGCGATGCCCGCCTCGTGCAGCAGGCGCTTGCGAAATATCTCCGAGTCGGCCGCCTTCACCCGCTTGCACGCCTGCGTCACGTTCGGCCACGCGTAGAAGGCACCACCCGGGGATTTGCAGGTGATGCCCGGCACGTCGTTCAGCAGGCGCACGATGAGATCGCGCCGAGCCCGAAAGCGCGTATGCATCTCGACGACGGAATCCTGCGGACCCTCGATCGCCTCGAGGCCGGCCCACTGCGAAACCTGCGACGCGCACGATTCCGTGTTGGTGATCCAGCGTGTCAGCGTCGGCGCGAGCGCTCGGTTCGCGACATAGCCGAGCCGCCAGCCGGTCATCGCCCAGGTCTTCGATGCGCCGTCACAGACGATCGTCCTCGCCTGCATGCTCGCACGGCGCGCGAGGCTGTCGAAGCGCCCGTCGTAGACCAGCCGTGAATAGATCTCGTCGGCGAACACCCAGATCTGCGGATGACCGACGAGAATCTCGGCGATCGCGTCGAGATCGGAGCCCGACAGGATGCCGCCCGTGGGGTTTTGCGGCGAGTTGAGAATGAGCAGTCGCGTCTTCGCGGTGATCTTCGCCTCGAGCTCCGCCGGATCGAACGCGAAATCGCGAGCCTCGCGCAGGAAGATCGGGACGGGAACGGCGCCATTGGCGATGATCTGCGACTCGTAGATCGGGAAGCCGGGCACCGGATAGATGACTTCGTCGCCAACGCCGTAATCGGTCACCGACGCGATCGTGTAGGCGATGAACGGCTTGGCGCCCGCCCCGACGACGACATCCTCGGGACGAACGTCGATGCCGCGGCGGTTGCCGAGATCACGCGCCGCCGCCGCGCGCAGTTCGTCGATGCCCGCGGACGGCGTGTAGCCGTGCTTGCCGCCCCGGATCGCCGCGATCGCCGCATCCTGGATGTTCGTCGGCGTGGGAAAGTCGGGCTGGCCAATGCAGAACGACACGATGTCCTTGCCGCTTTTCGCGAGCGCGTTGACCTCGGCGAGCACGACGAACGCATTCTCGGTGCCGAGGGAGTCGCCCCTTCGCGACAGTGGCGGAACCGTCGCGAGCGGCGGGTGGGCTGCGTTCATCGGGTGCTCTCGCTTTCCTGTCGTTGCCGCGTCCCCTCGCCCGCCTCGCTTCCGCTGCGTTGCGTGTCGGCCCGGGAATGCGAAGGATCGGGGTGAGGGACGTTCGTCGTTCGCTTTGCGCGCGACCTGTACAGGTCCCGGAACGTGCGGCCCGCCGGCGCCGGCATGTCGCGCTCGTCGGTCCAGCCGCTGCCGAACGGCAGCTTGCGGATCATGCCGTTGCGATCGGCGAGCATGCGCAGCATCCGAACGCCGATTCGCGATCCGATATCGTAGAGCACCGGCTGGCGCGCAACCCAGCCCCACGCCATTAGTCCGAGCCGCTCGTACCAGGGACGCAATTGCTGCTCGAATTCCTTTTCGCGCAGCTTGCGCTGCAGGTCGGGCAGCGGAATCTTCACCGGGCACACGACGCCGCACTGATTGCACATCGTCGATGCGTACGGCAGGTCGAGCGCGTTCTCGATCCCCACGTACATCGGCGTCAGCACGATGCCGATGGGTCCCGGATAGACCCAGCCGTACGCGTGGCCGCCGACGTTCTGGTACACGGGACAGTGATTCATGCACGCGCCACAGCGAATGCAGCGCAGTGCCTCGCGCACCTCGCTCGCGAGCACGGCGCTGCGGCCGCTGTCGACGACGATGAAGTACATGTGCTCGACGCCATGGAATTCGCCTGCGCCCTTGACGCCGGTGAGCACGTCGACGTAGTTCGACACCGACTGGCCGGTGGCCGACCGCGGCAGCAGCCGCATCAGCGTCGCGACGTCCTCCAGCGTGGGGACGATCTTCTCGATCCCCGAGATCGCAATGTGGACCTTCGGCAGCGTCGTCGTCAGCGTCGCGTTGCCTTCGTTCGTGACGAGGACGACCGAGCCGGTCTCGGCGACGAAGAAATTGCCGCCCGAGATCCCCATGTCCGCCGTCAGGTAGTGCGTGCGCAAGACGCCGCGCGCCTCGAGGCAAAGGTCGTCGATCGCGTCCTTGCGCGGCGTGCCGTGGCGCGCCTCGAACAGATCGGAGACCTCCTCGCGCGACTTGTGCAGCGCCGGGCCGATGATGTGCGACGGCGGCTCGTAGTTGTTGATCTGCAGGATGTATTCACCGAGGTCCGTCTCGACGACGGTAAGCCCCGCGGCCTCGATCGCATGGTCGAGTCCCGACTCCTCCGACACCATCGACTTCGACTTGATGATCTTGCGCACGCCATGGCGCTGCGCGATCTCGAGCACGAGCGCGTTGACCTCGTCGGGCGTGCGCGCGTAGAGCACCGTAGCGCCGCGCGCCGTGGCGTTTTCCTCGAACAGCGTCAGGTACGTGTCGAGGTGGTCGAGGCCGCGCTGGCGG
>JAICKU010000014.1 GCA_025927765.1 Burkholderiales bacterium
CCGTGCGAGCGGTGTGTCTCGTACCGGATCGCCCCGCTGCTCGCGATGTTCGACGACGCCACTTCTCCAGACCGATGCTCGAAGCCCTCGGGCATCAGGACCTGGATCCGGTGCGGCGCGCCGGTGACGGGATTGCGGTTCCGCTCGACGTCGCTTTCGAGGACGCCCGGCGCGCTGAAATCGCACGGGCAGCCGAACGCGCAATTGCAGTTCTCGATCCATTCGCCTTCGAGGCGCCAGCTCGCGTTCGGCATGGGACCCTCCCGCTCGGTGGGATGCGGAGCGCCAGTCTAATCCTGCACCGGAGCGAGGTAAAGGCAACGCCCGGCCTTACAACCGCGCGACGTAGTCGAGCATCCTTCTGCGCTCTTTCGCATCCGGCAGCCGCCCGTGCATCGCGCCGGCGTTGTCGGTCATGTGCGCGGCATTCGTCGTCCCCGGTATCACTGCAGTGACGCGCGGATCGCCGAGCAGATACTTGAGGAAGAACTGTGCCCACGAGGCGGCGAACGGTGTCGCCCAATCCGGGACCGATTTGCCGCGCACCGCGCGAAAGACGCGCGCGCGACCGAACGGCAGCGCCGTCAACACCGCGGCGCCGGTGTCCGCGGCCAGCGGGAGGATGCGCCGCTCGGCGACGCGATTGTCGATCGAGTAATCGATCTGCACGAAATCGGGCTTCTCGCGCGAAAGCACGCTCGCGACCGCGTCGAAGTCGTTGTGGTACGTCGACGTGACGCCGATGTAGCGGCACAAGGCCTGCGCCTTCCAGTCGCGGAATTTCGCGAGCGACTGCGCGGCGTCGTGCACGTTGTGAAGCTGCAGCAGATCGACGCTTCGCACGCGCAGGCGCTCGAGCGAGCGGTGGAATTCGGCGTCATCGGGTGCCTCGACCTTCGTCGCGATGAACAGCCCCTCGCGCCATCCCTGCGGCGCAATCGCGCCGCCGAGGATCGCTTCGGCGTCGCCGTAGGTCGACGCGGTGTCGACGACCTTGCCGCCTGCGTCGAGCAAGGCGCGCAACACCGCTTCGGCGGCGCTGCGCGTCGCGTCGCTGTCGCGATCGTATTCCCACGCCGTGCCGAGCCCGACGCACGGAAGGCGCTCGCCGCCGCGTGGAATCGGACGCGTGATGACGTCCGTCATGGTCGGCGTTTGCGCCTGCGTTCGCATTGAAACCAGCGCCGCAGCGGCCGCGATCACGAAGCGTCGCCGATCGATCGTCATCGTCAATCGCCTCGCGCGAGCGCCATCTGTTCCGCGGCGCGCCGCTGTTGCGTACGACCCAGTGCGAGCGACAGCACGAGCCAGCCGGCCACGACGGGCAGCGACCACAGCGCGATGCCGCCGAGCTTGAGCCCGATTGCCTGCAGGCTGTCGAATACCCAGCCGTACAGCGCATCGGATCCGCGATAAATGACGACGTCGATCAGGTTCTTCGCCTTGTACTTCTCGGTGCGCCCGACGACGGTGAAGAACACCTGCCGCGCCGGATTCGCGATCGCGAAGTTCATCCATCGCTGCACGACCTGGAACACGAGCACCACGGCGAGCGTCGGCACGAGCGCGAGCGCCGCGAAGCCGACGACGTACACGGCCGGCAAGGCGGCCGCCGACACGCCCACGCCGAAGCGCCCGAGCACGCGGCCTGTCGCGCACACCTGCGTTGCGAGCGTCAGCAGGCCCACCGCGAGATCGATCGACGCGAAGATGCGCGTCTGCGCGCCGGCCCCGTGCACCGTGGCCGACACGATGTTCGCCTGCTCGAAGTACAGGATCGTCGCGCCGAACGACAGCAGGCTCACCCAGGCGGCGACCCCGAGCAGGTAGGGCGAGCGCATCAGTTCGGGCAGCGCATCGAACGCGCTGCCGCCCAGACGCCGCTCGTGCGTCCGTTCCGTCGAAGGGCTTCCCACGGCGTGCTCGAGCCGATGCGAGCACAGCACGGCGAGCTCGAGGAACATGATCGCCGGGAGCAACAGGTTCGCGGGCCCGAGCGGCACCGAGAGCCCGATCGTGATCACCGGCCCGAGCAGCGCGCCCAGCGTTCCGCCGGCGCCGATGAAGCCGAACAACCGCTTGCCCTGCTCGCTCGTGAAGAGGTCCGCCATGAACGACCAGAACACCGCGACGGCGAACAGGTTGAACACGCTCACCCAGACGAAGAAGATGCGCGCGACGAGCGTCGTGGCGATGCCGAGCGTCAATAGCAGCCAGAAGAGCGCGAGGTTCGCCGCGAAGAAGTGATAGACGATCGGGATGAAGCGCGTGCGCGGCAGCCGCGCGACCAGCGCGCCGTAGAACGGCTGCGCGACGAGCAGCGTGAAGAACGTGGCCGTGAAGAGCCACGGCAGATTCTTGACGCCGCCCGCGATGCCCATCTGGTCGCGCAACGGTCGCAGCACGTAGTACCCGGCGAGGAGCGTGAAGAAATAGGCGAACGACCACAGTGCCGCGGCCTGCTCCTCGGGGGTCGCCGGCAGCGCGAACCGCCGCCAGCGGGAAAGCATCATGGCGAAAGCGACAGCGTGCGGCGCAACTCGGCGGCGGTGACGTTCTGTCCGTAGCCCGGCGCGCCCTGCTGGAAGCGCGACGCGTCGGCCAGCTTGCCGACGACGACGGGCTCGAAGCCGGCATCGCGCACGAGGCCCGACGCGGTACGCACCGCTTCCGCGTCGTCGCCGGCGAGCGGGATGGCAAGCTTCGGATCGCTGCGTTGCGCCTCGCGCGCGAGCAACGCAGACGACAGCGTGTTGAAGCCGCGCACGAGCCGCGTGCCGGGCAAGTACTTCTGCGACGTGACGCCGATGCCGTCGCGGTCGACTTCGTCGCGCAACGCCTGCCCGTCGCGGCCGGCCACCGCGTTGCACGCGTCGAGGACGATCTTGCCCTGCAGCGCCGTACGGTTCTCCTCGCCGATCTTCGCGAGCGCACCATAGGGCACGGCGATCAGCACCACGTCGCCGAACGCGATGGCCTGCGCGACACTGCCGGCGCTCGCGAGCGGGCCGAGTCTGGCGACCATGTCCTTCAGCTCTTCGGGATGGCGCGACGAGAACATGACCGGGTGGCCCGCCTTGACCCAAAGACCGCCGACGGTGCCGCCGAGCCGGCCGGAGCCGACGACGCCGATGCGAACCTTCGCCGTCCCTTGTGCACGAACGAGCGTTGCGGGAAGCCAGGTGACCAGCGCAAAGCATCCAGCGGCGCCGAGCAGGCGCCGGCGCTTGGCATCGAACCTGCGGAACGGGTCCATCATGGCCTCCTTTCGAGTGGCGAACCGAAAGCGTCGTTAGAGCGACCGCCGAAAGCCAGTGAACACCGGCGGTTTGACTGCTATTTCACGACGCGGTTTCTGCCCTTCGCCGCGACACTTGCTTACCATTCCACCTCGGAAGGAGACACAGCTTCGTGAGCGAAACCGTCACCGTCATCGTCGGCCACCGTTTGGGGAAGGCCGAAGCCCTGCGCCGTATCAGGGAAGGACTCGCCCGTACGCGCGGGCAATTCGGCCCGATGATCGCGATCGAGCAAGAATCGTGGGAAGGCGATACGTTGCGCTTTCACATGCGCGCGCTGGGGCAGACTGCGGCGGCCAGCATCGAAGTGCTCGAGGAGGCACTGCGCGTCGAAGTGTCGCTGCCCTGGCTCCTCGCGAAAGCGGCGAAACGCCTGATGCCGGCGTTGCGCCACGGCGCGACGCTACTGCTGGAAAAGAAGTAGGGCGATTCCCGGCGCTACTTCAGGAATCCGCTCATCCGCGTCGTCGCCGCGCTCAACCGGTCGTTCTCGGCGTCGTCGATCGCGAGCACCCGGCGCTGCAGCGGCGTCAGTGCCGCGATGGTTTCCGGTCGCAGCAGCCCTTTCTGGTATTGCTGCTGCGGCTTGTCGTTCCGCGTGTAGAACGCATGCAGCGCGCGGCGGCAGCGGCCGGTGCGATTGGCCGTTCCACCGTGCCACATGTGCGCGTTCATGACGACCACGGTTCCTGCCTCGCCTGTGACCAGCTCTTCGCCAGGCAGCGAGCCGGTGTTGCCTGCCTCGGGGAGGCGCCGCCACGTGTGGGAGCGCGGCACCATCCGCGTGGCCCCGTTCTCCGGCGTGAAGTCGTCGAGCATCCACAACGAATTGCAAACCCAGTAGCCGCGCTCGTCGGCGATCGCGCCCGAGTCGGCATGCCAGGGCTGAGATTCCGCGTTGTTCGGATTCGTCGAGCGCGCATTGAGGCTGCTGAGCTTGTAGCCCGGGCCGATCACGTGCTCGATGCATTCGAGTATCTCCGGCATCGCGACGATGTCTGCGAAGATCGCGCCTTTATCGACCAGGTTCGCCAGGCGCCGCGCGCCGGGCTCGTGCCGGAACTCGGATCCGGCCTCGCTGCCTTCCTGCGCCCACAGCATTTCCACGCGCTCGCGCAACTCCGCGAGCATCGGTGATGGAACGAAACCCGGCAGGACGAGATACCCCAGTTCGTCGAGTTGCCGTCTCTCGGATTCGCCAGGCATCGCGCTATCCCATCTTCCGCTTGTCCACCACGCGCTTCGCCTTGCCGAGCGAGCGCTCGATGCCGCCCGCGGCGAGCACGCGCACGCCGGCACTGACGCCGATCAGGTTCTTGATGCGCTGCGCGAGACGGGTGCCGGCGGCGTCGGCATCGGCCGAGCCGGCCATGGGCGAACGCTCGACGAGCACGGTCATCTCGTCGAGGGTGCGCGGGCGCGTGATCTCGACCTGGTAATGCGGCGCGAGCATCTCGTCGCCGAGGATCAGCTCCTCGATCTGTGTCGGGAACACGTTCACGCCGCGGATGATCATCATGTCGTCGGAGCGGCCCGTGATCTTCTCGATGCGGCGCATCGAACGGGCGGTGCCGGGCAGCAATCGCGTCAGGTCGCGTGTGCGGTAGCGGATCACCGGCATCGCTTCCTTGGTGAGCGACGTGAACACGAGCTCGCCCTTCTCGCCTTCCGGCAACACTTCGCCCGTCTGCGGATCGACGATCTCGGGATAGAAGTGATCCTCCCAGACGGTGAGGCCATCCTTCGTCTCGATGCACTCCTGCGCGACGCCGGGCCCGATCACTTCCGACAGGCCGTAGATGTCGATCGCATCCATGTCGAGCGTCGCCTCGATCGCCTTGCGCATCGTCGGCGTCCACGGCTCGGCGCCGAAGATGCCGATCTTCAACGACGATTCGCGCGGGTCCATGCCCTGCCGCTGCATCTCCTCGGCGATCGCGAGCATGTACGACGGCGTGACCATGATGATATCGGGTCGGAAGTCGCGAATGAGCTGCACCTGCCGCTCCGTCTGGCCGCCCGACATCGGGATCACGGTGCAGCCCAGCTTCTCCGCGCCGTAGTGCGCGCCGAGGCCGCCGGTGAAAAGCCCGTAGCCGTACGCGACGTGCACGACGTCGCCGCGCCGCCCGCCCGCGGCGCGGATCGAGCGCGCCATCACCGCCGCCCACGTGTCGACATCGTTTCGCGTGTAGCCCACCACCGTGGGCTTGCCCGTCGTGCCCGACGACGCGTGTACGCGCACGACGTCTTCGCGCGGCACGGCGAACATGCCGAACGGATAGTTCCGGCGCAGATCGTCCTTCGCCGTGAAGGGAAAGCGCGCGAGGTCGTGCAGGCTTCGAAGGTCGTCGGGATGCACGCCGGCGCGGTCGAACGCCTGCCGATAGTGCGGCACGTGATCGTACGCATGCCTGAGCGACCACTCGAGCCGCGACAGCTGCAGCGCGCGGAGCTCGTCCTGGCTCGCGGTTTCGATCGCCTCGAGATCGCCGGGCGCGGGCACTCGCGCGGGCATCGCTATGCCTCGTCCAGTTCGTCGACGATCGTGCCGTCGATCCGGTAGCTCTTGCCACGGAAGAGTGCCACCGTCGACGTGCCGTTCGTGACTTCGATATCGTAGACGCCGGTGCGCCCGGTGCGGCTGCGCTCGGCACCGCGCGCACGCAATACGTCGCCCTTGCGCGCCGGCGCGAGGTAGTCGATCGAGCAGCCCTGCGCGACGGTGTTGCGGTTGTAGCTGTTGCACGCGAACGCGAACGTGCTGTCGGCGAGCAGGAAGATGTAGCCGCCGTGGCAGATGCCGTGTCCGTTCAGCATGCTGTCGGTCACCGTCATCGTCAGTTCGGCGCGCCCCGGCGCCACGCGCTCGATGCGCATGCCGAGTGCGCGCGATGCGCGATCGTTCGCGAACATCCGCTCGGCCACGCGTTCGGCGAGCTGCTGCGCGGCATCCGGGTGCGTGCGCACGTGCGCCTTCAGTGCATCGTCCATCGCTCCCTCGTGTCGTTATGTGGAAGCACGATCGTCGGCGAGGGGCGCGCCCACGGCGTGCCGGCGCGCGATCAGCGGCGAGAGCCGGTAGCGATCCTCGCCGTAATGTGCGGACAAATTGGCCAGCACGTCGCGCACGCGAGACACGCCGATTTCGTCCGCCCACGCAAGCGGTCCGCGCGGATAGTTGACGCCCTTCTGCATCGCCGTATCGATGTCGCGCGCCGACGCGATGCCCTGCGTGACCGCGTCCGCAGCCTCGTTCGCCAGCGCGGCGACGGTGCGCAGCACGACGAGGCCCGCGACGTCGTCGAGCGGCGTGGCGGCAACGCCGGCGGCGTGCAGCGCGCCCGCCACGGCGTCCTGCGTGCTGACGCCGCACGAATCGGCGCGCGCGACGCCGAGTCGCGGCGTGCGCGCGTAGTCGAGCGCGAGGTCGAACAGCACCAGGCGCTTCGCGCCCGTGGCCGCGGCCCGCGCGGTGGCGGTGCGCCCGTCGGACAGGGCGAGCATGCCGTCGCCGATCGCGATCGCACCGTCGGGAAAGGCATCGTGCGCAGGTGCCCGCTCGATCGCGATGCCGGCCTGGTCGAAGCGACGCAGCAACGGCTCGGCGATGCCGAGTTCGCCACACGCGACGACGCGCTTCGGCGCAGGCTGCACGGCGAGCGTCGCCGCTGCCGGGCGCGCGCTGCCCTCCGCGTAGTCGTAGAAGCCGCGGCCGCTCTTGCGCCCGAGGTGGCCCGCGCGCACCCGCTCTTCCTGGATGACGGACGGCGCATAGCGTGGATCGTGGTAGCACGCCTCCCACACGGTGCGCGTGACCGCGAAGTTCACGTCGTTGCCGATCAGGTCCATCAGCTCGAACGCACCCATGCGAAAGCCACCGGCTTCGCGCAGCAGCGCGTCGATCGTCGGCACGTCGGCGGCGCGCTCGGCGAGCAGCCGCAACGCCTCGCCATAGAACGGGCGCGCGCAACGGTTGACGATGAAGCCCGGCGTGGACGTCGCGCGCACGGCCGCCTTGCCCCAAGCCGTAGCGATGGCGGCGACGCATTCGGCGACGGCGTCGTCGGTCGCGAGGCCGCTCACGACTTCGACCAGCTGCATCAACGGCACCGGATTGAAGAAGTGCATGCCGACGACGCGTCCGGGAAAGCGCAGACCGGCGGCGAGCGCGGTGATCGACAGCGACGAGGTGTTGGTGGCGAGGATCGTCGACGCGCCCACGATCTTCTCGAGCTCGCGCAGCAGGGCGCGCTTTTCGGCAAGGTCCTCGACGATCGCCTCGATCACGAGCCGCGCGCTCACGCAATCGCCGAGGGCGTGCACCGGGGTGATGCGGCTGACGGCGGTTTCGCAGGCCGCGGCGTCGATGCGGCCCTTGGCAGCCTGCGCCATCAGCGCCTCGGCGATGGCCCCCCGCGCCTTCTCCGCCGCGTTGAGGCGCGTGTCGAACAGGCGCACCGGATGCCCGGCCATTGCCGCCACCTGCGCAATCCCGCGACCCATGGCGCCGGCGCCGATCACGGCCACCGTCGCGTCGCGCGGGATCGGTGCTGCCTGCGCCATCTCAGCTTTGCGCGAAGCGCATCCCGCGCAGCACCGGGGTCATGCTAGCGCCCGGAGAACTGCGGCGTACGCTTGGCGAGGAACGCCTCGACGCCCTCGCGATAGTCGTCGCTCTGCCCGAGCTCGCGCTGCGTCTCGCATTCGAGCGCGAGCTGCGCCTCGAGCGTGTTGTGCGACGACGCGTGCAGCACACGCTTGATCGCGGCGAGGCCGCGCGTGGGCGCGACGGCGAGCTTCGCGAGCAGCGCATCGATCGTCGCTGCGAACGCCTCGTCGTCGACGCACTTCCAGATGAGGCCGATGTGTTCGGCGTCCTCCGCCGTGAGCTTGTCGGCGAGCATGGCGAGTCCCATCGCACGGGCCGTGCCGACGAGGCGCGGCAAAAAATACGTGCCGCCGGCATCGGGGATGAGGCCGATGCGCGCGAACGCCTGCACGAAGCTCGCCGAGCGCGTCGCAATGACGAGGTCGCACGCGAGCGCGATGCTGGCGCCCGCGCCGGCGGCGACGCCGTTGACGCCGCACACCACCGGCATCGGCAGGTTGCGCAGTGTGAGGATCAGCGGGCGGTAGTTCTTCTCGATCGAGCGTCCGAGATCGACGGGTGCAGCCCCCGGCGCGACCGCGCGGTCCGACAGGTCCTGTCCTGCACAGAAGCCGCGTCCGTTGCCGGTGAGGAGCAGCACGCGCGAGCCGTCGCTCGCCACGCGCGACAGCGCGTCGCGAACCTCCTCGTGCATCTGGTCGGTGAAGCTGTTCAGCCGATCGGGCCGGTCGAGCGTGATGCGCGCGATGCCGTCCGCGGATTCGAAGCGAATCTGTTCGTAGTTCATGGCAGCCTAGATATGTCTGCGGTGCTGCACGACGCGGAACCGGTTCGCGACATACGCGGCGTCGGTCAGCGCCGCATTCGCCGCGGGGTTCGCGCCCGTGCCGTGGAAATCCGAGAACGCCGCGGACTGATTGACGAAGACGCTGCCGGTGAGGTTGATTGACAGCGACACGCCCACGTCCTCCGCGACGTCGATCGCCTGCGCGATCACGTCGTCGCTCGTCGAATAGACCGACAGCGTCAATGCGCCATGGCCGGCCACCGCGTCGCGCGCGATCGCGAGGCTGTCGGTCGTGCCGTCGGTCGCGATGACGAACGCGATGGGGCCGAACCATTCGTTGAGGTACGTCGCGCGATCGCTGCGCTTCAGCTTCACGATCAGGGGCGTGCGGATCGTCGCATCGGGGTATTCGCCGTGCGTGACCGGGCGTGTGTCGAGCGCGATGTCGCCGAGCGCGCGCGCGGCTTCGAGCCTGCGCAGCACGCCGTCGTTCACCACGGCGCCCAGCACGTCGGCGGCGCGCGCATCGTCGGCAAGCAGCTTCTGCACGCCGTCGGCGAGCGCCTGCGCGAACGCGTCGAACGACACATGCCCGCTCTCGGTGTCGA
Source organism: Burkholderiales bacterium (assembly GCA_025927765.1). Classification (GTDB taxonomy): domain Bacteria; phylum Pseudomonadota; class Gammaproteobacteria; order Burkholderiales; family Casimicrobiaceae; genus VBCG01. Next base: position 9,307 of record JAICKU010000014.1, read on the forward strand.
TGCCCTCCTTCGGCACGTACACGTTCTGCGGCGCCGTGCACATCTGGCCGGTATAGAGCGCGAGCGAGAACGCGAGGTTGCGGATGAGGCCCTTGAAATCGCCGGTGCTGTCGACGATCACCTGGTTCACGCCCGCCTTCTCCGTGTACACCTGCGCCTGCCGCGCGTGCTCTTCGAGCCAGCGGCCATTCGCGGTGCTGCCGGTGAAATCGACGATCTTGATCTCGGGGCGAAGCGCCAGCGACTGCGCAACGTCGTCGCCGGCGTCGTGCGCGACGAGCGTGACGACGTTCGGGTCGAAGCCCGCGTCGCGCAGCACGTCGCGCGCGATGCGCACCGTCATCGCCAGCGGCAGGATGGCATTCGGATGCGGCTTCACGATCACGGCGTTGCCGGTGGCGAGGCTCGCGAACAGGCCCGGGTAGCCGTTCCACGTCGGGAACGTGTTGCAGCCGATCACGAGCGCGACGCCGCGCGGCACGATGCGGAAGCGCTTTTCCATGCGTATTGGATCGCCCCTGCCCTGCGGCTTCTCCCAGGTCGCCCTGTCCGGGACGCGGCGCATCTGGTCCCATGCGTAGGCCACCGCCTCCAGCCCGCGATCCTGCGCGTGCGGGCCGCCCGCCTGGAACGCCATGACGAACGCCTGTCCGGTGGTGTGCATCACCGCGTTGGCGATCTCGAAGCTGGCCTTGTTGATGCGATCGAGGATCTCGAGGCACACTCCCACCCACGCCTCCGGGCCGGCCTTGCGCCACTGCGCCTGCGCGAGTTCCACCGACGCCATCAGGGCGTCGATGTCGGGCTTCGGATAGGTGATGCCGAGGCGTACGCCGTACGGCGAGCGTTCGCTGCCCACCTGCCCCACCGTGGCCGGCTGCGACAGCGGAAAGCGCGTGTTCGCCAGTCCATCGAACGCCGCCTTGCCGGCGGCCGCCGCGCCTTCACCGTAATTGCGCGGGCTCGGCGACTCCGGATACGGCGTCCAGTAGCCGCGCTGACCGATCGCGTCGACGGCCCGCTCGAGCGTGGTGCGATGGCGTTCGAAAAAGGGATGCGTCACGGCGGTCGCAGCTTCGTTGCCCATGCGCTAACTCTAGCACGCACGTCGCCCGCGGCGACGGCGCGAAAATCCGCTCAAGTCGCGCTCGTCCGGTCGAAGTCGAGGGTCACCTTGTCGGTGACCGGATAGCTCTGGCAGGCGAGCACGAATCCGCGCGCAACCTCGTAGTCCTCGAGCGCGAAATTCACGTCCATGTCGACCTCGCCTTCGACGAGCAGGCAGCGGCAGGTCGAGCATACGCCGCCCTTGCACGAGTACGGCAATTCGACGCCCTGCCGCAGACCCGCGTCGATCACGTTCTCGCGGCCCTTGTCCGCCGCGAACGTACGGCGCGCGCCATCGACGACCACGGTGATCTCGCATTGCGCGTTCGCGTCGACCGCCAGCGGGCGGACGACGTGCGTGTGCTTCGGAATGCTCGCCGCGAAGCGCTCGACGCGCACGCATTCGGGCGCGACGCCGTGGGCGATGAGCGACCCGCGTACTGCTTCCATCATCGCGTCGGGTCCGCAGAGGAACGCGGCATCGACGTCGTCAACGCGCACCCAGCGCTCGAACAGTGCGTCCGCCTTCGCGCGGTCGATGCGGCCGTGCAGAAGCTCGATGTCCTGCGCCTCGCGCGAGAGCACGTGCACGAGGTTGAAGCGGTCAAGGTATTGGTCCTTGAGCGCGGCGAGCGCATCGCGGAACATCACCGTCGACGACGCACGGTTGCCGTAGATCAGCGTGAAGCGCGTGCGCGCGTCGGCCGCGAGCGCGGTGGCCACGAGCGAAACGAGCGGCGTGATGCCGCTGCCCGCCGCGACGCCGAGGTAATGCCGCGGCTGCCCGTCGGAAGGCTGCAGCGTGAAATGACCCATCGGTGCCATGACGTCGATGCGATCCCCGCGTTGCAGCACCTCGTTCGCGAACGCCGAGAACGTGCCCCCGGGTGCGCGCTTGACGGCGATGCGCAGGGCGTCGCCCTCCGGCGCGCAGATCGAATACGAGCGTCGGAGGTCGGCGCCGCCGAGTTGCGTGCGAAGCGTCAGGTGCTGGCCCGCGGCGAAGCGAAACGCGTCGCGCAGATGTGCCGGCACGTCGAACGTGACGACGACCGCGTCGCGCGTGTCGCGCTCGATGCTCGCGATTCGAATCGAGTGAAACTTGCTCAAGCGTATAAGCGAGGCGACTGGTGTCAGCGAATGACGCAGGCGAATCGCCTCGCGTTCGTCTCAATAAGTCGAATGCGAAACACGCACGACGCGGAGCTTCAAATTAACTTGACACTCCGCGGACGAGTGGAATATGTTGCCTCCCACAATTCGCATAATCCACACTGTAGCAAACGAATTCGGCGAGCGATTCCAACGTCCCCACCTTCCCTGAAATCGATCAAGACCAGCACCGGGAGGAGCATCTTGAATTTCGAGCTTCAGCGCATTGCAGTACTCGTGTTCGCAAGAACCGTCACGTCCTGTCCATCTGGCGGGTCAACGCCGCCGCATCATTAGCGCAGATTTGCGCGAACGAGTTTCGAGCCGCTCAGCGGACGACGGCGCTCGGCCCACACCACGCCCTTTTTGATCGTCGCTTCTGCAGCACCGGGCGGTGACATGCCCGAGTTCGCGCTGCGCGGCCAGCCCGGCCACGGCGACGTTAACGCAGAGGAGGAAGGCATGAAAGCAGGGGAAGTTTCGTGTAGCGCAAGTCCCATCCCTCATCGACGCCGTCGCAGTCCCTCATTACCGATTCGGCTGGCTTCGCTACTCGCGTGCGCGGCGCTCGCCGGTGGCGCGCACTACGTGCACGCGGCAGGCGCATCCACGCCGGTGCTCGGTCTTGCCGGTCCCGAGAACCAGAACGAGCTACCCGCGCCGTTCAAGGACATTGCCGTCGAGATGCATGAAGGTACGAACATGGCGGCCGTACCCTCACCCGACGGCACGAAGATGGTCCTCTCGTTGCAGGGCGGGCTCTGGATCATCCCGGCGAACGGCGGAACGGCAACGAAGATCACGCCGTGGGACGTCGAAGCAACACAGCCCGCGTGGTCGCCCGACGGCCAGTGGATCGCGTTCCAGAACTACTCGACGGAAGCGAACTATGCGATCTGGGTCGTGAAGGCCGACGGTTCACAGATGCACGCGCTCACGAGCGGTCCCTTCGACGACCGCGAGCCGTCGTGGTATCCCGACTCGAGCAAAGTGATCTTCTCGTCCGACAGGAGCGACGACAAGCAGTACAAGATCTGGTCGGCAACGCTTGCCGGGCAACTTCAACAACTCACTCGCGGTAACGGCGCGGAGAGCAATCCCGTCGTTTCGCCCGACGGTACCAAGATTGCCTTCGTCGACAACAACAATACGATCTACACGATGCCGGCGGATCTGAGCGCTGCTCCGGCCGTGTTCGGAGCAGGCAGTTTCCCGCAGTGGACGCCGGACAGCGAGAACCTCGTTTACCAGAACGGCGGCAATCTCATCGTCAACGGCAACGCGGTCACCAGCGACGAGGACCTGTTCCCGTTCCCGGTGCAATACACCGGCACCGGGCGCTTCGTCTATACCGCGAGCGGGAAGATTCTTACGCGCGACGCCAATGGCGCCGGCGTTCAGAACATCGCGTTCAGCGCAACGCAGGTGCTGCGACGGCCGACGATCACGCCCTCCATGAGCCGGCCGAGCCTTGGCCATACGGGCACGCAGCGCGTGAAAGGCATCAATGGCGCGGTCATCTCGCCCGACGGCAAGAGTATCGCGTTCGTCGCGCTGAACGACCTGTGGGTGATGAAGATCGGCCAGGCGCCGGTCCGGCTCACCAACGACATCGACCGCGACGTCGATCCGCGCTGGACTGCCGACGGCCGCTTCATCTATTGGTCCACCGACAAGAACAATGCGGGGAGCCTGGCGGTCGACAAGATCGACGTCGTCAACCATCAGCGCACGCGCGTGGCCGCCATCCCGAGCGTGTCGATGATCCAGCCGACGCTTTCGCCCACGGAGGATCGCTTCGCCTATTCCACCGGTTCGGGCTTCGTCGAGGTGATGGACATCGCCACGCGCACGCGCACACCGCTCGTCGACCACCTATCGCCGCAGCCGCAGGTCAGTCGCCCGTTCTGGTCGAGCGACGGCACCAAGCTGATGTTCGTCGACAACGACCGCGTCAATCCGCGCTTCCGCGAGGGTTACAACAAGTTGCGCGTCGTGGACATCGCAACGAAGACCGCAACCTGGTACGCGGTTGGGCCGAAGCCCGCGACGATCTCGGATCGCACCGAGGGCGCGGCAGCGTGGGCGCCGGACGGAAAGAAGGTCGCGTTCATCAGCGAATCGGTCATCAAGCTGATGCCGACGAACCCGGATGGATCGCCGTCGGGCCCGGCCGTGCAGCTCACCAACGAAGTTGCCGACATGATCTCGTGGCAGGCCGACTCGCAGACGCTGATGTACATGTCCGCGGGCAAGCTCAAGAAGATCAAGGTCGACGGAACGGGCCAGCAGGACGTCGCACTCGAGCTTACCTACAAGCCGGAAGCGCCGACGGGCAAGACGATCATCCATGCAGGCGCCGTCTGGGACGCGATCTCGCCGCAGCTCAAGCATGACGTCGACATCGTCATCAACGGCAACCGCATCACGTCGATCGAGCCGCACAAGGAGCGCCCGCGCACGCCGAACACGACGTTCGTCGACGCGTCGCAGCAGACCGTGCTGCCCGGCTACTGGGATCCGCATTTCCATCCGCTGAACGTCTACCAGGGCAGCCAGTTCAACCTGGTGTGGGCGGCCATGTTCGCGTACGGGTTCACGTCGGTGCAGTCCGTCGCAGGTCCGATTTACGCGAGCACGGAGATCCGCGAGGCGCTTGATGCCGGCAACATGATCGGTCCGCGGCTCTACACGTCGACGCCGCTCATGGAAGGCAACCGCGTTTCGTACGACATGTCACGCGCCGTGCCGAACGCCGAGGTCGCCGACCGCGAAATCAAGCGGTTCGAGGCCGTCGACATCGACTGGATCAAGACGTACGTGCGGGATCCGATTCCGGCGATGAGGAGGTTCGCGGCGGCAGCGCACAGGATGGGGGTTCCGAGCGGCACGCACCTTCTGTATCCGGGCTACTCGACGGGGATCCAAGGCCTCACCCATCTCCAGGCGACGCAGCGCATGGGCTACGGCTGGGCGAAGTCGCCGAAGGGCATCGCTTACCAGGACGTGAACGCGCTCGTGGGTCCTGGCGACGTGCATCTGATGGAAACGCTCGGGTCGATCCGCATGGCCGCGAAGAGCCCGATCCTGCTGAGCGGCGACCGCTTCAACGTCCTGATGCCGATCCCGTACGTGACGGGCCTGCTCGCGCAGAACCCGCCGACCGCGTCTCAACTGGCAACGATCAAGATCGCGACGGATGACGATGCGCGAGCGATCGAGGCGGGCGCGTTGTTCGCGATCGGCACCGACGTGCCTCTCAACCCGCCGGGCGTGCAGAACCACGCGAGCCTGATGGCGTTGGGTCTCAGCATGTCGAATCATCAGGCGCTGCAGGCGTTGACGATCAATGCGGCCAAGATGAGCTTCAAGGATCGTGACCTCGGGAGCATCGAGGTCGGCAAGCTCGCGGACCTCACGATTGTCGACGGCAACCCGCTCGACGATCTCAAGTACGCGGCGGCCGTGCATTACGTCGTCAAGAATGGCTCCGTGTACACGCTCGACAAGATCATGGCGCCGTTCAAATCGCCGGTTCAGCTTGCAGCACGCCGCAAGGCACTCGTCGCTTTCGACCAGGCCTGCAAGGAAGACTCGAAGAAGTGCTTCACCGAAGCCCACGTTTCGGCGGGGGACTGAAGCGTCGAAACCGCATCCCGCGCCTGGGCAAGACTCGCCAGGCGCGGGACGCGCCCGTCATGTACACCGGTTTTCAAGTCCACGTGAGCGCCGTGCGCAAGCTGCTGGCGCCGACGCTCGCGTCCTGTGCCGCGGCATTGATCGTCGGTCAAGCGATGGCGGCGCCCGCCCCGCTCACGCTTTCCGACGCGCAGCGACTCGCCGTCGACCGCTCACCGCAGATTGCGGCGTTCGACGCGAGCATCGCCGCAGCGCGCAACATGTCGCTGAACGCCGAACGCCTGTTCGACGCGACGCTGCAGTTCGGTGCCGATTACCTTCCGATCGCTCGACAGCTCTCGGGTCCTGAAGCCAAGCAGGCGCTCGTGCAGCGCTACGGGCGCGAAGCCGACCGCGTCGATGCGCAGAAGATCGCCGCGAGCGTCGATGTCGCGCGCGAGACGGCGCTGGCGTGGCTCGACTGCCATTACACCCAGCGGATGACGCGCATTGCCGCCGAGCAGCTCAAGTTCGCGCGGATCGAGCTCGAAGGCGCCGAGCGCATGTATTGGGCGGGACGCACCAGCCAGGCAGAGTTCTATGCGGTCCGCAGCATGTTGGTGATGTTCGAGGACAAGTCGAGCGAGCTCGAACACGGCGAACGGGCAGCGCGCATTTTGCTCGAGCGGTGGGTCGGCGACCGCGGCGACGCGCCGCTCGCCCCGCTCCCGACGATCGATCGCATCCGCTTGACGGCGGCAGCCTTGGAGGGCGACCTGACACGCGAGCCGTCTGTCCTGCTCCTCGAGCGGCAGGCAGCGATCGCGGCGAGCGACGTGCGCGTTGCGCAGGCGAGCGGCCGATCCGAAGCCGAAATTGCGGCGACTGTCGCGAAGCGCGATACCTTGCGCGCGACGCGCGAGGAGAAGCTGCGTACCGAAGTGGCACAAACGAGGATCATGATCGACGAGTGGCAGCACGCACGCGATCGTCGCGACCGCTATGCGCGCGAGCTCGTACCGCTGGCGCGCGAACGGACGCTCGCGACGCTCGCCGCCTATCGCGGCGGCAAGGCGACCCTCATGGAAGTGCTGTCGGCGCGGCGCGCCGAGACCCAAGCGCAATTGCAGAGCGTCGAGGTGGAGCGTGAGGTGGCGCGAACGTGGGCGCGGCTCAACTTCGCACTTCCCGAAACCTTCGCGTCGACGCCACGCTCGGTGTCACTCCAGGAGCGTGGCGAATGAGCACGAAGGGCTGCCCCGAGGGCGAATCAGCCCCGCAACGCGTAGCGTGGAGGGTCGTCCCATGAGCCGCCGAGCCTATGTGCTCGGCATCTGCGCGGCCGGGGCGCTCGCTGCCGTTGTCTACGTGGCGTTCGAAGCCGGCGTGCAGCGCGCGCGCCACGACGCGGCGCCTTCCGCGGCTTCGTCGATCGTGGCGACGGCATCCACCGCGGATCGAGTGGCGTCATCGGCACGGCAGGCGACTCCCGGCGACGCGACGACCGGCAGGCGCGTGCTGTATTGGCACGATCCCATGGTGCCGGGGCCGAAGTTCGACAAGCCGGGCAAGTCGCCTTTCATGGACATGCAGCTCGTGCCTGTATATGCCGACGACGCTCCCCCGGCCGATGGCGTCCCCATCGATCCTCGGGTGCAACAGAGCCTCGGCATTCGCACCGCCCGGGCGGTCACCGGTTCGCTGTCGACAGCGATCTCCGTCGTCGGAAACGTCGCGTACAACGAACGGGACATCGTCGTCGTACAAGCGCGAAGCAATGGATTCGTCGAGAAGCTTTTCGTTCGCGCCGCGCTCGATCCCGTGCGCAAGGGTCAACGGCTGGCCGAGCTCTATGTGCCGGAATGGATCGCGGCACAGGAGGAGTACCTCGAGGCGAAGCGACTGCGAACGGACGTCGACGCCCTCGCACTCGGTGGACTCGCAGACGCCGCGGCACAACGGATGCGACTCGCCGGCATGACGGAGGAGCTGATCCGCGAAGTCGACGCGAAGGGCGCCGTGCAGTCGCGGTTCACGGTCACCTCGCCGATCGACGGCGTCGTCGGCGAGCTTTCGGCGCGCGAAGGCATGACGATCGCCTCCGGCGCCCCCCTCTTTCGACTGAACGGTCTTGCCACGGTCTGGGTGAATGCCGAAGTGCCGGAAGCGGCGGCGGCCGGGTTGCGTCCGGGCATGAGCGTCGAAGCGCGGACACCGGCACTTGCCGGCGTGGTGTTCAAGGGACACGTCAGCGCCATCGTGCCCGAGGTGAATCCAGCGACGCGCACGCTCAAGGCTCGCGTCGAACTCGCCAATCCGGGCGGTCGCCTGGTCCCGGGCATGTTCGCCACCGTCGACTTGAAGACGGCACGGCGAAGCGACGCCGTGCTCGTTCCAAGCGAAGCCGTGATCCGCACCGGGACGCGCGCGATCGTCATTCTCGCGCACGCCGGCGGTCGCTTTGCCCCGGTCGAGGTGAAGATCGGCGACGAAAGCGACGGGCGCACGGAGATCCGCGACGGTGTTCGCGCAGGCGACGAGGTTGTCGTCTCGGGGCAATTCCTCATCGACTCGGAAGCCAACCTTAAGTCCGCACTGAGAAGAATGGATGGCGCGCCTGAAACGGCCGGCGACGCGATGAAGGTTGCGCCCGCGGGCGAGCACGACCACGCGATGCACGCTCAGCATTCAGGCGGGCACGACCCTACGATGCACGCTCCGAATCCGGCTGACCACGACCCGATCCATGCGGCGCCAACCCCGGGCGCCCACGAACACGGCGCGCACAACCCGGCGCCTGCCGTCAGGTAAGCGCGTGGTCGCGCGGCTCATCCGCTGGTCGATCGACAATCGACTCCTGGTACTGCTCGCGACGGTGCTGCTCGCGGCGTGGGGCGTCGCCTCGCTCGTGCGCACACCCGTCGATGCCATTCCCGATCTTTCCGACGTGCAGGTGACGATCCGCACGACGTTTCCGGGACAGTCACCGGGAATCGTCGAGCAGCAGGTGACCTATCCCATCGCCACGACGATGCTCTCCGCGCCGGGAGCGAAGGCGGTGCGCGGCTATTCCATGTTCGGTGACTCGTTCGTGTACGTGCTCTTCGACGACGCCACCGATCTCTACTGGGCACGCTCGCGCGTACTCGAGTATCTGAACCAGGCCCAGGCAAGGCTCCCCGCGCAGGCGAAGGCTTCGCTCGGCCCCGACGCGACCGGTGTCGGCTGGATCTATGAATACGCGCTTGTCGATCGCAGCGGACGCGTCGATCTCGCCGAGCTTCGGGCGCTGCAGGACTGGTTTCTCAAGTACGAGCTCAAGACGGTGCCGAACGTCGCAGAAGTGGCGAGCGTCGGCGGCATGGTGCGGCAATATCAGATCGTGCTCGACCCCGATCGGTTGCGCGCCTATGGCATTCCCCACGGCAAGGTCATCGAGGCCGTGCGCCACGCGAACGAGGAAGCAGGCGGCTCCGTAGTGGAGTTGAGCGAGGCGGAGTACATGGTGCGTGCCTTGGGATATCTGCGCTCGCTCGAGGACTTCCGGCGCATTCCGCTCGCCGTCAGCGACGCCGGAGTGCCCATTGCGCTCGGCGACGTTGCGCGCGTGCAGGTCGGACCGGAGATGCGCCGGGGCATCGCCGAACTCGACGGTGAAGGCGAGGTTGCGGGCGGGATCATCGTGATGCGCAGCGGCGCGAACGCGCTCGAAACGATCGACGCGGTCAAGGCGAAGCTCGCATCTCTGGCAACGGCGCTGCCGAGCGGCGTCGAAGTGATCACGGTTTACGACCGCTCCAACCTGATCAAGCGTGCGATCGGCAACCTTGGCGTCACTCTCGCCGAGGAGTTTGCAGTCGTCGCCCTCGTCTGCCTCGTGTTCCTGCTGCACCTTCGCTCGGCATTCGTGGCGATCGTGTCGCTTCCGCTCGGCATCGCGATCGCGTTCATCGTGATGCGGCATCAGGGGATCAACGCGAACATCATGTCGCTCGGCGGCATCGCCATCGCGATCGGAGCCATGGTCGATGCCGCGGTCGTGATGATCGAAAACGCGCACAAGCACATCGAGGCGTGGCAGCGGATGCATGCCGGCGCGAATCCGGATGCGCGCACGCGCTGGCAACTGATCGAGCGGGCGTCGACGGAAGTGGGACCCGCCCTGTTCTTCTCCCTCGTCATCATCACGCTTTCGTTCGTGCCCGTGTTCACGCTCGAGGCGCAGGAAGGGCGGCTCTTCTCGCCCCTGGCCTACACGAAGACGTACGCGATGGCGATTGCGGCGGCCCTCTCCGTCACGCTCGTCCCGGTGCTCATGGGATATTTCATTCGCGGCAAAATCCCCGGAGAGCTCGCCAATCCGGTCAACCGCGTGCTCGTGAGTGGATACCGCCGCCTGTTGCCGAAGGTGTTGCGCCGGCCATGGACGACGATGCTCGTCGCGCTGCTGATCGGCGCCTCGGCGCTCTGGCCCGCGAGCCGCGTGGGGGGCGAGTTCATGCCCGCGCTCGACGAAGGCGACCTTCTGTACATGCCATCTGCCCTGCCCGGCATCTCCGTGGCGAAGATGAGCGAGCTCCTGCAGCAGACGGATCGCATGATCCTGTCGGTGCCGGAAGTTGCAAGCGTGTTCGCGAAGGCGGGACGTGCCGAAACCGCGACGGATCCTGCACCGCTCGAAATGATCGAGACGGTCATCCAATTCAAGCCGCGCAGCGAATGGCGGCCGGGCATGACGCCCGAAGCGCTGGTGGAGGAGCTGGACCGGAAAGTGCGCATTCCAGGCCTTTCGAACGTGTGGGTACCTCCCGTACGAGCGCGGATCGACATGCAGGGGACCGGCGTGAAAACTCCGGTCGGCATCCGAGTGGCGGGGACGGATATGGCCGGGATCGATCGCATGCTCGTCGCCATCGAGCGCGTCGCTCGCGAGGTCCCCGGCGTCAGCTCGGCGTTTGCTGAGCGCCTCACCGGCGGGCGGTATATCGACGTGCGCATCGATCGTGCGAGCGCCGCGCGCCATGGGTTGAACGTCGCCGACGTGCAGAGCATCGTCACGGCTGCCATCGGCGGGGACAACATCGGGGAAACCGTCGAAGGCCTGCAGCGCTTTCCTATCAACGTGCGCTATCCGCGCGACACGCGTAATTCGGTCGATGCACTCCGACGCCTGCCCATGCTGACCGAGCGCGGTGCGCAGATTCGATTGAGCGACGTTGCGAGCATCGGCATTGCCGACGGCCCTTCGATGCTGAAGAGCGAGAACGGCCGGCTCTCCGGCTGGGTGTATGTCGACATCCGCGGTCGCGACCTTCGTTCGGCCGTACACGATCTACAGCGCGCCGTCGCCGATCGCGTCCAGCCCAAGGACGGCTACTCGATCTCCTGGTCGGGGCAGTTCGAATCGCTCGAGCGCGCCACGCAGCGCCTGAAGACCGTCGTCCCTGCGGTGATCGCCTGCGTGCTCGTACTGCTGGTCGTCGTGTTTCGACGTGCGGGCGATGCCGCGATCATCGTCGCTACGCTACCGTTGGCGCTGGTGGGGGGACTCTGGTTGATGACGCTGCTCTCGTACGACATGTCGGTCGCCTCGGCCGTCGGCTTCATCGCGCTGGCGGGCGTCGCCTCGGAAATCGGCGTCGTCATGCTCGTCTACATCAATGCTGCGATCGAAAGGCGCCGACTAGACGGTCGACTCGATGATCAGCACGCGCTCGCGGAGGCGATCGTCGACGGCGCCGCGCTCCGCGTGCGACCGATCATGATGACCGCCGCGGTCGTGATCGCGGGATTGCTGCCGATGATGTGGAGCAGCGGCACCGGGTCCGAAGTGATGAAGCGCATTGCCGCGCCGATGCTCGGCGGAATGATCAGTGCACTCGTACTTTCGATGTTCGTCGTTCCCGCCGCATGCCTGCTCGTGCGTCGATCGCAGACGCGCAAAGGGCGGCCGTCGATTTCAGGCCAGCCTTCCGACCGCGAGGTGTCGCCCGTGTAGCGACAGCGGCGTCAGCCGCACTGCGCGTGGGTCAGTGCGGCTTGAAGTAATCGAACGGCTCGCGGCAATCGATGCAGCGGTACTGCGCCTTGCACGGCGTGGAGCCGAAGCGCGACAGCTCCTCGGTGCGCGGCGAGCCGCAGTGCGGGCAGCGAACCGTGCGCGCCGCGAAGCGGACGACCTGGGCCTCACGCGTCGCATGCGGCGGCGCGATGCCGAACGCTGCGAGCCGCGCGCGCGCCTCCGGCGCGATCCAGTCGGTCGTCCACGCCGGCGACAGCGACGTCACGACATCGAGCGCGCCCGTCGCGACATCCGCCGCTGCGACGCGCACGTCGTGCTCGATCACGCGCGTCGCGGGACAGCCGGAATACGTCGGCGTGAGCGTGACCGTGCACGCATCGTCGGCGCAGCGGACGCCGCGCACGATGCCGAGCTCGACGATCGACACGACGGGAATCTCCGGGTCCATCACGCTGCCCAGCACTCGCCACAATGCTTCCTCGCGCGTCGACACGCTCACCACCGCGCCTCCGGGTACATGCGCGGCAGCGCCTGCATCTCGGCGAGCATTCGCGACAGATGCTCGGTGTGCACGCCCTGCTTGCCGCCGCGGCCACGCGCGCCCTGCATCCAGGGATCCGCCGGCACGTCGAGCGTCGCTTCGGCGAACACCGACTGGACGGCCGCCCGCCACGGCGCTGCCAGCGCAGCGTTGTCGGCGGCGATGCCGGCGTCGATCAGCGCACGCTCGGTCTCGTCGACGCTGAACATCTCGCCGGTGTACATCCAAAGCGCATCCACGGCTGCCTGCATCCGTGCATGCGACACGTCAGTACCGTCACCCAGCCGGATCACCCACTGCGACGAGCGCTCGACGTGATAGCGCACCTCCTTCAGCGCCTTCGCCGCGATCGCCGCGATGCGCGAATCGCGCGAGGTCGCGAGCTCGGCCAGCAGCAGCACGTGCCACTGGTCGAACAGGTATTGGCGCGTGATCGTGTCGCCGTAATGGCCGTTCGGCTGCTCGACCAGCAGCAGGTTGCGGAACTCGCGGTCCGTGCGGAAGAACGCGAGCTGGTCTTCGCTGCGCCCGACCGCGTCGGCGCGCGCCTCGACCTCGCCCGCGTAGGCAAGCCACAGCCGCGCCTGTCCCAGGAGATCGAGGCCGACGTTCGTCGACGCAATGTCCTCCTCGAGCACCGGCCCCTTGCCGACCCATTCGCCGAGGCGCTGCGCGAGGACGAGGTCGTTGTCGGCGAGGCGCAGCAGGTAATCGAAGAGCTGGAGCTTCAAATGTGCTTCACTTCGTCGGGCATCGGAAAGAACGTCGGATGGCGGTACACCTTGTCGTTCGCGGGGTCGAACAGCGCCTCGCGATCGCCCGGCGCCGACGCATGCACGTCCGCCGAGCGCACCACCCAGATCGACACGCCCTCGTTGCGCCGTGTGTAGACGTCGCGCGCGTTACGCACCGCCATTCCGGCGTCCGGCGCGTGCAGGCTCCCTACGTGCTTGTGCGCGAGCCCATGCTGCGAGCGGATGAACACTTCCCACAGCGGCCATTCACTGCTCATTCGTTCTTCCCGCTCATGCCGCCGCCTTCGCGCGCGCGTCGCGCTTCTGCGCATGCGCGACGGCCGCTTCGCGCACCCACGCGCCGTCTTCCCACGCGTTGACGCGCGTACGCATCCGGTCGCGGTTGCACGGACCGTGGCCCTTCAGCACCTCGTGGAATTCGCTCCAGTCGATCGCGCCGAAGTCGTAATGCCCGCGATCTTCGTTCCAGGCGAGATCGTCGTCGGGTATGCGCAGGCCGAGGTAGTCGGACTGCGGCACCGTCTGGTCGACGAAACGCTGGCGCAATTCGTCGTTCGACAGCCGCTTGATCTTCCACTTCGCCGAATGCGCGCTGTGCACGCTCGCCGCGTCCGGCGGACCGAACATCATCAGCGACGGCCACCACCAGCGATCGAGCGCATCCTGCGCCATCGCCTTCTGCTCGGGCGTGCCGCGGCAAAGCGACATCATGACGTCGAAACCCTGGCGCTGGTGGAACGACTCCTCCTTGCAGATGCGGATCATCGCGCGAGCATAAGGACCAAAGCTGCAGCGGCACAGCGGAATCTGGTTCATGATCGCGGCGCCGTCGACCAGCCAGCCGACCGCGCCGATGTCGGCCCACGTGAGCGTCGGGTAGTTGAAGATCGACGAGTACTTGACCTTGCCGGCGTGCAGGTCCTCGATCATCTGCTCGCGCGATACGCCGAGCGTCTCCGCCGCGCAGTACAGGTACAGGCCGTGTCCCGCCTCGTCCTGCACCTTCGCCATCAGGATCGCTTTGCGCGCAAGCGAGGGGGCGCGCGTGATCCAGTTGCCTTCGGGCAGCATGCCGACGACCTCCGAGTGTGCGTGCTGCTGGATCTGGCGGATCAGCGTGCGCCGGTACGCCTCCGGCATCCAGTCCTTGGGCTCGATGCGCACGTCGTCGTCGATGCGCGCCTGGAACGCGCGCTCGTCGTCCGACATGTCGGCCGTGTCGGCCACTTTCGTGAGCCCGGTATCGATCATCTGCGCGTACATACGCCACTCCCGTCGATCGCGCCCGTCGGCGCGTTGCGAACCTCTCGCCGATCATACATTCCAACGCTGACAATCGAGGATCGACGATGATGCCAAGTCCCGCGCAGCAACCTCCCGAGCCGTCCCGGCAGGAGCAGACCATCGACGAGATGGTCGAGGAAACCTTCCCGGCCAGCGACGCCACGCAGTTGCCCGGACGCGCCGCCGGCGCGCCCGAGGCCGGCGCCACCGAGCCCGACCCGCGCCGCGAGTTCCCCCAGACGACGCCGCGCACGATCGGCAACCAGGGCGTGATCCCCGCGACGCGGCAGGGCGAAGAGCGCGTGCCGCTCGGCGGAACCGCGGTCGCGCTGTTCCGGCTCGACGCGAACGCGCGTTCGCTCGCGGTGCGCTTCAGCGAAGACAGCGCGTCGCTCGATGCGGCGGCAGTCGACCGGCTGATCGCCGCGCTGTCGGAGATGCGTACGCGCATGGCCTGACGGGGCGCGCCGCGCCGTTTCGGATCCCGCAAAAACAACGAGGCAGCTTGCGCTGCCTCGCGTCGCCTTGCCCCTTTTGGCGGGTGAATCAACTCCGCCGCCGGTTCCACCACCGGTGCCCCTAAGCGACCGGCAATTCGCGGCGGTTGCACTTGAAAATCGGCGACTTCGTACGACGTTGCCCACGGCTACGCGCCGCGCACGGTCGTCTGCGGCGCGTTGCCGTCAGCGGCCGACCATCGCGAGCACGTCGGCCTTGAGAAAGCGCTCGACCACGAGCATGAACGCGATCGACGGCACCAGCAGGAGCAGCGCGGTGATCGATGCGATCTGGTAATTGCCGCCCATGCTCGCGTTGAACATGAGCAGCGGCAGCGTCATCACGTCGGGCACGCCGACGAAATACGTGCCGGTGAATTCGTCGAGCGACTCGAGGAACACGAAGATCGCGCTCGCCATCAGGCCGGGGGCGGCCAGCGGCAGCGTCACCGTGCGAAAGCAGGTCCACGCCGAGGCGCCCATGTTGCGCGCCGCTTCCTCGAGCGAATCGTCGATCGACGCGAACGCGGCCGAAGCGATCCACACGGCGAGCACGAGCCCGTGCGACGCGTGCACGAGCACCACGCCGGTGATCGTGCCGGCGAGCCCGATCCGGTAGAACACCTGCGCAATGTTCACGTACACCGGCAGGTTCGGCACCGCCTGCGGCAGCAGGAACGCGAGCAGGATCAGCCCGCGCCAGCGAAGCTTGAGACGCGCAAGCGCGTAGCCGGCAGGAATCGCGACGGCGAGGCTCACCGCAACGGTCAGAAGCGCGATCCAGACGCTCGTGCCGAGCGACGCGAGCGCGTTGCCGCGCGGCGAGAACACGCGCTGCCAGAACGTGAAGCCGTACTCGAGCGGCAGCTTGCTCGGGAAGTACCACTTCTCCGCGAACGCCCACAGCACGAGATTGGCGAGCGGCCCGAAGATCGCGAACGCGAAGAGCGCGATCAGCAGCGCGCGGACGAGCGGCGTCGCGAAGCGCCCGGCGAGCGTCATGACCGCGTGTTCTGCTGCACTGCGTGGCGCAGGTAGAACGCGGCCCCGATCGCCGCAAGCACCAGCGACAGCAGGCACAGCGCGTTCGCGACCGCGTAATCGGCGAACGTGTTGATCCGGTACGCGACGTCGACGGTGATCATCGTCGGCGAATTCGGGTTGATCATCAGCGGGACCGACAGCACGGACAACATCGCGACGAACGACAGCACGAGCCCGACGAGCAGCGTCCCCTTGACCTGCGGCAGCACGATGTCGACGAGCACGCGCCAGCGCGGCGCGCCGAGGTTTTGTGCCGCCTCGATGTGCTGGCGCTCGAGCGCCGCCATCGCGCCGGCGAGGAGCAGCGTCACGAACGGCGCCTGCTTCCACACGAACGCGACGACGATGCCGCGCCAGTCGAGCATCGACTGCGCGGAAATCGGCTCGATCAGCCCCGAGCCGATCAGCGCGTGATTGAGCATGCCGTTCTTCGCGAGGAACGTGCGCATGACCTGTCCGGTGACGACGAACGGAATGAACAGCGGCCAGCGATAGAGCCACCGCAGGATCGCGACGGCGCGCGGATGCTCACCGAGCGTCAGGTACGCCGCGATCGCGATCGCCGCGACCGCAATCAGCATCGTCGACAGCATGACGATCGCGACGGTGAACGCGAGGTCGCGGCCGTACAGATCCAGCGCCTTCGCGAAATGCGCGGTCGTGAAGGCGCTGCCCGCCGTGAACGCGCTCACGGCGGAGAGCACGAGCGGCAGCACGAAGAAGAGACCGACGACGAGAAGCGCGGGCGCGACGAGCGCGACCGCTATCCAGCGACGCTCCCGCGGTGCGCGTTCGGCGGCGATCGCGTCTTCAGCGATCGCCGCCACCGTCGAATCGGTCATCGCGTGCGGCCGAACGACGTGGCTACTTCAGCACCACCTTCTCGTAACCCTCGACGATGTCGGTGAAGTACTGCGACAGCGGGAACGGCCGGCCCTTGCTCGACAAATCCGCCGGCGAGATGTCGGTGAAGAGCTTGTTCCACGTCGCCGGCGGCATCTTCGACTGCACGTACTGCGGGTCGATGCCCGGGTACCAGTTGAACTGCTTGACGATGCCGTCGGCCTGGACTTCCGGGCTTTCCGCGAGGTCGATGAACTTCTTCGCGAGATCCGGGTGCGCGGCCTTCGTGGGAATCACGTAGTACATCGGCTGTCCGGGCAAGCCCGGCGACGGCAGCGTGAGCTTCACCTTCGGGTTCATCTTGCCGTCCGCCATCCACGTGTAGAACATGTCCACCCACACCGGTCCCATCGCGATCTCGCCGCGATTCAGCATGTCGAGCGTGCCCGCGTTGCCCGGCGTCATCTGTACGTACTGGTTGAACGCCTTCAGGCTCTCGAGCGACTTGTCGATCGCGGCCTTCGCTTTAGGGTCGTACGGCCCTTTCTCGAGCGTGTCGCGCATGCCGCTGTTGGCCTCGACCCAGCCCATCACGAAGCCCACGCCCGACATGCCGCCCTTGACGCCGTTGTAGCCGAACTGCTTCGGGTTCTTCTTCACCCATTCGGCGAGCTCGGCGAAGCTCTTCGGCGGCGCCTTCACGAGGTCGGGGTTGTACGCGAGCGCGATCTGGCTGTGGAACATCGGCAGCACATAGCCGTCGACGTTCGCGCCGAGCGCGTTCTTCGCGCTGTCGCGCGACACGAGCTTGCCGGCCGCCACGTCGTGCCGATACGGCATCAGCAGCTTGTCTTCGACCATCGTCGCGGCCCCGCGCTGGTGCACCACGGCCACGTCCACGTCCCAGCTTGCGGCCCCCGCCTTCTGCTGCGCCTCGAGCTTCTCGAAGATCTTCTGCGACCCGGCGTCGCCCGGGCCCGTGCCGACGGCGCGCACCTTGACCCCCGGGTTCATCTTCTCGAACTTGGGCCCGAGGTAGTTGTTGACGTAGTCGACCATGTTCTGGTCGCCGGCGCTGACGACGTTCAGCGTCGTCTGCGCCGCTGCGGTGCCGGCCATGGCCAATCCGAGCGCCGCGATGGACAGAAGGCTGCGAAGTTTCATGATCTCTCCCGAATCGTTGGAGGCCCGTTCACGCAAGGTCGATCGGCGGGCCCTGATCGCTGATCACCTTTATCTCACCCACGCGCGCCCGGATCAGCCGGCAGTGGCGGCGCGGGGAAACAGCAGCAGCGCGTCGTGCGGCACGATCACCGCCACCGACGCGCCTTCGTCGATTCGTTGTTCCGCGTGCGCCCACACGTCGGCATCGTCGCTTTGCACCCGGTAGCGCCAGCCCTGCCCCACGTAGAGCGTCTGCACGACGCGCCCGTGCAGACGCAACTCGCCGTTCGCGGGTTGCGACGCGCTTGCATCGACGCGCGCCGTATCGCTGCGAAAGTGCGCGACGAGCCGTTCGCCGTCACCGCTGCCGCGGGTGACGCGCAGCGTGCCGTCGCGATCGCGCATCAGCGCCACGGCGTTGTCCGCGCCCATGAAGCCCGCGACGAACGCCGATGCGGGGCGATGGAAGATGTCTTCGGGGGACGCGTATTGCACGACGCGGCCGGCGTCGAGCACCGCGATGCGATCGGCGAGCGTCAGCGCTTCCTCGCGGTCGTGCGTCACGTAGACGGCGGTGATGCCGATGCGCTTCTGCAGCGCGCGCAACTCATGGCGCAGCTCGATGCGCACCTTGTAGTCGAGGTTCGACATCGGCTCGTCGCGGAGCAGCAGCGCCGGATCGCCGGCGCGCGCGCGCGCGCGCGCGACGCGCTGCCGCTGTCCGCCCGAGAGCTGCGTGACCGGACGCGACGCGAAGCCCTGCAGCTGCATCAGCGCAAGCAACTCGTCGACGCGCCGCGCGATCGCGTTCTTCGACGCGCCGCGCATGCGCATGCCGTAGCCGATGTTGCCGGCGACGCTCATGTGCGGCCACAGCGCATACGACTGGAACATCATCGCCGTGCCGCGCTTTTCCGGCGGCAGCGACGTGATGTCGCGGCCGTCGACGCGGATGCTGCCCGAGCGCGGCGTAACGAAGCCCGCGATCGAGCGCAAAAGCGTCGTCTTGCCGCAGCCGGAGCTGCCGAGCAGCGCGACGAGCTCGCCGCGCGCGACGTCGAGCGTCACGTCGCTCAGCACGCGCACGTTGCCGTACGCGGCACATACGCGTTCGATGGCGAGAAAGGGATCGGAACTCAGGATCGTACTGCCTGCAGCGGCTCTTCGTCTTCGTCGTCTTCGTCGTCTTCTTCTTCGTCGTCGTCGAAGTCGTCGTCGTCGGGCGGATCGCCGATGGGCGTTTCGTCCAGCGTCACGCCGGCGTCCCGCAGCCAATCGATCGGTTCCATCGTGCCCTCCTTCGAAGATTCATTTTGCCTGCGCGCGGTCCAACCCGCTGGCCGCGCCCGTTTTCCGCGCAGCATACCGCAATCGCCGCCCGCCCCGTTCACCGTCGGGCGTCCATCGAGGAGACACCTGCACGCATGAGCAAACAGATGCAAGCCAAGATGACCGAACAGGAGCCGAAGCCTCCTTTCCCCGAGCAGCACCAGAAAGGCCCGGGCCTCGAATCGAAGCTCGATCCGCTGCCGCATTTCCACGCCGAGGCCTACAAGCCGGCCGGCAAGCTCGAGAACAAGGTCGCGCTGATCACCGGCGGCGATTCCGGGATCGGGCGCGCGGTCGCGCTGCTCTATGCGCGCGAAGGCGCCAAAGTGGCGATCGTGTACCTGCCCGTCGAGCAATCGGACGCCGACACCACGAAGAAGGCGATCGAAGAGGTGGGCGGCACCTGCCTGCAGATCGCCGGCGACCTCACCGACACCGCGTTCTGCGACAAGGTGGTCGAAAAGACCGTGCAGGAGTTCGGCACGATCGACATCCTCGTCGCGAACGCGGGGCACCAGAACCGCAAGAAGACGCTGCAGGACGTGACGGACGAGGAGTTCGACCGCACGTTCAAGACGAACATCTACTCGTACTTCCGCCTCGCGCGCGCCGCGCTGCGGCACATGAAGCCTGGCAGCGCGATCATCGCCACGAGTTCGGAAACGGGCATCCTGGGCTCGAAGCTCCTGCCCGATTATTCCGCGACGAAGGGGGCGATCAACGCCTTCACCAAGACGCTCGCGATGAACGTCCTCGACCGGCACATCCGCGTGAACGCCGTCGCACCCGGTCCCGTGTGGACGCCGCTCAATCCTTCGGACGCAGGCGAGACGCCCGAGCAGGTCGCGCAGTTCGGTGCCGACAGCCCGATGGGACGGCCCGCGCAACCGGAAGAACTCGCGCCGGCCTACGTGTTCCTCGCGTCGAACGCCGATTCGTCGTACATCACCGGGACGGTGCTGGAGGTCATGGGCGGGGAGACGACGGGCGGATGAGCGCGCGGGGCAACTCAGTGCAGCTTGACGTGCGGCTCGGTGCGGCGCGTGATCATGCGCGCGACCGTATCGAGCGCCGTCTTCCAGAAACCGTGCAGCGCGAGCTCGTGCAGCTTGTAGAGCGACAGGTACATCA
This sequence comes from Burkholderiales bacterium, assembly GCA_025927765.1. Lineage (GTDB taxonomy): Bacteria > Pseudomonadota > Gammaproteobacteria > Burkholderiales > Casimicrobiaceae > VBCG01. Next base: position 29,794 of record JAICKU010000014.1, read on the forward strand.
TCCGCGCGAACCAGCCCTCGAGCCAGATGTTGCCGCCGGTCAGGCTGCCCATCAGGTTGCCGACCGTCGAGAACTCGCCAAGCGACACGAGCGAGCCGAAGTCGCGGTAGCGCCACGATAGGAGCGGCTGGTCCCGCAGCATGCGGCCGATCTGCTTCACCATGTGCGACGCCTGCTGGTGCGCCGCCTGCGCGCGCGGCGGCACGATCGTTCCATCGCGGCCGAGCCACGGGCACGCCGCGCAGTCGCCGATCGCGAACACATGGTCGTCGCGCGTGGTCTGCAGCGTGGGCCGCACGACGAGTTGATTGAGGCGGTTCGTCTCGAGCCCGTCGAGGTCGCGCAGGAATTCGGGTGCCTTGACGCCGGCCGCCCAGACGACGAGCTCGGCCGGAATGAATTCGCCGTCGGCGAGCTCGACGCCGTCGTCGCGCACCGCCGAAACGCGCGAAGACGTGCGCACGCTGACGTGCATCTGCGTGAGCAATCGCGCCGCGGCATCGGAGATGCGTGCAGGCAGCGCCGGCAGGATACGCGGCGCCGCTTCGATGACGACGACGTGCATCTGCTTGTCGATGTCGACGTGGTCGAGGCCGTAGGTGACGAGCGTGCGCGTCGCGTTGTGCAGCTCGGCGGCCAGCTCGACGCCCGTCGCGCCCGCGCCGATGATCGCGATGCGAAGCTGCGAGCGGCCGAGCGGCCCGGGCTGCGCGTGCGCGCGCATGAACGCGTTGACGAGCCTGCGATGGAAGCGCTCCGCCGCGTCGGGATCGTCGAGCGAAATCGCGTGCTCCTGTGCGCCCGGCGTGCCGAAATCGTTGGTGCGGCTGCCGACGGCGATCACGAGCACGTCGTATGGCACGGCGCGCAGCGGCGTCACCGCCTCGCCGTGCTCGTCGACGAACGGCGCGACGTGCACCACGCGCGCCGCTCGTTCGAGCCCGGCCATTTCGCCGAGCAGGAACCGGAAGCGGTGCCAGTGCGATTGCGCGAGATAGTCGGTCTCGTAGACGCGCACGTCCATGCTGCCCGCGGCGATCTGGTGCAGGTGCGGCTTCCAGAAATGCGTGCGCGCGCGCTCGATCAGCGTCACGTCGACGCGGTCGCCGCCGCCGTACTTGTCGCCGAGCTTCGTCGCGAGCTCGAGGCCGCCTGCCCCGCCGCCGACGATGACGACGCGAAGGGTCAACGCGGTCGCGTTGCGGACGACTCACCCGCCGCGCTGCCGCTCGGCTCCCTCGCCCCGCTTGCGTGGAGAGGGTGGGGGAGAGGGGAGTCGATCGTCATTTCGTCCGCTGCGGCGGCAGGTCGGTGCATACGCCTTCGTAGACTTCCGCCGCCATGCCGATCGATTCGGACAGCGTCGGATGCGGGTGGATCGTCTTGCCGATGTCGACGGCGTCGGCGCCCATCTCGATCGCGAGCCCGATCTCGCTGATGAGATCGCCCGCGTGCGTGCCGACGATGCCCCCGCCGATGATCCGGTGCGTGCCTTCCTCGAAGAGGAGCTTCGTGAAGCCTTCGTCGCGGCCGTTGGCGATCGCGCGGCCGGACGCGGCCCAGGGGAACAGGCCCTTGCCGTATGCGATGCCCTTCGCTTTGCATTCGTCCTCGGTCACGCCGGTCCACGCAACTTCGGGATCGGTGTACGCGACCGACGGAATCTGCCGCGCGTCGAAGTACGACTTCATGCCCGACGCGGCCTCGGCCGCGACGTGGCCTTCGTGCACGGCCTTGTGCGCGAGCATCGGTTGGCCGGCGATGTCGCCGATCGCGAAGATGTGCGGGACATTCGTGCGCATCTGCTCGTCGACCGTCACGTAACCGCGCTCGGTCACCTGCACGCCCGCCTGCGCGGCGCCGATCGCGTTGCCATTGGGAATGCGGCCGACGCCGACGAGCACGAGGTCGTACACCTGCGCTTCGCCTGGCGCGTTCTCGCCTTCGAAGCCGACGCGAATGCCGGCCGGCGTCGCCTCGGCCGATGCCGTCTTCGTCTTCAGCATCATCCGGTCGAAGCGCGGCGCGTTCACCTTCTGCCACACCTTCACGAGATCGCGGTCTGCGCCCATCATCACGCCGTCGAGCATCTCGACCACATCGATGCGCGCGCCCAGCGACGAATACACGTTGGCCATCTCGAGGCCGATGATGCCGGCGCCCACCACGAGCATGCGCTTCGGGACGAGCGGCAACTCGAGCGCACCGGTCGAATCGACGATGCGCGGATCGGCGGGCATGAACGGCAGATGCACCGCTTCGCTGCCCGCGGCGATGATCGCGTGCGCGAAGCGGATCGTCTTCGTCTGCCCGGTCGATTCGCGGCCACTGCCCTGCGTGAGCGTCACCTCGAGGTGATGCGCGTCGAGAAAGCGGCCGACGCCGCGCACGACCTCGACCTTGCGTGCCTTCGCCATGCCCGCGAGGCCGCTGGTGAGCTTCTTCACCACGCCGTTCTTGAAGTTGCGCAGTGCGTCGAGATCGATCGCCGGCTCGCCGTAGCGAATGCCGTGCGACGCCATCGTCTTCACTTCGTCCATCACGAACGCGGTGTGCAGCAGCGCCTTCGACGGAATGCAGCCCACGTTGAGGCACACTCCGCCGAGCGTCGCGTATCGCTCGACGATCACCGTCTTCATGCCGAGATCGGCGGCACGAAACGCGGCCGAGTAGCCGCCGGGGCCCGCGCCGAGGACGAGCATGTCGCACTCGATGTCGGCCCTCACCCGGGGTGCGGGCTGCGCGGGCTGCGCGCGCGAAGCGGCAGGCTGCGTCAAAGCCCGCGTCGTCTCGGACGGCTGAACCGACGACGCATCCTCGAGCGTCAGGATCGGCGTGCCCTGCGACACCTTGTCGCCGATGTTCACGATCACCGCCGAAACCTTGCCCGCCGCCGGCGACGGCACGTCCATCGTCGCCTTGTCGGATTCGAGCGTGACGAGCGGATCCTCGGGCTTCACGACATCGCCCGGCTTCACCAGCACGTCGATCACCGGCACGTCGCTGAAGTCGCCGATGTCCGGAACCTTCACTTCCATGGTCGCCATGCTTGAATCCCTTCTTGTTGTTCTCGCTGGCCGACGCGGCGGTCAGTCGCGCGCGGCCTTCGGCATCGGCCGCGGCCGCGTCAGCACCTCCGGCTGCAGGATCTCGTCGAGCCGCTCCTTCGACAAAAGGCCGCGCTCGAGCACGAGATCGTAGACGCTGCGTCCCGTCGCGAGCGCTTCGCGCGCGATTTCCGTTGCGTTCGCGTAGCCGATGTACGGATTCAACGCAGTGACGACGCCGATCGAATTCTCGACGAGGCCGCGCAGCCGCTCGCGATTCGCCGTGATGCCCTTCACGCAGCGATCGGCGAGCACGAGGCAGCCATTGCGAAGATGGGTGATGCTCTTGAAGAGGCTGTACGCGATGATCGGCTCGAACGGATTCAACTGCAGCTGGCCGCCCTCGGCGGCGAAGCTCACCGTGATGTCGTTGCCGATCACCTCGAACGCGATCTGGTTCACGACTTCGGGAATCACCGGATTCACCTTGCCGGGCATGATGCTCGAGCCCGCCTGCACGGCCGGAAGGTTGATCTCGCCCAGCCCCGCGCGTGGGCCGCTCGACAGCAGCCGCAAGTCGTTGCACGTCTTCGACAGCTTGACCGCGACGCGCTTCAGCACGCCGGACAGTTGCGCGAAGGCGCCCGCATCCTGCGTCGCCTCGATCAGGTTCGGTGAGGTGACGAGCGGAATCCCGGTGATCGCCGACAGCCTGCGTGTGACGAGTTCCGCGTACCCGGGCGGCGCGTTGATGCCGGTGCCGATCGCGGTCGCGCCGAGGTTGATTTCGCGGATGAGCGTCGAGGCCTCCTTCAACCGTTCCTCGTCTTCGCCCAGCATCACCGCATAGGTCGAGAACTCCTGGCCGAGCGTCATCGGCACGGCGTCCTGCAACTGCGTGCGGCCCATCTTGAGGATGTCGTGGAACTCCTCGGACTTCTGCTCGAACGCGTGCCGCAGATGCGCCATCGCGTCGACGAGCCGGAAGATGCCGAAGTACGCCGCCACCTTGATCGCCGTCGGATACACGTCGTTGGTGCTCTGGCTCATGTTGACGTGCTCGTTCGGGTGCAGGTGCTTGTACTCGCCCTTCGCGTGCCCCATGAGCTCGAGCGCGCGGTTCGCGATCACCTCGTTCGCGTTCATGTTGGTCGACGTGCCCGCACCGCCCTGGATCACGTCGACGACGAACTGATCGGTCAGGCGGCCCTCGCGGATTTCCTCGCAGGCCTTGACGATCGCGTCGGTGCGCGCCTGGTCGAGCAGGCCGAGCTCGTTGTTGGCGCGTGCCGCGGCCTCCTTGATGGCGGCAAGCGCGCGAATCAGGTCGAAGTAGCTCGAGATCGCCGTGCCTGTGATCGGAAAATTCTCGACGGCACGAAGCGTGTGGACGCCGTAGTAGGCGTCGGCGGGAACGTCGCGGTTGCCGAGGAGATCGTGCTCGCTGCGGGTTTGGGCCATGAGGTTCGAAAGGCGTCCGCGGATCATCCGCCGAAGCCTGCAATGTACGCGGAATCGCAGGCACGCCGGTGCGCCGGGCCGCCGATTGCAATTCTTACAGCGATGACAGGGGCGGTGGCACGCGCCAAAATGAACGTTTGCACGTCATCGACAGGAGGCTTGCATGATTGCCGAGACACTCTTTCGGGCGGCGACGTTCGTCACCGGCGTCGGGCTCGCTGCGACGGCGACGGGCGGCGGGCAGTTCACGCTGTCGAGCAGCGACTTCTCGCCGGGCGGTAAGCTCGCCGACGAGCAGGCGTTCGACGGCATGGGCTGCACCGGCCGGAACCTGTCGCCCGAACTGCGCTGGAGCAATGCGCCGGCGGGCACGAAGAGTTTCGCGCTGATGCTGCACGATCCCGACGCGCCCACCGGCGGCGCCGGCTGGTGGCATTGGATCGCGTTCGACATTCCCGCGACGGTCACCGAGTTGGCGAAGGGTGCCGGCAAGCCGGACGGCTCAGCGATGCCGCGCGGCGCGCAAACGGTGGCCAACGACTACGGGCAGCCGGGCTACGGCGGCCCGTGTCCGCCCGAAGGCGACAAGCCGCACCGCTACGTGTTCACCGTGTACGCGCTCAAGGTCGACAAGCTCGGCGTGCCGAAGGACGCGAACGCGTCGACTGCCGGCTTCATGATCAATGCGAACGCGATCGGCAAGGCGTCGGTGACGGGGATGTACGGGAGACCGAACAGATAGCTCGAGGGGCCAAAAGTAGGGTCAGACTCGACGTTCCGCCCCCACGACGGCGCAGAAAATCGCCGGAAAGTAGAGTCGGACCCTACTTTTGCCCCGACTTCCCCTTCGCCTCCCACAGCGTCGACGCCGACGTACGCGGGCCCGTGCGGCGGGAAGGAACGCGGATCGAACGCGCGACCGCTACGCGGGAACGAGCCGCAGGCGCGTGATCTCCGAAGGTGCGCCGAGGCGCTTCGGCGGCCCCCAGTAGCCGGTGCCCCGGCTAGTGTAGACCCACAATTGCCCGAGGCGCGCGAGGCCGGCCGTGAACGGCTGCTGGAAGCGCACGAAGAAATTCCACGGCAGGAATTGACCGCCGTGCGTGTGCCCGGAGAGTTGCAGGTCGAACCCCGCGCGCGACGCGGCCGGCGCGGAGCGCGGCTGGTGTGCGAGCAGCACCTTGAGCGCGTTCGCCGGCGCGCCGGCGATCGCCTTCTGCGGATCGCTGCGATGCGCGGGCACGAAATGGTGCGCCGTGACGTCGGTCACGCCGGCGACCACGACCGATTCGCCGTGGTGTTCGATCACCACGTGCTCATTCAGCAGCACGCGGATGCCGAGCCTTTGCAACTCGCCGATCCACGGCTGCACGCCCGAGTAGTACTCGTGGTTCCCCGTGACGAAATAGACGCCGTGACGCGACGTGATGTCGCCAAGCGGCGCCGTGTGCCGCGAGAGTTCGGGTACGGTGCCGTCGACGAGATCGCCGGTGATCGCGACGATATCCGCGTCGAGCGCGTTGACCGCGGCGACGACCTGTTCGACGTGCGCACCGTCGATGGTCGGTCCGACGTGCACGTCGGTGATCTGCGCGATCGTGAAGCCGGCGAGCGCCGGCGGCAGCGACGCGATGCGGATCTCGACGTCGCGCACGCGTGCGACGCGCCGTGCGTTGACGTAGCCCACGAGCGTGAGCAGCGCCGTCAGCAGCGGCACGGCGATCGCACTCGCCGGCAGGACCGTCGACATGGGCACCGCGACATGACCGAGCAGCGTGACACCGGCAAGGGCCAGCAGTACGACGTCGCGAACGATCGTCAGCACGACGAGCGTCGAGAACGCGCCGAGCGCGATCAGGCCCGCCCACATGAGGAGGCGCGCGCGTCCCGCAGCGCGCGTGCGCCGCAGGCGGAAGCCGTACGGAATGAGCCACGCCGACGCCACGAGGATCAGTGCAGCCGCGACGACGCCGGCGGCGCCGAACGGCAGGTCGGGCAGGATGCGGACCGCGACGTAGCCGTGCAGCAGCAGGAGAAGAACGCGCATGCGCGACATGGAGACTAAACTGGGGGCGGGACAGGTGCGTGCAAGGCGAAGCCGAGGAACGATCGTGAAACATCTTGAACGACCGGCGATGAAGCGTCGGCGGCTCCTCGGCGGTTTCGCCGCCGCGTCCATCGCCCTTGCGAGCGGACGTTCGTGGGTGCAGGCCGCCTCGGCGTCATCGTCGTGCGTGCTGACGCCCGCGCAGACCGAGGGACCGTTCTTCGTCGACGAGCGGCTGCAGCGGGTCGACCTGCGCGTCGATCCGCGCGCGTGTATTCCGATACGCGCGACGCGCCGGGGCCGCAGTTCCTGCGGCGGCTTCCAGCGCACCGACGGCACCGGGATGGTGCACTTCGAGACGATCTATCCGGGTGCGTACCCCGGACGCGCGGTGCACGTCCACTTCAAGGTGCGCAGGCAAGACGGCCGCGAATTGACGTCGCAGCTCTACTTCGACGATGCGTTGACCGATCGCGTGCAGGCGCACGTGCCGTACACGAACGCGCGCCGAACCCGCAACGGCGACGACTTCATCTATCGGCGTGGCGGCCGCGACCTCACGCTCGACGTCGTCGCGCGTGGCGACGGCTTTGCCGCGAACTACGACACGGGCGTGCGCATTTGAATCGGGGTCAGGGCAACATTTCGGCTCGCACGCATTTCAGGGTGCCCCGCGCGAATTGTTGCTCTGACCCCGTTCACGCCATTCAAAGCGCCGCGAGTTCGCGCACGATCTGCGATGCCGGCACGTCGCGGCAGCCGCTCGCATTCTGCCCCGACCACAACGGCGAGAAATCGCCGGATCCGGCTCGCTCGGCCGCGGCGCGAAGCGGCGCGACCGCTGCGGCGGCGAATGGAAACGATGGCGCCTTCGCGCTGATCGGGCCCACTTCGCGCACGACGCGATTGACGATGCCGCGCGCGGGACGCCCGGTGAACACGTTGGTGATCGCGGTATGGCGTGCCGCTTCGCTCGCGAGCGCGGCGCGATGAATCGGGGTCGTCGTCGTTTCCGGGCAACGCAGGAACGCGGTGCCGACCTGCGCGGCGATGGCACCGAGTGCGAGCACGGCCTGCACCCCTGCCGCGTCGGCGATGCCGCCGGCAGCGATCACCGGCACGCGCACGGCGCGCGCGATCTGCGGGACGAGCGCGAGTGTGCCGACCTGCGTCGCGAGATCGGTGGACAGGAAGATGCCGCGATGCCCGCCCGCTTCCGCGCCCTGCGCGACGATCGCGTCGACGCCCTTCGCCTCGAGCCAGCGCGCTTCGTCGACCGTGGTGGCCGACGCGAGAATGCGCGCGCCGGTTGCGCGTGCGCGCGCGAGCAGCGCATCGGTGGGCAGTCCGAAATGAAAGCTCACCACGGCGGGCTTCACTGCTTCGAGGACGCCGGCCGCCTCTGCGTCGAAAGGCGCGCGCGCGGGGCCCGGCTTGATCGTCGCAGGATCGACGTCGAATTCGCGGTAATACGGTGCCAGCGTTTCGCGCCAGGCGGCCTCGGCCTGCGGATCCGGTTCCGCGGGCGCATGGCAGAAGAAATTGACGTTGAAGGGACGATGCGTCGCCGCCTGGATCGCACCGGCCTCGCGCCGAATGCCGGCGGCATCGAGCATCGCGCAAGGCAGCGATCCGAGCCCGCCTGCGTTGCATACGGCAATCGCGAGCGTGCTCGCCTGCACGCCCGCCATCGGCGCCTGCACGATCGGCACGTCGATGCCCAGCAGTTGTCGCAGATTCATCCGATCCCTTTCCACAGAAGAAGGAGCCCGACGATGACGGCACGCGTGATCTACACGATCGGCCATTCGACGCGAAGCGCGGACGAGTTCGTCGCGCTGCTGCAGGCGCACGCCGTCGACTGCCTCGCGGACGTTCGCACGGTGCCCCGCTCGCGCCACAATCCGCAGTTTAACGAGGACGCGCTCGCCGCGACGCTCGCCGCGCACCGCATCCGCTACGTGCGCATCGCGGGACTCGGCGGCTTTCGGCGCACGTCGCCCGATTCGCCCAACACGGCCTGGCGCAACCTGTCGTTTCGCGGCTATGCCGATTACATGCAGACACCGGCATTCGCCGAGAACGTCGAGGCGCTGATCGCGATCGCGCAGGACCATACCGTCGCCATCATGTGCGCCGAAGCGGTGCCCTGGCGCTGCCACCGCTCGCTCGTCGCCGACGCGTTGCTCGTGCGGGGCGTGCATGTCGAGGAGATCGCGGGCGAGACGAAGACGGCGCCGCATCGGCTGACGCCGTTCGCGAAGGTCGACGGAACGCGCATTCGCTACCCCGCCGCCAACTAGGGTCGGACCCGGGTTCCCGCGACGCTCCGTTTGATCCCGGTCAAGGCCGCGCGGGCGTCGTTTCGCCTATGCTCGCTCGCTCCCGGTCGCGACGTCCGCGACATTCGCATGCCCGCCGACCCGCCTCCTCCGCTCGCGCCCCGTTCCCTCGTCATCCGCGGTCACGCGCTGCTGCCGATCGTGCAGGGCGGCATGGGTGTGGGCGTGTCGGCGCATCGCCTCGCCGGCAACGTCGCCCGCCTCGGCGCGCTCGGTACCATCTCCTCGGTCGACCTGCGGCGGCATCACGTCGACCTGATGGAACGCACGCGGCACTGCCGCGATCGCGCGACGATCGACGCCGCGAACCTCGAAGCGCTCGATCGCGAAATCTGCGCGGCGCGCGAGATCGCCGCCGGCAACGGCATGGTGGCGGTGAACGTGATGCGCGCGGTGTCGGGTTACGCGGACTACGTGCGCCAGGCGTGCGCGAGCGGTGCTGCGGCCATCGTCGTCGGTGCGGGATTGCCGCTCGACCTGCCCGACCTCGCGAGTTCGCATCCCGACGTCGCGCTCGTGCCGATCCTCTCCGACGCGCGCGGCGTGCATGTCGTGCTGCGCAAATGGGAGCGCAAGAAGCGCTTGCCCGACGCGATCGTGCTCGAGCATCCGCGCTACGCCGGCGGTCATCTCGGCGCGGGCAGCATCGACGAGCTCGCCGACCCGCGCTTCGATTTCGAGCGCGTGATCCCCGCGACGCTCGACGTCTTGCGCCGCATGGGCCTGGCCGAGGACGCGATTCCGCTGATTCCCGCGGGCGGCATCAACTCGCCGGAGCGCGTGCGCGAGCTGTTCGCGCTCGGCGCGAAGGGCGTGCAGCTCGGCACCGCGTTCGCCGTCACGGAAGAAGGCGACGCCGCGCTCGAATTCAAGCAGGTGCTCGCCAATGCGAAGCCGTCGGACCTCGTCGAGTTCATCAGCGTGGCCGGCCTGCCGGCGCGGGCGGTGCGCACGCCGTGGCTCGACAACTACCTGCGGCACCTGCCGAAGCTGCAGGCCGTCGCGCACGTGAAGCAGCGTTGCACGCTGTATTTCGATTGCCTCGCGACCTGCGGTTTGCGCGACGGCATCGCGCACATCGGCCAGTTCTGCATCGATACGCAACTCGCGGCCGCGCTGCGCGGCGACGTGAAGAAGGGACTGTTCTTCCGCGGTGCGGCCGCGCTGCCGTTCGGCGCGCAGATTCGTCCCGTGCGCGATCTCGTCGCGCATCTGCTCGGGCTGGCCGTCGCACCTGCGTAGACGAGTCGCGGACCGCCTCCCCGGCGCCGTCGGCCACGCCGCTCGACGTTGCTCGACCGTGGTACCCTTCCGCGCGCGAGCGAAACCATGTCGCGCCCGAAGATCTCCGCCCAGACGTTCCTGTCGCGCCTGCCCCTGTTCGAGGAGCTCGCGCCGGCCGAGCTCGACCGCGTCGCGGCCGGCACCACGGAACTGCACGTCCCGCGCGGCGAAATCGTCGTCAATCGCGGCGACCCTTGCGTGGGTTTCCACGTCGTGATCTACGGACAGGTGAAGCTCGCGTTCCTGTCGCCCGGCGGCGGCGAGAAGGTGGTCGAGATCATCCCGGCCGGCCACTCGTTCGGCGAAGCGCTGATGTTCATGGGCAAGCCGTACATCGTGATGGCGCAAACGCTCGCCGACTCCATGCTGCTGCACGTGTCGAAGAAGGCGGTGTTCGACGAACTCGAGCGCGACGCGGACTTCGCGCGCCGCATGCTCGCCGGATTGTCGCGGCGGCTGCACGCGCTGATCAGCGACGTCGAGTCGTACTCGATGCAGTCGGGCACCGAGCGCGTGATCGGCTACCTGATGCGCCAGGACGAGGAGCACGCAGCCGCGAACGCGCCCTACGTGATGCGGCTGCCGACATCGAAGGCGGTGGTCGCGTCGCTGCTCAACGTGACGCCCGAGCACTTCTCGCGCATCCTGCACGACCTGACCGAGCAGACGCTGATCGAGGTCGACGGCCGCGAGATCCGCATCGTCGATCCGGCGCGGTTACGCGCGTATCACGGCTGACGCGAGAAGCAGCGAAAGTAGCGTCAGGCTCGACTTGCTGCGAGCGGAGTCCGACCCTGCTTCTGGATCGAGTGGAGTCTGACCCTACTTTCGCTTTCGGATGGTGATGTCGAGCAGCGCGTCGACGCCCGGCTCCTCCTCGTGCGTATAGCCGTTGCGATCGAGGATGCGGAAGAGCGGCACCGGCCGGCAGTTGATCTTCACGCGCAGGCAATCGTCGGCGCCCAGCCGATCCAGTGATTCAAGCACGCGTTCGAGCGGCTCCGGTGCCTGCAGGCCGCGCACGTCGAGTTCGATGGTCGCCATCGATGAGATCCTAACGGTCGAGTGAATCGCGAAGCGCCCCGGCCCGCGCGTGCCGGCGCACGCAGCGCGTGCGCGACGAGCGCCACACCGCGGCCCCGACCGCCGGCACCGCGAACGCAAGCAGCCACGCGATCGCGCGATGGTCGAACTGCACGGTCGCCATGTTGTAGAGCGGATTCAGGTACCACGGCTCGAGCATCATGATCTCGGGCGGCACAACGTTGCCGTTCATCGAAGGGAACGTGTTGTACGCGGCGAGCGCCGATGCGTTCGCCTGTTGCATGGACGCCATTCAACACGCGTGCGGTCGGGCATTGCTTGATCCGCGTCAATGGCATCGCGGATCGCGAAGCCTAGATTTGCGCCGTGACGCGGGCGCCAGCGTGCGCGCTCGCAGGCAGCGCAACATCAAGGAGCGATGCGATGAACGACAAAGTGGCGCCCAACCTGCTCGGGACGATCGAGGATGACGAGCTCGACGAACCCATACCGGCGATGCAGCAACTGCTGGACAACCCTTTCCTGCTGCTCTTCATCGGTGTGGCGATGCCGACGGTTCTCTACGTCATCTGGGGCGTGATGGAGATCGTCAGCATTCCGATGGCCAAGTGACCCGGAGCCTTGCATGAGCGCGATCGAACCTCCCGTCGAGCGCATCTGGTGGAAGCAGCCGCTCGACCGCGTCGAAGGCACGTGGATCGTCATCGCCTTCGTCTGGTGCATCGTCATGTTCGTGATGATGCCGTACTGGCACATCTACGGTAAGCAGAACCTCAGCAACGAGGCGTACAGAACCACCGCCGAGGCGTACCTCAAGAAGGCGACGGAGTCGGCCGAGAAGACGACGGTCCGCACCGAGACCGACCTCAAGATTCCGGTCGTGCATCCCGCGCCCGGCGGCGACGCCTATCTCGTCGCGCGCCTGTGGCAGTGGTGGCCGATGCTCGAGCTCGAAGAAGGCAAGACGTATCGGATCCATCTCGCGTCGATGGACTTCCTGCACGGCTTCTCGCTGCAGCCCGAGAACATCAACATCCAGGTGCATCCCGGCTACGAGCACATCGTGACCGTCACGCCGACCAGGGCCGGCACCTACTCGATCATCTGCAACGAGTATTGCGGCATCAATCATCACACGATGGCGAGCAAGCTCTACGTCGTGAAGTAATGAGGGAGCGTCGATCGTGATCAACCGCAACTTCCGCACCGACCCGGCCACCGGCCTCGTCTTCCACGAGACGGCCGAGAAGCTGATCCGCGCCAACGCCGTCGCCGCGGTCGTGTCGCTGCTCGTCGGCGGCATCCTCGCGTTCTTCGTCATCATGACGCGCTGGCCGGCCGTGCACCTGTTGCCGGCCGACTGGTTCTACCTCGTGCTGACCGCGCACGGCGTCGACATGCTGGTGCTGTGGATCATCTTCTTCGAGATCGCGGTGCTGTACTTCGCCGGCTGCGTGCTGCTGAAGTGCCGCCTCGCTGCGCCGAAGTGGGCGTGGACCGGGTTCTGGCTGATGGTGATCGGCGGCATCATGAACAACGTCGCCGTGTTCCGCGGCGACTCGAGCGTGATGTTCACCTCGTACGTGCCGATGGGGGCACACCCGGCGTTCTACCTCGGCCTGATCCTGTTCGCCGTCGGCGCGCTGATCGGCTGCTTCGTGTTCCTGGGTTCGCTCGTCGTCGCCAAGAGCGAAAAGACGTACAACGGGTCGCTGCCGCTCGTCACGTTCGGCGCGGTGGTCGCGTGCATCATCGCCGTGTTCACGATCGCGTCGGGCGCGATCATCCTGATCCCGACGTTCCTGTGGTCGGTGGGACTGATCCCGACGATCGACTCGCTGATGTACAAGACGGTGTGGTGGGCGTTCGGCCACAGCTCGCAGCAGATCAACGTGTCGGCGCACGTCGCGATCTGGTACGCGATCGCCGCGATCGTGTTCGGCGCGAAGCCCATGTCGGAGAAGGTGTCGCGCGGCGCGTTCCTGCTCTACATCTTCTTCCTGCAGCTCGCCTCCGCGCACCATCTCCTGTCCGACCCGGGCCTCACGTCGAACTGGAAGATCTTCAACACGAGCTACGCGATGTACCTCGCGGTGCTCGCGTCGATGGTGCACGGACTGACGGTGCCGGGCGCGATCGAAGTCGCGCAGCGCCAGAAGGGCTACAACCGGGGTCTCTTCGAGTGGTTGCGCAAGGCGCCGTGGGGCAACCCGGTGTTCTCGGGCATGTTCATCTCGCTCGTGGGCTTCGGGTTCCTCGGCGGCATCTCGGGCGTGATGATGGGCACCGAGCAGCTGAACCTCATCATCCACAACACGATCTACGTGCCCGGGCACTTCCACGCCACCGTCGTCGTCGGCACCACGCTCGCGTTCATGGCGATGACGTACTTCCTGATCCCGACGCTGTTCCGGCGCGAGATCATGTTTCCGAAGCTCGCCAAGTGGCAGCCGTACCTGTTCGGCCTCGGCATGAGCGGCTTTGCGCTGTTCATGATGGGCGCCGGCACGCTCGGCGTGCCGCGCCGGCACTGGGACATGACGTTCGCGGGCAACCCGCTCGGGTACGAGTTCGCGGGCACCGCGTACCTGATGATGGGCCTCACCGCCATCTGCGGCCTCATCGCGATCATCGGCGGCGGCGCCTACCTGCTGATCACCGTCGGCAGCGTGTTCTTCGGCAAGAAGATCGACGTGCCGGAGTATCGGACGCTCACGCTGCGCGAAGGCGCCGCGCCGCGTCCGGTGCGCCAGCCCGTCGCCGTCGCCATCGGTGCGCATCACGGCAACATCGGCATCGCCGGTTTCGTGGCGCCGGGCACGTTCACGCTCGCGATGGTGTTCCTCGTCGCGTTCGTCCTGTACTACTTCGTCAACTGGAAGTACCTGTCGACGGTCTGGCCCTTGTCGTAACGCGGGAACGCGCGGGCGCGGCACGCACACGGCCGGGGCCCGCGCGGCTTGCGTGATCGAACAGCGAAGACGACGATGAACGCGACGACGACGCATGACGCGACACGACGCCAAAGCCGCGTCGCCCTGTTCTTCGATCTCTTCAAGCTGCGCATCGGCCTCGTGATCGGCTTCACGGCGCTCGCGGGCCTCGCCGTCGCGCCGGGACCGATGCCGTCAGCGTGGCGCATGGCGCTCCTGGTCTTCGCGGTCGTCGCGTCGTCGGCCGCCGCCGGCGCCTTCAATCAATACGTCGAGCGCGACATCGACGAGCGCATGGCGCGCACGCGACGCCGTCCGTTCGTCACCGGCCGTCTCGTGCATTCGCGCCGCTGGCTCGCGCTGATCGTGCTCATGTGCGCCGCCTCGGTGGCGCTCGCCGCGTTCGTCGCCAATGCGATGGCGGCGCTCTATACGTTCCTCGGCGCCTTCGTCTACGGCGTCGTCTACACCGTCTGGCTCAAGCGCCGTACGCCGATGAACATCGTCGTCGGCGGCCTCGCCGGCAGCTTCGCCGTGCTGGCGGGCGCCGCGGCCGTGACGCCCGGCGGTCTCGGCGCCGTGCCGCTGTGGCTCGCCGTGGTGCTGTTCCTGTGGACGCCGCCGCATTTCTGGAGCCTCGCGATCGCCTGCCGCGGCGACTACGAGGCGGCCGGCGTGCCGATGCTGCCCGCCGTCGTCGGCGACGTGCGCGCCGCGCGCGCGGTGCTCGTCGGGACCGTGCTGCTCGTCGCCGCATCGATTGTGCCGGCGCGGGTCGGCCTCTCGTGGATCTACGGCATCACCGCTGCGGCGAGCGGCGCGTACTTCCTGTGGAAGAGCGTGCTGCTCGTGCGCGATCCCTGCCGGAAGACCGCCATGGCGAATTTCCACGCGTCGCTCGTGCAGCTGACGCTGCTCCTGTCCGCGGCAATCGCCGATGCGCTGCTCGTTGCATGAGCGCCTGATCGCGCTGATCGTCCTCGCGCTCGTCGCGATCCCTGCCGTCGCGCTCGACGGCGACGCGGCGATGCGGCAAAGCCGCGCCGCGATCGGCCGCACGCCGGCCGACTACGCGTTCACCGACGCCCATGGGCGCCGCGTGCAGCTCGCCGATTTACGTGGCAGGCCGCTCCTCGTGAGCTTCGTGTACACCGGTTGCGGACAGGTGTGTCCGACGACGACGCGCTACCTGGACAAGGCCGTGCAGGAGGCAGCGGCCACGCTCGGCGACGACGCGTTCCACGTCGCGACGATCGGCTTCAACTTGCCGTTCGACAACGTCGAGGCGATGCGCCAGTTCGCGAAGCACCAGGGCATCGACCGCGCGCAATGGAAGTTCCTGTCACCGGACGCGGGCAGTGTGGAGCGCCTGACCGCCGACTTCGGCTTCTCGTACGAGGCGAGCACCGGCGGCTTCGATCACGTCACGCAGGTGTCGGTCGTCGACGGGAACGGGCGCATCGTCCAGCAGCTCTACGGCGAGTCGTTCGATCCGAAGCTGCTCGTATCCGCGGTGCGCAACGCCACGATCGGAGCGCCCGTCGTGCCGCAGGATCTGTCCGATCTCGTCTCGCGCGTGCGCATCCTCTGCACCGTCTACGACCCGCGCACCGGCACCTATCGTCTCGACTACAGCCTGTTCATCGAGATCTTCGCGGGCCTCACGGTGCTCGGCGCCACGCTGACGTACCTGACGCGCGAATGGCGGCGTCAACGATCGGGGTCAGGGCAAAAAGCGCGCTCTTTGCCCTGACCCCGATCGTTTGATCCACGTCATGTCGAAAGGTGCACGGCGCGCCTAGCATTCACGCATGCTGAGCGCGATCCAGCACGGCGGGCAGTTTCTCTTCCTTCGCCTCGAGCGCCTTTTCAATCGCGCGTTCGGCGAGGCGAACAACCCGCTCTACTACCTCGGCGCGATCACGTACTTCCTGTTCTGGATCGTCGTCGCCAGCGGGCTCTACCTGTACATCTTCTTCAAGACCGGCGTGCATGAAGCGAACGCGTCGGTCGAGCACCTGACGCACGACCCGTGGTACGTCGGCGGCGTGATGCGGAGCCTGCACCGCTACGCGTCGGACGGCCTCGTACTCGGCATGCTGCTGCACGTCACGCGCCATTTCACGTTCGACCGCTACCGCAGCTTCCGCTGGTTCTCGTGGATCACCGGCGTCGTCGTGCTGTGGCTCGTCTACGTGTCGGGCATCAACGGCTACATGCTGCCGTGGGATCGGCTGGCGCAGTTCGTCACCGTCGGCACCGCCGAATGGCTCGACTGGCTGCCCGTGTTCAACGGCACGCTGATCCGCAACTTCATCTTCGAAGGCGCGGTCAACGACCGGCTCTTCTCGCTGCTGTCGTTCCTCCACATCGGCTTCCCGCTCGGCGTGCTCGCGCTGCTGTGGATCCACACGCAGCGCGTTCCGGGAGCCCGGACCAATCCGCCGCGGCCGATCATGGCGTGGCTCGTCGGCTCGCTCGTCGTGCTGTCGCTGCTGAAGCCGGCGCTCTCCCAGGGCATCGCGAACCTCGACACGGTGCCCGCTTCGATCGATGTCGACTGGTTCTACCTGCCGATCTTTCCGCTGTTCTATCGCTGGTCGGTGGGCCACGTGTGGCTGCTGGTCGGCGTGGGAACGCTCCTGTTCGTGCTGCTGCCGTGGCTGCCGCCGAAGCGCCGCGGCAGGAACGAGTTCCACGTGATGGTGCACCCCGACAATCGCATCGTCGCGGCGCAGCCGGGCGAAACGCTGCTCGACGCCGCGCTGCGCGACGAGATCGCCTTCCCGTTCGACTGCCGCAACGGGGGATGCGGCGTCTGCACGTGCACGCTGCTGTCCGGCCGTGTCGACTACGGCATCTACCAGTCGACGGCGTTGACGAAGGACGAGATCGCCGCGGGCAAGGCGCTGGCGTGCTGCGCGACGCCGCTCTCGGATGTCGAGATCGAGTACGTGCCGCAGCAGGCGGGGGCGGCACGCGCAGTCCCGAAGCATCGCGCGCAGGTGATCGAGCTCCGGCCTCTGGCCGACGACGTGATGCTCGTGCGCCTCGCACTGCTCGGCGAGCCCCCGCTTCGCTTCTACGCGGGCCAGTACCTGAACGTGCTGCTCGACGATGGCGAGAAGCGCAGCTTCTCGTTCGCGACGGCGCCGCACGACACCAAAGCGATCGAGCTGCACGTGCGCTACGTGCCGGGCGGCAAGTTCACGACGCGCGTCTTCCAGCAGATGAAGGTCGGCGACGTGATCGAGTTCGAGGGACCGCAGGGCTCGTTCTTCCTGCGCGAGGACAGCGACAAGCCCATCGTGTTCGTTGCCGGCGCCACCGGGTTCGCGCCGGTCAAGAGCATGCTCGAGCACGCGTTCCACGCCGGGATCACGCGGCCGATGGTGCTGTACTGGGGCGTGCGCGCGAAGAAGGACCTGTACCTCGGCGACCTCGCGCAGCAATGGACGCGCGACCATTCGAATTTTCGCTTCGTTCCGGTGTTGTCCGAACCCACGCCCGGGGATCACTGGGACGGTCGAACGGGCCTCGTGCACGAAGCGATCCTCGCCGACTACCCCGATCTCTCGGGACACCAGCTCTATGCGTGCGGCTCGGTGCGAATGGTCGAGTCCGCGCATCCGGCGTTCGCGGCGCACGGCCTGTCGCAGGACGACTGCTTCTCCGACGCGTTCCGGCTCGCGCCACAACGGCCGCGAACGAGCGACCAGTCGGAGCTGGTGCGCCTCGGCGGGGTCGAAGTGGCATGAAACGCGTGCTCCGCTACGCCGCGCAGGCGATCCTGTACGCCGCCTTCGTCGGCGTTATCGGCTACTTCTCGAACCAGCCGGCCTACGAGCATCTGCCGGCCAGCGATGCGCTGCTGAAGGTGTCGCTGTCGCACGCCGGCGCTCGCAAGGAAGCATGTCACGAGCGCTCGGCCGAGGAACTCGCGAAGCTCGCGCCGAACATGCGCGCGCAGACGGTGTGTCCGCGCGAGCGCGTGCCAGTCGTCGTCGACGTCGAACTCGACGGTGCGCGCCTCTTCCACGTCGTCGCCCCGCCTTCGGGGCTCGCCAGGGACGGCGCGTCGACGATCTATCGCCGGCTCCCGATCGTCGCGGGGGAACACCGCATCACCGCACGCCTGTCCGACACGCCCGACGGCACGTTCCATTACACGCACGACGCGACGCTGAACCTGCCGCCGGGTCGCGTGGTCGTCGTGGACTTCGATCCCACGCAAGGCGGCTTCGTCATCCGAAGCTGACGCACGGTGACGCGTCATGCATGACTCCTGGCTCGACTGCCCGCTCCGCGCCTCGGACGCGTTTCGCACGACACGCGCGGCCACGCCGGCGGCGCGCTACCGGCTCGACATTCCTACAGATGCACGGCAAGCACTCGCGACACGCTGGCTCGGCCTCGGGCTCGCCGCGCTGATCGCCGCGGGGGTGCTGTCGATCCTTCTGGTGCTCTCGCGTACACCGGGCATCGCGCGCGTGCTGCCCGTGGCGGATTTCTTCCAGGTCGCACTCGTCGCGCATGTCGATCTATCGGTGCTCGTGTGGTTCTGCGCGTTCGCCGGCATGCTGTGGACGCTGAACAGCGCGCCACGCGCCCTGCGCGTCGCGACGTGGGGCTTCGCGCTCGTCGCCGCGGGCACGGCGGCGATCGCGCTCGCGCCGTTCGCCGGTGCGGGCCGGCCGGTGATGGCGAACTACATCCCGGTGCTCGACGAGCCGATCTTCCTCGCGGGCCTCGTCGTCGTCGCGCTCGGCGTGGCCGTCGTCGTGCTGCGCGGCATGGCCACGTCGCTGCCCGTGCGCCTGCGCCTCGACGGCGGCGACGCGCTGCGCTTCGGGCTCAACGCCTCGCTCGTCGCAACTGCAGTCGCCCTCCTCGCGTTCGTCGCGTCGTTCGCGGCGGCGCCGTCGTCGCTCGCGCCGAAGGCGTACTACGAATTGCTGTTCTGGGGCGGCGGACACGTGCTGCAGTTCACGTGGACCCTCCTGATGCTGGTCGCGTGGCTGTGGCTCGCCGATGCCACGGGCGCGCGCGTGCCGCTGTCGCCGCGTGTGGTGACGCTGCTGTTCGGCATCGGCCTCGCATCGGTGTTCGCCACGCCGCTCATCTATCTCGCGCACGACGTCGGCTCGATCGAGCATCATCGACTGCTCACGTGGCTGATGCGCTTCGGCGGCGGACTCGCGATTCCCCCCGTCGCCGCAGCCGTCGTGCTCGCGCTCGCGCGGCATCGTCATGTCGCCGACGACGCGAAGCCGCTGCGCGCATCGCTCGTCGCGTCGCTCGTGCTGTTCTGCGCCGGCGGCGGGATCGGCTTCCTGATCTCGGGCAGCAACGTGAAGATCCCGGCGCATTACCACGGCTGCATCGTCGGCGTGACCATCGCGCTGATGGGGCTCGCTTACCTGCTGCTGCCGAAGCTCGGCTTCGCGCGGCCGTCGGGGCGCCTCGCGACGTGGCAGCCCTGCATCTACGGCGGCGGGCAGTTGCTGCACATCGCGGGGCTCGTGTGGTCCGGCGGTTACGGCGTGCAGCGCAAGGTCGCAGGCAGTGAGCAGGTGCTGCGCACGACGCAGGAGATCGCCGGGATGGGCTTGATGGGACTCGGCGGCTTGATCGCGGTGATCGGCGGCATCCTGTTCGTGGCCGTCATGGTGAACGCCATGTGGTATCGCGTCGACGCGGCGCCCCTCGACCTCGTGCGATGAACCTATCCATCGCGCCGGGCGTGCCCGCCGTCGATCGGCGCACAAACGTCGACGTCCCGGCCCAGCGCGTCGTGCGGATCCTCGCCACGCTCGCGGCCGCGCTCGTGCTCGTGATCGTCGTCGCCAGCGCCTACATGCGGCTTTCGGCCGCCGGACTCTCCTGCAGCGACTGGCCGGCGTGCTACGGGCACATCGCGACGACCGCCGAGCCGACGACGCACTTGCGGATCGCGCGCGTCGCGCATCGGATCGCCGCCACCGCAGTCGCGGCCATCGTGCTCACGCTCGTCGGCGTCACGCTGGTCGCGCGGCCACGACGCATCGGGCAGGCGCTGGCCGCGATCGGTGCACTCGGCGTCGTCGTGGGTTTGGCGGTCCTCGGCATCGCCACCTCCAGGCTTGCCGCTGCGCCGCTGCTGCCGGCGGTGACCCTCGCGAATCTGCTCGGCGGCTTCGTCCTGCTCGCGCTGGTGGTCGCGGTGCGCGCGACGAGCGACCCAATTCGCGTGGTCGTTGCGTCCTGGGTGCGCACACTCGCCCTCGTCGCGGTCGTCGTCGTCGCGTTGCAGGCCGTCCTGGGCGGCTTCGTCAGCGCGCGCTTCGCGGGGCTCGCGTGCCCCACGTTTCCACTCTGCGGGGTCGAGGTGCCAACGCGTGCGCTCCCCGCGCTGCTCGACCCGTTCGCCCCCATCGCCGTCGACGCGGCGAACACGATCGTGCGCGCGCCGGCACTTGCAGCGTTGCAATGGGCGCATCGCGTGGGCGCGCATGCCGTGCTGTTCCTGGCGATCGCGCTCGCGATCGGGCTCGCCCGCGCGCGCCATTTCGCGCTGGCCACAGCGGCAATCGCGCCCGTGATCGCCGAACTCGCGCTCGGCGTCGGTTCGGTCGTCTTCGATCTGCCGCTCCCCGTCGTGCTGGCGCACACCCTCGTCGCGGCGCTACTGCTCGCGACGCTCGTCGCCGTCGCCCTGCGATGCCGATCATCCTAGCGACGACGGAGCGAACGACAACCACTTTCGTCCCCGCGGCCGTTCGGCGACGAAGCGATCCCGCAGCGCGTTGACGCGATACGTGAGCCAGGCGCGATGCCTTGGATTCGACAGCCGCGAAGCGCGTAGGACAGCCGCGTTGGTGCCGTCGCTGCGCGCCGAACGCACGAGCACGCCGTTCTGGCCCTGCTCGTGGAGATAGCGCCCGAGCGCCTGGGTGAACGCATAGCTCGTGCGATCGACGAGTTGCGGACAGGCGATCTCCCTGCCGCGCAGATCGATCAGCAGCGAGTCGCAGCGCACGTCGAACACGCGCCGCTCGGTGACGATCTCGCGGTCGAGATCGCCGTAGCTGTCCTGCACGAACCGATACCAGTGCCACGCGGTTTCGAACACCGTCGTCTCGACGTCCAGCGAGCCGTACCACACGCCATAGCGCGTGCCGTCGGAAAAGCGTGTCGCCTGCCAGTGCGCGCTGTCGAACGTGTAGCTGATCACGGTGCCATAGTCGAACGGACGCGTGATCAGCGCCGCATCCGTCGGCGTGCGGTTCGCGGCTTCCGCGGCAATGGCGACGTCCCAATCGGCGGGATCGGAGGACAGGTCGTCGAACAGGTGCTGCGACGTCCGGATGCCCGGAATGTTACGAACGAGATCGCCGTGGAAATCGACGTTCGCGGCGAGTAGCTCGGCGAAGTCGGGCGATCGTGGCGGCGCCTTCGTCACCTACTCGCCGCGCAGGAAATCGAGATAGCGTCGCAGCGCGAGCAGGCCCTCGAAGCCATGCCGCACGATCAGGTCGATCGGCCGCGCGCCGAGGCGCCGATTGCCCGTCGTCATCCATGCATACGCGAGATCGCGATCGTGCGGAAACAGGATGCGCAGCGACTTGTGGATGCCGAGCAGGTGCGACGCGCGATCGAGGAGATCACGGTCGTCGGCCAGCGGCTCGCCGGCGCGATACCGGACGAGCGTGCTGCGGCTTCCAGGCGAGATGCCGAGCGCTGCTGCTTGCTCGGCCGCGGAAAGGCCCCAGTGCCCGAACAGCGTCGTGATCATCCGCGCGAGGCGAGCGCGTGCCTCGCGACTCGTCGCATCCACGGCGAGCGTGGGGACGGGGACCGGGCGGGAGGCTTTCGAGGACCGCATATGGAAACTGATACATGCATTGTACCAGTTTGAACAGCCCGCCACTAATCCACATACCTCGGCGGGTCCGGATCGTCCGCCCAGTTTTCGGCGGGCTTCTCGGCGCGCGCGAGCCACGCGCGCACGAGCGCCACGTGCTCGCGCTCCTCCGCCTCGAGTCCGCGCGCGGCCTCACGCACTTCGGCGTCCTCCACGGCCGCGGCGAGATCGGCATAGAACCGCTCCGCGCGCTCCTCGCACGCAAGGGCCAGTTCCAGCGCATGATACGGCTGCATCAGGTAATGCACGGCGTCCTCGCCCGGCGTCTCCGGACCCTCGGAAAACGGGCTGCCGCGCGGCACGTACTCGCGCCAGTGCATCTGCGCCATGACCGCCCGCGCGTGGCCCGTCTCGATATTCGCCATCCGCCGGAACAGCTCGGCCACCTCGACGTTGTTCGCCATTTCCATCGCATCGGCGAGCTCCGCATAGCGTTGCGCGGCCTCGCTTTCCATCGCGAGCGCGAGCGACATGAACTCGGCGAGATTGCGCGGCGGCTCGTATTCGATCGTGGTGCCCGCGGCCTGCATCGCTGCGTTCATAGCGCGAACTCCGCTTCGAGATCCTCGACGCGCGACCTCGGCTCCGCTGGCGCGAGCGGACACACGGGCCGGTCGCCGGCGTACAGCACGCCGATGTTGAAACCGTCGTCGGTCATGAGCCGGCGGGCCGCGCGCGACGCATCCGTCGTCGGCTCGACCGGCGCCGGCCGTACCTGCGTCTTCCACTCGCGCTGCTCGGGCCGGAACGTGACGCACGGCGACAGGATCTCGACGAACGAGAAGCCCGGGTGACGGATCGCCTGCGCGAGGATGTCGGCGGTCCCGTTGGGATCGCCCGAGAATGCGCGCGCGATGAAGTTCGCGCCCGACGCGAGCGCGACGACCAGCGGATGGAACACACGCAGCTTCGTGCCGCCCGGCGAGAGCTTCGAATCCCAATCGGGCTCGGTGGTCGGCGACGGCTGGCCCTTGGTCATGCCGTACACGTGGTTGTCCATCACGATGTACGTCAAATCCACGTTGCGCCGGCACGCGTGCAGGAAGTGGTTGCCGCCGATCGAATAGCCGTCGCCGTCGCCGCCGGCGACGAGCACCGTGAGGTCGGGACGCGCGACCTTGAGACCGGTCGCCGCGGCGAGCGAGCGCCCGTGCACGCCGTGGAAGCCGTAGCAGTTCGTGTACGCGGGAATGCGCGACGAGCACCCGATGCCGGACACGACGACGACGTCCTCGGGTGGCAGGTCGAGCATCGCCAGCGCTTTCGTCACCGAGGAGAGCACCGAATAGTCGCCGCAGCCGGGGCACCAGATCGGCTTGTACGCGGACTTGTACGTTTGCGCCGTACGTGGCGCGCAGGGGGCGACGTCGTTCATCGTGTGCTCCAGGCGAGGATGGCGTCGGCGAGTTCGCCGGGACGAAGCGGCAGCGGACCCGGACGATGGAAGCTTCGCGGCTTGCCGGGCAGGTCGATCATCGCGCGCAGGTACCGATACAGTTGCGCGCCGTGGTTCTGCTCGGCGACGAGCACCTGCGACACACCGGCGAGCGCTTCGTCGAACCGTTCCTGCGACAGCGGCGCGAGCAGGCGCAACGCGATCAGCCGTACGTGCGTGCCGCGTTCGCGCAAACGCCGCAGCGCTTCGCGCACCGGTGACGCCGCCGATCCGAACGTGATGATCGCGCGCTCGCCGCTGCCTTCGCGATCGGCCCACATCTCGCCGTAGTCGTGCAGGACGAGCTTGCGCAGGCGCTTGTCGAGCTGCCGCGCGTGGTCGCGCGCCTGGCTGCTCGGAATGCCGCCTTCGGTGTGCTCGAGGCCGTCGGCCGTGTACACGACGCCGGGCGTGCCGGGGATCGCCATCGGCGAGATGCCGCTTTCGGTGTCGCGATAGCGCTTGTAATCCGGAACGTTCGCTGTGGCCGTCAGTCGGCGCGCGACCCACGTGCTTTGCGCCGGCTCGTCGACGATCGCGCGCGACTGGCCCATGAACTGGTCGGACAGCACGAGCGCGGGCGCCTGCAGCGCTTCGGCGAGATGCACCGCCCATTGCGTCGTCGCGAGGCAGTCGCCGATCGACGTCGGCGCCACGACGAGGTGCGGCGCATCGCCGTGCAGTCCCGACACCGCGAACGACAGGTCGCTCTGCTCGCTCTTCGCCGGAATGCCGGTGGACGGTCCGCCGCGCATCACGTCGACGACGACGATCGGCGTTTCCGATGCGACCGCGAGGCCGATGCCTTCGGTCATCAGCGCGAGCCCCGGGCCTGCCGTCGCGGTCAACGACGGCACGCCGCCGTACGACGCGCCTATGATCATGTTGACGGACGCGAGCTCGTCCTCCGCCTGCACGAGCGTGCCGCCGACCTTGGCGAGCGCGGGCGCCATCCATTCGAGCAGCTCCGTCGCCGGCGTGATCGGATACGCGGCGACGAAGCGTACGCCGCCGCAGAGCGCGCCGTACCCGGCGGCTTCGTTGCCGCTCAAGAGCCACCGCGTGCCCCGCGCCGGCTTCGCCGCGCCGAGCG
This sequence comes from Burkholderiales bacterium, assembly GCA_025927765.1. GTDB lineage: Bacteria > Pseudomonadota > Gammaproteobacteria > Burkholderiales > Casimicrobiaceae > VBCG01. Next base: position 54,383 of record JAICKU010000014.1, read on the forward strand.
TGGGAAACGCGTCGACCTGCGATGCGGCTGCGATGCCGGCGCGAAGGGCTTCGAGATTCGCGGCGAGTCCCGCGTCGTCGCGCTTCCACGACTGCCGAAGCGCCGCTTCGAGCACCGCCGCGGAGAGTCCGGACAGCGCGCCTGCGAGCCCCAGTGCCACCATGTTGATCCAGCTGCCCGGGATCGATTTCGCGATCTTCTTGAGCGGCAGCGGAACCACGCGCGCGCCGCTCGCACGGAACACGTCGGGCGTGTCGCCCTCGCCGGCGTCACCGACGATCACGCTGTTCTCGCAGAGCGGAATCTCGTCGGCGAAGCGATGGACGTTCTGCCAGTCGACCGCGACCAGCAAATCGAATGCATCGCCGAGCGCGGCCACCGGCCGATGCGCGAGCCGCACGAGCGCGGCCGCTTCGCCGCCGCGGATCTGCGGCCCGCTCGTGCGCACCATGAGCCCATACAGGCCCGCCTTCGCGGCGGCTTCGAGCAGCAGCATCCCCGCCGTCATCACGCCGCTGCCGCCGCTGCCCGCGATCGCGATCGACAGGCTCGACGACGCCACCGGCGACGCTCGACGCGAAGGCGCGCTCGCCGCCGCACGCTCCTCCGTTCCCACCGGCATGTCCATTCGATTCTCCGCGCGCTCGCGATGGCGACAGTAGACGTTCTGCACACGTCGCATGCGTTGATGCAGATCAAGGCACTTCTGCGCCGCCGCGCAGAACATGCCACAAATCGGTATTGCGGTACCACATTGCTAGGAGCACCCCATGCGCATCGACGGACACCGCTGGCAGATGAGCGCGGCCAATGCGCCGCTGGCGCGCGAGGCCTGCATTTTCGAAGCCGGCGATGGCGAAGTGGTCGTCAGGATCGCGGGCTGCGGTGTGTGCCACACCGACCTCGGCTACCTGTACGACGGCGTGCGCACCAACCAGCCGCTGCCGCTCGCGCTCGGCCACGAGATCAGCGGCACCGTCGTCGCGACGGGTCCGGGTGCGGAAGCCTGGCAGGGCCGGGCCGTGATCGTGCCGGCCGTGCTGCCCTGCGGCGAATGCGATCACTGCCGCCGTGGCCGCGCGACGATCTGCCGCCATCAGAAGATGCCGGGCAACGACATGCACGGCGGATTCGCGTCGCACATCGTCGTGCCCGCACGCGGCCTGTGCGTGGTCGATCTCGAGCGCCTCGCCAACGCGGGGCTCACGCTCGCCGAGGTGTCGATCGTCGCCGATGCGGTGACCACGCCGTACCAGGCGGTGCGGCGTGCAGGGGTCGAGCCCGGCAGCCTCGCGATCGTAGTGGGCGCCGGCGGCGTCGGCGGCTATTGCGTGCAGATCGCGAAGGCGATGGGCGCCACCGTCGTCGCGATCGACGTCGACGAGGCGAAGCTGGCGGCCATTGGCCGCCACGGCGCGTCGCTGACGCTGAACGGCCGGCAGCACGACGCGAAAGGCGTGAAGGGCGCGATCGTGGAATTCGCGCGCGCGAACCGGCTGCCGACGACCGAATGGTGCATCTTCGAATGCTCGGGCACGGCCGCGGGGCAGCTCACCGCGTTCGGGCTGCTCGTGCACGGCGCGACCCTGTCCGTCGTCGGCTTCACGATGGACAAGGTCGAGATCCGCCTCTCGAACCTGATGGCGTTCGACGCACGCGCGCTCGGCAACTGGGGCTGCCCGCCCGAGCTCTACCCGGCCGCGCTCGGCCTCGTGCTCGACGGGAAGATCGCGGTGAAGCCGTTCGTCGAGGCGCGCCGCCTCGACGACATCAACGAGGTTTTCCACGCCGTGCACCAGCGCGAGATCCGCAAGCGCGCCGTGCTCGTCCCCGCCTGAAACGAAATGAGGGTCAGGCCCTCGTTTCGAACGCTTCCTTTCATCGGACCGTTACCAAGCGATCGAGGAATCAGCGAATGAATGCCCCCGAACTCGCGCGCGCAGTCCTGAAGTCGCACGACCTCGTCGACGCCGTCGCCGCACCCGGCGTCCGCTACGAGTTGCGGCCCGCGCAAAAGCCCGACGGCACGACCGTCAGCGGCCTCTACAACGCGTGGATCACGCTCGACAACCCGTCGCAGTTCAACTCGTACACGACGGACATGGTGAAGGCCGTGATCCTCGGCTTCCGCGCGGCGTCGAACGCGCGCGACGTGAACTGCGTCGTGTTCACCGGCACCGGCGACAAGGCGTTCTGCACCGGCGGCAACACCAGGGAATACGCGGAGTACTACGGCGGCCGGCCGCTCGAATACCGGCAGTACATGCGGCTTTTCAACGACATGGTGTCGTCGATTCTCGCGTGCGACAAGCCGGTGATCTGCCGCGTGAACGGCATGCGCATCGGCGGGGGCCAGGAGATCGGCATGGCGTGCGATTTCTCGGTCGCGCAGGACCTGGCGCGCTTTGGTCAGGCGGGGCCCAAGCACGGCTCGGCACCGATCGGCGGCGCCACCGATTTCCTGCCGCCGATGATCGGCAACGAGCGCGCGATGGTGGCGGGCGTGCTGTGCGAGCCGTTCTCCGCGCATAAGGCGTATCACTGGGGCCTGCTCGCGGACATCGCGCCGGCACTCGTCGTCGACGGCGCGTACGTCGCGAATCCGCTGGTGGAATCGCAGCGGATGGTCGACGAGTACGGCCGCTTCGTCTTCGGCGAGCCGAAGACCGGCGACGCGGCGAAGGAAGCGAAGGCCCTGCTCGCACGCGGCCGCGTCGACCTCGCGCAGCTCGATGCGCGCGTGGAAGCCCTGTGCGCCAAGCTCCTGCTCACCTTCCCCGACTGCACGACGAAGACCCTCGAGGAACTGCGCAAGCCGAAGCTCGACGCGTGGAACCGCAACAAGGAAAACTCGCGCGCGTGGCTCGCGCTCAACATGATGACCGAGGCGCGCGCGGGCTTCACCGCGTTCAACGAAGGCACGAAGGACGACCGCGAGGCCGATTTCGTGCTGCTGCGGCAGCGGCTCGCGCAGGGCGAAGGCTGGACGGGTGGCCTGTTCGACGCCATTTTGCCCAGGAACAAGCCTGGCGCGTGACGTGATGAATGCCACGCCGCAAGCGGCGGCGGCGCCGATCGACTGCTGGCTCGACCGCGACCGTGCGCTCCTGCGTCTGCGCCTTGCGCGGCCCAAGGCGAACATCGTCGACGCGGCTATGATCCGCGCGTTACAAGACGCGCTGCGCGAGCATGCATCGAACACGAAGCTGCGCGCGGTGCTGCTCGACGCTGCCGGCCCGCACTTCAGCTTTGGCGCGAGCGTCGAGGAACATCGCGCGGCGCAATGCGAAGCGATGCTCGACGCGCTGCACGCGCTGATCGTGGCGATGCTCGAGTTTCCCGCGCCGATCGTCGTCGCGGTCAAGGGCCAGTGCCTCGGCGGTGGCCTCGAAGTGGCGCTTGCCGGCACCGTGATCGTCGCGCATCCGCAGGCGCTGCTCGGCCAGCCGGAAACGCGGCTTGGCGTATTCGCGCCTGCGGCTTCATGCCTGTTGCCATATCGGATCGGCGTCGGCGCGGCCGAGGATCTGCTGCTGTCGGGTCGCAGCGTGAGCGGCAGCGAGGCGAAGGCGATGGGACTCGTGGAACTGCTTGCCGACGACCCGGAAGCCGCGGCGCTCGCGTACGTCGACGAATACCTCGTGCCGAAGAGCGCCGCCGCGCTGCGGCTCGCGCTTTGCGCCGCGCGCGGCCCGCGCGTGCACGAGGTGCGCCGCCGGCTCGACGCGTTGACGCGGCTTTACGTGGACACGCTGATGACGACGCACGACGCCACCGAAGGCATCGACGCGTTTCTCGCGAAGCGCGCGGCTGCGTGGCAGCACCGCTGAAACGCGCGCCCCGAATCACCCCAACGCCAGAAAGGAGACGACGATGGCCCTGCAAATCACCGACGACTGCACGGCGTGCGACGCATGCCGGCCCGTGTGCCCGAACGAGGCGATCAGCGTGGGCGACCCGGTCTACGTGATCGATCCGCTGCGCTGCACCGAGTGCGTGGGCGCCGAGGACGAGCCGCAGTGCCGGCTCGTGTGCCCGGCCGATTGCATCGAGGACCATCCCGATTACCGCGAGTCGCGCGACTCGCTGCGCGCCAAGTACC
>JAICKU010000043.1 GCA_025927765.1 Burkholderiales bacterium
AGAGCTTCCTCTATGCACACTTCGAGGAGATCTGCGAGATCATGAAGGCGTACGACGTCGCGTTCTCGCTCGGCGACGGCCTGCGTCCCGGCTCGATCTACGACGCCAACGACGACGCGCAGATGGCCGAGCTCGCCACGCTCGGCGAACTGACGAAGATCGCGTGGAAGCACGACGTGCAGGTGATGATCGAGGGCCCGGGCCACGTGCCGATGCATCTCATCAAGCACAACATGGACGAGCAGCTTCGGCTCTGCGACGAAGCGCCGTTCTATACGCTGGGCCCGCTCACCACCGACATCGCACCCGGCTACGACCACATCACGAGCGCGATCGGCGCGGCGATGATCGGCTGGTACGGCACGGCGATGCTCTGCTACGTGACCCCGAAGGAGCATCTCGGCCTGCCGAACAAGGCCGACGTCAAGGACGGCATCATCACGTACAAGCTCGCGGCGCACGCGGCCGATCTCGCGAAGGGGCACTCGGGCGCGCAACTGCGCGACAACGCGCTGTCCAAGGCGCGCTTCGAGTTCCGCTGGGAGGACCAGTTCAACCTCGGCCTCGATCCGGACAAGGCGCGCGAATTCCACGACGAAACGCTGCCGCAGCACGGCGCGAAGCTCGCGCACTTCTGCTCGATGTGCGGCCCGCACTTCTGCTCGATGAAGATCACGCAGGACGTGCGCGACTACGCTGCGAAGCAGGGCGTCGGCGACGACGAGGCGCTCGCCAAGGGCATGGAGGCGAAGGCGGCGGAGTTCGTGGATCGCGGCGCGGAGATCTACTCGAAGGCCTAGGCGCGGCGGGGCAGCAAGCGGCGCCACTCTGCGGCGCGGATCGCTATCGCAGCGAATTCCGCGGCGCCAAGGCGATGCCACGCCTGACCATGGACGAGATCGACGGCGCTACGCACGACGATACGCTGTCGCGCCCCGAATTCCGCAACGCGCTCGTCGCGTTCCTCGACAGGCATTGAACGCCTCCCCCGTCCATCCGGGTGCAATCCGCGTCGGCATCTCCGGCTGGCGCTACCCGCCGTGGCGCGGCACGTTCTATCCGGACGACCTTCCGCAGCGGCGCGAGCTCGAATACGCGTCGCGCCACTTCTCGACGATCGAGATCAACGGGTCGTTCTATTCGCTGCAGCGTCCCGAGTTCTACGCGCGCTGGCGTGACGAGACTCCCGACGGGTTCCTCTTCAGCGTCAAGGCGCCGCGCTACATCACGCACATGCTGCGGCTTCGCGACTGCGACACGGCGCTCGCGAATTTCTTCGCGTCGGGGATCGCGAACCTCGGCGCGAAGCTCGGGCCGATCCTCTGGCAGCTGCCGCCGACGTTCCGCTTCGATCTCGCGCTGCTCGACGATTTCCTGTCGAAGCTCCCGCGCGACACCGATGCGGCGTCGGCCTTCGCGCGCCGGCGCAGCGAGAAGGTGAAGGGTCGTGCGCGGCTCGTTTACGGCGAGTGCCGTCCGCTGCGCCATGCGCTCGAGATCCGCCACGAGACGTTCGTCGACGAGAGGTTCGTCGAGCTCCTGCGACGACACCGCGTGGCGCTCGTCGTCGCGGACACTGCCGGCCGCTGGCCGCTCGTCGAAGACCTCACCGCGGATTTCGTCTACGCCCGCCTGCACGGCGACGAAGTGCTGTACGTGAGCGGCTACGGCGACGTCGCGCTCGACGCGTGGGCCAAACGCTTCATCGCCTGGAGCGAAGGCGGCGCGCCCGAGGACGCACGCTGCATTTCGCGTACACCCGGCGAGCCGTGCGCAGGCCGCGACGTGTTCTGCTACTTCGACAACGACGCGAAGGTGATGGCGCCGCGCGACGCGCAGGCGATCACGCGGATGTTGCACGACGCCGGCGCAAACGTCCGCCTGCCGGACGCAATGAACGAGGACGCAGCGAATGAGGGGCTCGGGAATGCGGCTCGGACCCCGATCGCCGACCCTCATTCTGCAGGCGCGAGGCGCACCAGATAGCCGCCCGACTTGCCGTCGCGCTCGATCATCACGAGCCCGTGGCGCGCGGCGTCTTCGAGCAGCTCGTTGAACGAGCGAAAGCCGTAGAACGTCTCGTTGAAGCCCGGCTTGCGGCGGCGCAGCGCCTGCTTGACCATCGAGCCCCAGATCCGCTCCTCGTCGCCGCGCTCGGCGACGAGCGCCTCGATCGTGCCGACGACGAGGTCCATCGCCTCCTGCCGGCGTTCTTCGTCGCCCGAGCGCTTCGCGGCCGGCGCTTCCGCCGTTGCCTCGCTCGGCGCGTCGGAAGCGGGCGCTGCAGCGGCGGCGGCTTTCGTCGCCCGCTTCTTCGCCGGCGCCTTGCGCTTCTGGCGCACGAGGTCGTCGTAGTAGATGAACTCGTCGCAGTTGTTGATGAGCAGGTCCGACGACGAATTCTTGACGCCGACGCCGATGACGATCTTTGCGTTCTCGCGCAATTTGGAGACGAGCGGCGAGAAGTCCGAATCGCCGCTGATGATCACGAACGCATCGACGTGCGACTTCGTGTAGCAGAGGTCGAGCGCGTCGACGACCATGCGGATGTCGGCCGAGTTCTTGCCGGACTGGCGCACGTGCGGGATCTCGATCAGCTCGAACGACGCCTCGTGCATGGGCGCCTTGAACGCCTTGTAGCGCTCCCAGTCGCAGTACGCCTTCTTGACGACGATGTTGCCCTTGAGCAGCAGGCGCTCCAGGACCTTCTCGATGTCGAACTTCTCGTAGTTCGCGTCGCGCACGCCGAGCGCGACGTTCTCGAAATCGCAGAACAGCGCCATGCTGATGACTTCCGGGGTGTTCGCCATTGCGTCGCCTTTCGTTTCGTCACGCGTATATACCAGAAGTACCATAGCCGGATGACCGCGAACGATCTCTCCCCGGCCGAAGCCCGGGTGCTCGGCGTGCTCGTCGAGAAGCAGCGCAGCGTGCCCGACGCCTATCCGCTCACGCTGAACGCGCTCGTGTCGGGATGCAACCAGAAGACGAGCCGCGACCCGGTGATGTCGCTCACCGACGCCGAGGTGCAGGAGGCACTCGATGCGCTGAAGCACCGCTCGCTCGTGATCGAGACGAGCGGCGGGCGCGTGATGCGCTACGCGCACAACGTCGAGCGCGCGCTCGCGATCCCGGCGCAATCGGCTGCGATCCTCGCCGCGCTGCTGCTGCGCGGGCCGCAAACGGTCGGCGAGCTGCGCATCAACACCGACCGCATGCACCGCTTCGCGGACATCTCGGCGGTCGAAGGTTTCCTGCACGAACTCGCGGCCCGCCCGCAAGGCGCGCTCGTTGCCGAGCTGCCGCGGGCCGCCGGGACGCGCGAGGTGCGATGGATGCAGCTGCTCTCCGGGCCCGCGCCGCGGACAGCGGCGGTCACCGTGCCGCTCGCAAACGAAGCCGACGAGGCGTCGGTCGCGGCGAGCGTCGCCACGCTGCAGCAGGAGGTGGCGGCGTTGCGCGACGAGCTCGCCGCGCTGCGAAGCGAAGTGCAGGCATGGCGACGAGAGCGGTGATGCCAGGCGGGCGGGCCGTTTCGCCTGTGCGACAATCGCGCGCTTTCCCGCTCGCGTCACCGCCTCTTTGGATCACCCCTCCGCCCTCGTCGCCCTGATCCTGGGCATCGTCGAGGGCCTGACGGAGTTCCTTCCCATTTCGTCGACCGGCCACCTGATCGTCGCCGGATCGCTGCTCGGCTATACCGGCGAGCGCGCGAAGGTGTTCGAGATCGTGATCCAGGCCGGGGCGATCCTCGCGGTGTGCTGGGAATTTCGCGCGCGGCTCGTGCACGCGGTCGCCGGCCTCGGCAGCGATCCCCGCGCACGCCGCTTCGTGCTGAACCTGATCGTCGCGTTCATTCCGGCCGCGGTGCTCGGGCTGCTGTTCGCGAAGATCATCAAGCGCTACCTGTTCGCGCCGCTGCCGGTGGCGCTCGCGTTCATCGTCGGCGCGTTCGTGATCCTGTGGGTCGAGCATCGCCGCAAGGCGAAGCCGTCGACGGTACGCATCGACGACGTGGACGAGATGCGCTGGACCGATGCGCTGAAGGTCGGCATCGCACAGGCGTTCGCGCTGATCCCCGGCACGTCGCGCTCGGGCGCGACGATCATCGGCGGCATGCTGTTCGGCCTGTCGCGTCCCGCGGCCACGCAGTTCTCGTTCTTCCTGGCGATTCCCACGCTGCTCGCCGCCTGCGCGTACGACTTCCTGAAGAACCGGGCGCTGTTCTCGGCCTCCGACCTCGAAGGCCTCGCGATCGGCTTCGTCGCGGCCTTCGTTGCGGCCTTCTTCTGCGTGCGCTGGCTGCTGCGCTACGTCAGTCGCCACGATTTCATTCCGTTCGCGTGGTACCGGATCGCGTTCGGCATCCTGATCCTCGCAACGGCGTGGGCCGGCCTCGTCGATTGGAGTTGAGCCCCGGATGGGCATTCTCCTCGCCGTGCTCGGCGTGCTCGGCTTTTCGTTCAAGGCGATCCTGATCAAGCTCGCGTATCGGATCGCCCCACCCGATGCGATCACGCTACTTGCGCTGCGCATGCTGTACGCCGCACCCTTCTTCATGGTGATGGCGTGGTGGAGCGGGCGTGTGCCGGCGGCGTCGAAGATGACGCGCGACGATTTCTGGCGCATCGTCGCGCTGGGCTTCGTCGGCTATTACGTGTCGAGCCTGCTCGATTTCATCGGCCTCGAGTACGTGACCGCGTCGCTCGAGCGCCTCGTGCTGTTCCTCTACCCGACGATCGTGGTCATGCTGTCCGCGCTCTTCCTGCGCCAGCCGATCACGCGCCGCGCCGTCGGCGCCCTCGTGCTGTCGTACGCCGGCATCGCGCTCGCCGTGTGGCACGACGTGCACGTCACCGGCGAGCCTGGCGCGATCATGCTCGGCAGCCTGCTCGTGTTCACCAGCGCGGTCCTCTACGCCATCTACCTCGTCGGTGCCGGCGGCGTCATCCGGCGCCTGGGGTCGTCGCGCTTCATCGCGTCGGCGATGCTCACCTCCACGGTGTTCATCGTGCTGCACTTCGTGCTGACGCGTCCCGTCGCAACGCTCGCGGCACCGCCGATGTCCGTGCACCTGCTCGCCCTCGCCATGGCATTCTTCTGCACGGTGCTGCCGACGTGGATGATCGCCGAGTCGATCCGCCTGATCGGCGCGAGCACGGCGTCGCTCGTCGGCTCGCTCGGACCCATCTTCACCATCGGCCTCGGCGCGCTGATGCTCGGCGAAGCGATCAACGGGCTGCAACTCGTCGGCGCGGCACTCGTGCTCGCCGGCGTGATGATCGTCTCGCGCAGGCCCCCGGCGCAAAGCCCGCCGCCCGCGCCGCGGAACGTCGTCAAACGCCGCGCAGTCTGACTTTCGGCAGCACCATCAACCAAGGAACGCCATGGATACCCAGGAACGCGAACGCCTCGACCTCGTCGACCCCTCGCTTCTGCGCGAGAAGTGCTTCATCGACGGCCAATGGGTCGGCGCCGATGACAACGCCACGATGCCCGTCGTCGATCCCGCCACCGGCGGCCTCGTCGCATCGGTGCCGCTTTGCGGCGGCGCCGAAACGAAGCGTGCGATCGACGCCGCGCAGCGCGCGTTCCCGGCATGGCGCGCCAAGACGGCGAAGGAGCGCGCGGCGATCCTGCGCAAGTGGATGGCGCTGCAGCTCGAGCACGCCGACGATCTCGCGCGCATCCTGACCGCCGAGCAGGGCAAGCCACTGGCGGAAGCGAAGGGCGAGATCACGATCGGCGCCGCCTACGTCGAGTGGTTCGCCGAGGAAGCGAAGCGCGTTTACGGCGACGTGATCCCGACGATCGCCAACGACCGGCGACTCGTCGTCGTCAAGGAACCGGTCGGCGTGTGCGCCGCGATCACGCCGTGGAATTTCCCGTCGTCGATGATCACGCGCAAGGTGTCGCCGGCGCTCGCCGCCGGCTGCACGGTGGTCATCAAGCCCGCGGAAGCCACCCCGCTGTCGGCATTCGCGCTCGCCGTGCTCGCCGAGCGCGCCGGCTTCCCGGCCGGCGTGCTGAACGTGATCACGGGCGACGCGCCCGCGATCGGCGGCGAGATGTGCGCGAACCCGGTCGTGCGCAAGCTCTCGTTCACGGGATCGACCGAAGTCGGGCGGCTGCTGATGAAGCAGGTCGCGCCGACGATCAAGAAGATCTCGCTCGAGCTCGGCGGCAACGCGCCGTTCATCGTGTTCGACGATGCCGACCTCGACGCCGCCGCGGAAGGCGCGATGGTGTCGAAATACCGCAACTCGGGGCAGACCTGCGTGTGCGCGAATCGCTTTTTCGTGCAGGAGGGCGTGTACGACGCGTTCGCCGCCAAGCTCGCCGAGAAGGTGAAGGCGCTGAAGGTGGGCCGCGGCACCGAGTCGGGGGTCACACAGGGCCCGCTGATCAACGCCGAGGCGCTCGCCAAGGTCGAGCAGCATCTCGCGGATGCGACGCGGCGCGGCGCGAAGGTCGCGATCGGCGGCAAGCGCCATGCATTGGGCGGCACGTTCTACGAGCCGACGGTGCTGACCGGCGTCACACCACAGATGCAGATCTTTCGCGAGGAGACGTTCGGACCCGTCGCGCCGCTGATTCCGTTCCGCGACGACACCGAAGTGATCGAGCTCGCCAATCGCAGCGAGTTCGGGCTCGCATCGTACTTCTACAGCCGCGACATCGGTCGCGTGTGGCGCGTGGCCGAGGCGCTCGAATACGGCATGGTCGGCGTGAACACCGGGCTCATCACGACCGAAGTCGCGCCGTTCGGCGGCGTCAAGGAGTCGGGCCTCGGCCGCGAAGGCTCGAAGTACGGCATCGACGAGTATGTCGAGGTGAAGTACATCTGCTTCGGCGGCCTCGACCGATAAATCGGAAAATGCGGGTCAGAGATGCATTTCCCGCTTCGCACTTTCGAAATGCATCTCTGACCCGCATTTTCCTATTCGAGCTTGCGCAGGTCGTCGATCACCTTGCCATCCTTCGGCAATTCGTCGACGGCCCGGAAGCTGACCTCGCCGCGCAGCTTCGTCACGTCGCGGATCGACGCGACGATCGCGTCCGCGAGCTCGCGATCCATCCCGCTCGCCTCGACGTGCAGGATCAAGCGGTCGCTGCCGTCTGGATTGTCGACGACGAGGCGCGCGCGCTTCACTTCCGGATGGCGCTTGACGATCGTGTCCACCTGCGCCGGATGCACGAACATGCCCTTGACCTTCGTCGCCTGATCGGCGCGGCCGAGCCAGCCCTTGATGCGCCGGTTCGTGCGACCGCACGCCGACGCGCCGGGCAATAGCGCCGACAGGTCGCCGGTGCCGAAGCGAATCAGCGGGTACGTGGCGTTCGCGATCGGCGTCACCACGACTTCGCCCACCTCGCCCACGGCGACCGGCTCGCCGGTGCCCGGGCGCACGATCTCGACGAACACGCCCTCGTCGACGACGAGGCCGTCGCCCGCGGACGTTTCGTACGCGATCGATCCCACGTCGGCGGTCGCGTACACCTGAAAGCCGTGAATCCCGCGCGCAGCGAACGCATCGCGGAGCGACGGCGGGAACGGCTCGGCCGACACCAACGCCCTGCGCAGGCTGTCGAGCTTCACGTGCGACTCGTCGGCGCGCTCGAGCAGGATGCGCAGGAACGACGGCGTACCGACGTAACCATCGGGACGCAGATCCGCCATCGCCGCGAGCTGCTGCTCGGTGTTGCCGACACCGCCCGGGAACACGACGCAGCCCACCGCGTAGCCGCCGGTCGCGAGCATCGAGCCGGCCGGCGTCAGGTGATAGGCGAACGCGTTGTGCACGCGGTCGCCGTTGCGAAACCCCGCCGCGTAGAGCGCCCGCGCGAGTCGCCAATAATCGGGGGCGTCGCCTTCGGGTTCGTAGATGCCGCCGGGCGACGCGAAGATCTGCCGCAGCGGCGCCCCGCGCGCGACGAGCTCGCCGAACGGCGGTGCGGCCTTCTGCATCGCGGCAAGCTCGGATTTGCGCAGCACCGGCAAGTGCGCGAGCTGGTCGGGACCCGTGACTTCACGCGGATCCACGTCGGCGAGCAGGCGCGCGATCGCGGGTGCGTGCAACTTCGCGTACGCGATCTGGCGCTGCAGCTGCGCGAACTGCTCGCGCGTGCGCTGCTCGGGATCGCGCGTTTCGAGCGCGTCGTAATGCTCGGACATCGGCTTTACGCGAGCCAGCGCTTGCGCCGGCGATAGTGCTTCACCTCGCGAAAGCTCCTGCGTCCCGCCGTCGACAATCCGAGGTAGAACTCCTTCACGTCCTCGTTGCTCGCGAGATCGTGCGCTTCGCCGTCCATCACCACCCGCCCGTTCTCGAGGATGTAGCCGTAGTTCGCGTGGCGCAGCGCGACCATCGTGTTCTGCTCGGCGAGCAGGAACGACACGCGTTCGTTGCGATTCAACTCGCCGACGATGTCGAAGATCTCCTCGACGAGTTGCGGCGCGAGCCCCATCGACGGCTCGTCGAGCAGGATCATCGACGGGCGGGCCATCAGCGCGCGGCCGATCGCCGTCATCTGCTGCTCGCCGCCCGACGTGTAGCCCGACTGGCTCGACCGCCGCTCTCTGAGACGCGGAAAGTAGTGATAGACCTTGTCGAGTGCCGCCGAAATCTCGCCGCGTCCGTCGCGCCGGGTGAACGCGCCGGTCAGCAGGTTCTCCTCGACGGTCAGGTGCGCAAAGCAGTGGCGGCCCTCCATCACCTGGCACACGCCGCGGCGCACGAGGTCGTTCGGCGTCAGGCGATCGACGCGCTCGCCGCGAAATTCGATCGCGCCTTTCGTGACCTCGCCACGCTCGGCCTTGAGCAGGTTGGAGATGGCCTTCAGCGTCGTCGTCTTGCCGGCGCCGTTCGCGCCGAGCAATGCGACGATGCCACCCTCGGGCACGTCGAGCGACACGCCCTTCAGCACCAGGATGACGTGGTTGTAGATGACCTCGATGCCGTTGACCATCAGCATTGGGGAGGATGACGGCGACAAGTCGCCGTCACGTGCGAGTGCAGCAGTCGTCGTCATGCCGATGCCGGGGCGGAATGCGGAGCGCGATTCGATGCATGCGTCGCGCAGAAATCGGGGTCAGACCCGCAATTCCGGGCAGCGCGGCGACAGGCACGGAGCGGCGCGAAATTGGGGTCAGCCACCGAATTCCGATCGACATCGGGGCCAGACACCGATTCGTGGCGCAATTCGGTATCTGACCCCGATTTCGCTTATGCGCCGTCCTCCTTCGCGCAGTCGCGCGTCGGAAGCTTCTTCTCCTCCGCGTACTTCTTCGCGGACGAACGGATCATCGGGTCGATGATCTTGAGGTCGGATTCGTAACGGCTGTTCGGCACGACGTTCCACTTCTTGCCGTCCCACGTCTCGACCATCGCCGCGTGCGCGCCCTCGTGGTTGTCGCACGACGTCTTGATCGGCTCCATGAAGCCCGCCATGCCGAGCTTCTTGATCATGTCGGGCGTGATGTCCAGATGCTCGAGACCCCAGCGCACCTGCTCGCCGGTGAGCGGCTTCTTGCCGAACTTCTCCTGGGCTTTCCGCACCGCCTCGACGCCGAACATCGCCGACACCATGCCGCGGTTGTAGAGCACCTCGCCGATGTCTTCCTTCTTGCCGGTGCCCTGCCCCTTGTCGTAGACGTACTTCACGATGTCGTTGTGCACCTGGCCCTTGCCGGCCGGCGCGAGGAACACGAGTGCGTTGTAGCCCTTCGCGCCGTCACCCGCCGGCAGCACGTCGGGTTCCGCGCCCGACCACCACACGCCGTACATCTTGTCGCGCGGGTAGCCGGTGGCAACCGCTTCCTTGATGGCCGTCGAGTTCATCACCCCCCAGCCCCACAGGAACACGAAGTCGGGGCGTTGCTGGCGGATCTGCAGCCACGTCGCCTTCTGCTCGACGCCCGGATGCGTGACCGGCAGCAGGATCAGCTCGAAGCCGTTCAGCTTCGCGCGCTCCTGCAGCAGCGCGATCGGCTCCTTGCCGTACGGCGAATCGTGATAGACGAGCGCGATCTTCTTGCCCTTCAACTTGTCCATGCCGCCGAGCTTCTTGCCGACGTGCTGGACGAGGATGTCGGCCGCGTCCCAATACGTGCCGCCGATCGGGAAGTTCCAGCCGAACACGCTGCCGTCGACCGAATCGGCGCGGCCGTAGCCCGCGGTGATCAGCGGGATGTGATCGGTGAACGACTTGTCGGTGAGGGCGAACGTGATGCCTGTCGACAGCGGCTGGAACGTCGTCGCGCCGCTCGGTCCCTTGGCCTTCAACCGCTCGTAGCATTCGACGCCGCGGTCGGTGGCATACCCCGTCTCGCACTCCTCGAACGTGATCTTGACGCCGTTGATGCCACCGTCGCGCGCGTTCACGAGCTTCAGGTAATCGACGTAGCCGTTCGCCCACGGCACGCCGTTCGGCGCGTAGGCGCCGGTGCGATACACGAGCACCGGGAAGAATTGCTCGTTCGCCTGCGCGAGCGCGTTGCCGCTCGTCGCCAGCGAGGCGGCCGCCGCCAACGCCACGACCGCCAGCGCACCTCTCCATGTCCGTTTCATGACCCCTCCTAAAGTGAAGAAACGACGCGCCATCATAGTCCCAATAGCGCCCGTGTGAACGGACCCTAATGCGGGAACGGCCAGAGCCGAAGCTTCTCCTTCCCGATCGCCCAAAGTCGCGCCAAACCATGCGGTTCCAGCACGAGGAACAGCACGATCAGCGACCCGAAAATCATGAACTCGACGTTCGATGCCATCGCCGTCGACAGCGGCACGCCCAGCTTCTCGGGAATCTGATTGAGCGCGATCGGCAGCGCGACGATGAACGCCGCGCCGAGATACGAACCGAGGATCGAGCCCATGCCGCCGATGATGATCATGAACAGCAGGTCGAACGACAGATTCAGGTTGAACGCGAGCGGTTCCCACGAGCCCAGGTGGAAGAAGCCCCACAGGGCGCCTGCGACACCGCAATAGAACGAGGAGACGCCGAAGGCGGTGAGCTTCGCGTACACGGGACGAATGCCGATCACCTCCGCCGCCACGTCCATGTCGCGCGTCGCCATCCATGCGCGGCCGAGGTGTCCGCGCACGAGATTTCTGGCGACCAGCGTGAACACGATCACGACGCCGAGCACGAACAGGTACTTGTCGCGCGGCGTGCCGATCGTCCAGCCGAAGATCTGCACCGGCGCGGTGGACACCGAGCCCGACGACGAATAATTGGTGAACCACTTGACGCGCGCGAAGATCCAGTCGGTGAAGAACTGCGCCGCGAGCGTCGCCACCGCGAGGTACAGGCCCTTGATGCGCAGGCTCGGGATGCCGAAGAACATGCCGACGAGCGCGGCGACGAGCCCCGCGAGCACCAGCACGACGAGGAAATTCAGCATCGGCACGCGCTGGACGAGGTTGTACGCCGCGTATGCGCCCCACGCCATGAACGCCGCGTGGCCAATGGAGATCTGCCCGCAATAGCCGACGAGCAGGTTCAAGCCGATCGCGGCGAGCGTCAGGATCAGGAACGGGTTGATGATCGACAGGTACAGGTAGTCGCTGACGAGCAGCGGCACCGCGAAGAACGCGAACGCGACGAGCGCGAGCACGAAATACCGATCCTGCGCGATCGGCAGCAACTGCATGTCGGCGCGGTAGGTCGACTTGAACTGGCCGTTTTCGCGGAAGAACACGCGGCTTCCTTTCGAGCCTAGACGCGGTCGATGCGCCGCTCGCCGAACAGGCCCTCGGGCCGCACGAGCAGGAAGAGGAGCGCGAGCACGTACGCGAACCAGTTCTCGATGCCGCCGCCCGCGAGGTCGAACGCCTTGATGAGCGGTGGCGCGAGGAACACCTCGGCCATCTTCTCCCCGACGCCGATGATGAGTCCGCCCACGATCGCGCCCGGCACCGACTCGAAGCCGCCGAGGATCACGACGGGCAGCGCCTTCAGCGCCACCTGCGAGATCGAGAACTGCACGCCGAGCTTGCCGCCCCAGATGACGCCGCCGACGATCGCGACGACGCCCGCGACCGACCACACGATCACCCAGATGCGATCGAGCGGAATGCCGATCGACTGCGCGGCCTGATGGTCGTCGGCCACTGCGCGGAGCGCGCGGCCGGTCGCGGTGCGGCGGAAGAACACGGCGAGCGCGCCGACCAGCAGCACGGCCGTGATCGCCGCCGCGATGTCGTCGCGATTGACGAGCACGCCGCCCTCGAACACGTTGCCGAGCACCATCATCGGCTCGCGCGGAATGCCGAGGTTGATCTCGTAGATGTCGCTGCCCCAGATCGACTGGCCGAAGCCGTTCAGGAAGAAGGTGATGCCGAGTGTCGCCATCAGGAGCGCGACCGCGTCCTGGTTGACGAGCGGGCGCAGCACCAGCCGTTCGACGGCGAACGCGAGCGCGATCATGATCACCACGGCGCCGATCACCGCCGCCCATACGGGCATCCTCTCGGCGAGGCGCGCGACCGCGAGGGCGGCGAAGAGCACCATCGCGCCCTGCGCGAAATTGAACACGCCCGACGCCTTGAAGATCAGCACGAAGCCGAGCGCCACGAGCGAATAGAGCACCCCGGTCATCAGGCCGCCGATCAGCACCTCGACCCAGAACCCGGGCGCCGTCTCGCCGGTGGCGAGCGGCGCGATCAGGCCCGCCGCGAGCAGCGCGCTCAGCGCGGCGACGGGAACGTAACGCGGGATGTTCATCGGCTAATGCGTCGCCCCGAGGTAGGCGTCGATCACGGCCCGGTTGCCGCGCACCTCGCCGGGCGTGCCGTCGCCGATCTTGCGGCCGTAGTCGAGCACGACGATGCGATCCGAGATGTCCATGACGACGCCCATGTCGTGCTCGATCAGCACGATCGTCGTGCCGTACTGCTCGTTGACGTCGAGGATGAAGCGGCACATATCCTGTTTCTCCTCGACGTTCATCCCGGCCATCGGCTCGTCGAGCAGCAGCACTTCCGGCTCCAGGGCGAGCGCGCGGCCTAAATCGACGCGCTTTTGCAGTCCGTAGGCGAGGCGGCCCACCGGCGTCTTGCGATACGCCTGGATCTCGAGGAAGTCGATGATGTGCTCGACGACTTCGCGGTGCCGCATCTCCTCGCGCTCCGCCGGCCCGACGCGCAGCGCCTGCGCGAGGATGCCGGTGCGCATCTTCATGTTGCGGCCGGTCATGATGTTGTCGAGCACGCTCATGCCCTTGAAGAGCGCCAGGTTCTGGAACGTGCGCGCGATCCCCATCGCCGCGGCGCGATGCGGCTGCATCGCCGCGAACTCGCGGTCCTTGAAGCGGATGCGGCCCTGCTGCGCGTGATACACGCCGTTGATCACGTTCAGCATCGAGCTCTTGCCCGCGCCGTTCGGGCCGATGATCGCGAGCACCTCGTGCTCGCGCACGTCGAACGACACGTCGGAAATCGCCCGCACGCCGCCGAAGTCGAGCGAGATGTTCGCGACCGACAGGATCACCGGGCCGATGCGGGTGTGCGCCGGCGGCGGCTCGTCGAGCCTTTTCGACGCGGGCAGGGCCTGGACCGGGAGCGATGCCATCAGGCGGCTTTCATGGATTGCGCCGGCAGCACCTTCGCGTCTTCGATGCGCAGGTCCGCCGACACCATGCCGCTGCGCCCGTCTTCGAACTTCACCATCGTGTCGATGTGCTGCACGTTGCGCCCGGCATAGAGCGCCTCCACGAGCACCGCGTACTTCTCGGCGATGAAGCGCCGGCGCACCTTGCGAGTGCGCGTCAACTCGTCGTCGTCGGGATCGAGATCCTTGTGCAGGATCAGGAAGCGCCGCACCTGCGAGTCGGCGAGCCCGGGCTCGACGGCGAGGTCCGCGTTCACCTGCTCGACGCATTGCCGCACGAGGTCGTACACCTCGGGCTTGGCCGCGAGATCGCCGTAGCCCGAGTACGGCAGGCCGCGCCGCTCGGCCCAGTTGCCGACCGAACCGATGTCGATGTTGATGAACGCACAGACGAAGTCGCGCCCGTTGCCGAACGCGACCGCCTCCTTGACGTGCGGGAAGAACTTGAGCTTGTTCTCGAGGTAGTTCGGCGCGAAGATCGCGCCGGTCGCGAGCTTCCCCACGTCCTTCGCGCGGTCGATGATCTTGACGTGGCCGCCGGCGTCGATCAGGCCGGCGTCGCCGGTGTGGAACCAGCCGTCGGCGTCGATCGACTCCTTCGTCGCGTCCGGCTGCTTGTAGTACTCCTTCAGCAGCATCGCCCCGCGCAACAGCACTTCGCCGTTGTCGGCGATCTTCAACTCGACGTTCGGCGCGGGCGGTCCCACCGTTTCGAGCCGCACGCCGCCGTTCGGCTGCAGGCAGCCGTACGCGCAGGTCTCGGTGAGGCCGTAGAGTTGCTTCAGGTTGATGCCGATCGAGCGGTAGAAGCGGAAGAGGTCCGGCCCGATGGCGGCGCCCGCCGTGTACGCGACGCGCAGCCGCGACATGCCGAGCATGTTGCGCAAGGGCCCGTAGATCGCGACGTCGCCGAGCGCGTACAGCACCCGGTCGTGCAGCGGCACGGGCCTGCGCTCGAGGATCTCGGCGCCGCAGCGCCGGGCGACGCGCATGCATGCCGCGTAGAGCCATTGCTTGACGCGGCTCGCGTCCTCCATGCGGATCGTCACCTGCGTCAGCAGGTTCTCGAAGATGCGCGGCGGCGCGAAGTAATACGTCGGCCCGATCTCGCGCATGTCGGTCAGCACGGTATCCGCCGACTCGGGACAGTTGATCGTGAAGCCCGTGATCAACGACTGCACGTAGGAAAAGAGATGGTCGCCCACCCACGCCATCGGCAGGTACGACAACATGCTGTCGCGGTCGGTCAGCCCGTCGAATTCCGCGGCGCCGCCGCCGGCGACGATGAATGCGCGGTGGCTGTGACACACGCCCTTCGGCTTGCCGGTGGTCCCCGACGTGTACAGCATCACGCAGACGTCGTCGGTGTCGCCCGCCGCGATCTCCGTGTCGTAGAAACCGGGGTGCGCCCGGTCGTAGTCGCGGCCGAGCGCCTGCAAGGCGTCGATCGACACGAGCCCCTCGTAATTGCGCAGGCCGCGCGGATCGTCGTAGTAGATGTACGCGAGCGACGACACCGTCGCCTTCGCCTCGAGCAGCTTGTCGACCTGCTCCTGGTCCTCGACGATCGCGTATGCGATCTCGGCGTCGTTCAGCACGAACGTGAATTCGGCCGCGGGCGCGTCCTGGTACATCGGCACCGGCACGCCGCCCAGCGCCTGCGCGGCGGCCATCGCCCAGTACAGCCGGGGACGGTTGTCGCCGATGATCGCGAGGTGCATGCCGCGACGAAAGCCCTGCGCGGCGAGTCCGCACGCAAGCGCGCGCACTTCGTCGGCCGCCTCGGCCCACGTCCAGGCCTGCCAGATGCCCAGATCCTTCTCGCGGACGGCCGGATGATTGCCGCGCTCGGCCGCGTTGCGCAGCAGAAGGCGCGGGAACGTATCGAGCGCGCTCGTCATGTCCTCCTCGCGCAGGGCTCCCATGTTCGCGCGCTTCTTCCTGGGCGCGCTGTCGCGTTCGATTCTATCGGAACATTCGCGTCGTGGCGCGCTTTTGGCCGCCGCTTGACGGCGCGCGGCCGGCGGGGTACAAAACAAACAGTTGTTTGGTAAAGTGAGTGACATGGCGACCCCCGCGCGCCTTCCGCGTGCCGACAACCGGCTGCCGCAAATTCTCGATGAGGCCGCGCGCCTTTTCGCCGAGCGCGGCTTTCCCGCGACGACGATCCGCGACATCGTGCGCGGAATCGACATGCTGCCGGGCTCGCTCTACTACCACTTCGCCGCGAAGGAAGACCTGCTCGCTGCCGTGTACGCGGAGGGCGTCAAGCGCATCTCCGGGCACGTGCATGCGGCGATCGCAAAGCGGACGGATCCGTGGCAACGCCTGACGGCCGCGTGTGTCGCGCATCTCGAGGCGCTGCTCGACGAAAGCGCGTACGCGCAGGTGGTGATTCGCGTGCGACCGGGCGACGTGCCCGAAGTGGCCGGGCCGCTGACCGCGCTGCGCGATCGCTACGAAAGCGTGTTCGTCGACCTGATCGACGCGCTGCCGCTGAAGCCGGGCGTCGATCGCCGCGCGCTGCGTCTCATGCTGCTCGGCGCGCTCAACTGGTCGCAGACCTGGTATCGCCCCGGCCGCGACGATCCGCGCGCCATCGCCAGGAACTTCGTTGCACTGCTGCGCAAACCCACCGAAACCTGAACCCGATGAAGATCGTCCCCAAGGTGCTCGTCACCAAGATCGGCCTCGACGGCCACGACCGCGGCAGCCGCGTCGTCGCCGCGCATTTGCGCGACGCCGGCATGGAAGTGATCTACACGCCACCCTGGCAGGCGATCGACGCGGTGGTGAAGCTCGCGATCGAGGAGGACGTCGACGTGATCGGCATCTCGTCGCTCGCCACCGACCACCGGATCGTGCCGAAGCTCATGCGCGCGTTGCGCGATGCCGACGTGACCGGCGTCGCGGTGATCGTCGGCGGCATCGTGCCCGACGCCGACGAGGCGATGCTGCTCGACGCCGGCGTGGCGCGCGTGTTCCATCCCGGTGCGTCGCTCGACGACATCGCGGATTACATCCGCTCGATCGTGCCTGCGATGCGTGAGGCGCGCAGCGTCACATGGGAGACATGGCATGAATAAGCCCCTCGACCCGGCCACCCTCGCGCCCGAGTCCGGATTCGAGCAATGGCAGCGCCAATACGCCGAGCAGATCGGCGACGACCGCGCGTGCGAGAACCGCTCGGGCATCGCGATCAAGCCGCTCTATACGCAAGACGACCGGGACGCCAGCCGGCGCAACACCGAGCTAGGCTTTCCGGGCCAGCCACCGTACACGCGCGGCATCTACGCAACCATGCATCGCGGGCGCACGTGGACGCAGCGCCAGCTGATCGGCCTCGGCACGCCGAGCGACTACAACGCACGGCTCCTCGCGCTGATCGAGCAGGGCACCACCGCGATCTCGCTCATCCCCTGCAATTCCGTGTTCCGCGGTTACGACATGGACGAGGTCGATGCCGAGCTTCTCGGCACCTGCGGCGTCGTCGTCAATTCCGCCGATCACATGGCGGCGTGCCTCGAAGGCGTCGACATCGGCCGCACGTCGTGCGCGATGAACGATCCGTCGCCGTTCACGCTGCTCGCGTTCCTGCTGGCCGTCGCGAAACGCCGCGGCGTGCCGTTCGCGTCGATCACGGGCACGTCGAACCAGAGCGACTACCTGTCCCACTACGTCGCGAACCACATGTTCTTCCGCCTCGCACTCCCCGGCGCGCGGCGGATCCTCACCGACCACATCGCCTTCTGCCTGCGCCACGTGCCGCGCTGGAATCCGCTGTCCGTCGTCGGCCAGCACATGCAGCAGGCCGGGGCGACGCCCGCGCAGGCGATGGCGTTCACGCTCGCGACCGCCTTGCAGAACGCAGACGACTGCGTCGCGCGCGGTCTCGACCCCAAAACGTTCCTGCCGCGCTTCACGTTCTTCTTCGACGTCTCGATCTCGTTCTTCGAGGAGATCGCGAAATTCCGCGCCGGCCGCCGGCTGTGGGCGACGCTCGTGCGCGAGCGCTACGGCGTCGGCGATCCGCGAAGCCTCCGCTTCAAGTTTCACGCGCAGACGTCGGGCGTCGACCTCACGCGCCAGCAGCCGCAGAACAACATCGCGCGCGTCGCCGTGCAGGCGATCGCGGGCATCTTCGGCGGCCTGCAATCGCTGCACACCGACGCGTACGACGAAGTGCTGTCGTGCCCGACCGAGTCCGGCGCGCGCATCGCCGTCGCCACGCAGAACATCCTGCGCGAGGAGGCGCACCTGACCGACGTGATCGATCCGCTCGGCGGCAGCTATTACGTCGAGACGCTGACCGACGAGATGGAAGAGGAGATCCGCCGCCTTCTCGCCATCGTGCAGGACGCGGGCGGCATGTACGCCGCGGTCGAGAGCGGACTCGTGCAACGGATGATCGGCGAATCGGCGCGGCGCTTCCAGGCGAAGGTCGAAAGCGGTGAACAGACGATCGTCGGCGTCAACGCCTATCGCCTCGGCGAAAGCGCGAGCGACCGGCCGCCGGTGCAGACGGTCGACGACGGCGCGATCGCCGCGCATCTCGCCGCATTCGCGCAGTGGAAGGCCGCGCGGTCGCAGGCGCAGGTGAGCGCGTCGCTCGACGCGCTGGCGCGGGCGGCCAACGATGCGCACGCGAACGTCTTCGAGCAGGTCGTGGCGGCCGCCGGCGCCGGCTGCACGCACGGCGAGATCTGCGGGACGCTGCGCCGCGAACTGGGGTTCGGCCACGTGCAGGCGATCGTCTAAGGCAGCGTGTCGTCATGCAGATGAACGAACCTCCGACGCTCGCGCGCCTGCTCGGCGGCGATCGGCGCGCGATCGCGCAGGCGATCAGCACGATCGAGAACGACGCCACCGGACAGGACGATCTCTCGCGCGCGCTGGCACCGCACCTCGGCCGGGCACGCGTGCTCGGCATCACGGGGCCGCCCGGCGCCGGCAAATCGACGCTCGTCAACGCGCTGCTCGGCGAGATCGTCGCGCGTGATCTAAGTGCCGGCGTCGTCGCCGTCGATCCGTCGAGTCCATTGACCGGCGGCACCGTGCTCGGCGACCGCGCGCGCATGGGCGAGCACGGCGGCCACGAGCACGTCTTCATCCGTTCGCTGTCGTCGCGCGGGCATGCGGGCGGACTCGCGAGGCGGGCGGACCGCATCGTCGACGTGCTCGACGCTGCGGGATTCGACGTCGTGATCGTCGAAACGGTCGGCGCCGGCCAATCCGAAGTCGCGATCGACGCCCTCGCCGATGTGCGCATCGTCGCCTGCCCGCCGGGCCTCGGCGACGGGTTGCAGGCGATCAAGGCCGGCATCCTCGAAATTGCCGACGTGCTCGTCGTCACGAAAGCCGACCTGCCCGGCGCGGATGCGGCGTGGCGCGACCTTGCGGACATGCTGCGATTGCGACGCGAGGGCCGCACGAAGGTGCCGGTATTGAAAACGATCGCCGCGCAACGCGAGGGGATCGCGAAGCTCGTCGACGCCGCGTTCGCTCACGTCGACGCCACGGGACGAGGCCAGCGCCTTCGCACGCGCCTCCCGCACGAAAGCGCGCGTGAGCGAATGGCGCCCGATACGACGCAGGACGAAAGCGCGCCCGATCGCGTCACGCGCCTCGCGTCGCGCGACCCATTCGCCGGCTTCCTCGGCATCGAGTGCATCGGCGGCGGCGCAGGGTGCGCGACGACGCGGCTGCGCATCGGCGCGCGGCACATCAACTTCAACGGCGGGTGCCACGGCGGCGCCATCTTCGCGCTGGCCGACACCGCGTTCGGCCTGGCTTCGAACTCGCACGGCCGGCTCGCGTCGGGCATCGAAGCGCACGTCGCCTTTCATGTGGGCGTGCGCGAAGGCGACGAACTCACCGCACACGCGACGCAGATTTCGCGCGGCAACAAGCTCGCGACCTACCGCGTCGAGGTGACGCGCAGCGACGGCAAGCTCGTCGCGAGCTTCAGCGGCACCGTGTACGTGTCCGCCCGGGGACACGCCGGCTGAGCGTGTTTGGTGCGCGTGACGTGTCGACGCGCCTTACAGAGGGCGGTGCAAGTCCCTTCACCGCGGCACGCGAAGGCATCGCAATCAACACGTTGCAATGACGGCGTGCGCGTTGCTTGCCTGCGGACGGCCTCGGTTTCCGCACTCGCATCGGCACATTCGATTCTTGTGAGGGCGACGGGGCACGGACCGTCACTGACAAGGAGACGACGATGTCTGGACACGCACGTTCATGCTGCATGCTCATCGGTCTGGCCGCGTTGCCGGCCATCGCATCGGCGGACGACGACCACGGCCGCTGCGCCGGATTGCCCGATTACGCCACCCTCAAGACCGCGCTCGTCGCCGCGGTGCAGACGGAGACGAGCGGCCTCGACTTCCAGATGTGGGGGACGATCGTGGACCGCGACGGCGTGGTGTGCGCGGTTGCGTTCTCGGGCATCGATCGCGGCTCGCAGTGGCCGGGCAGCCGCGCCATTTCCGCGCAGAAAGCCAACACCGCGAATGCGTTCAGCCTCGACGCCCTGGCGTTGTCGACCGCCAATCTGTATTCGGCAACGCAGCCCGGCGGCTCGCTCTACGGGCTGCAGCACAGCAACCCGGTCGACACGAGCGTCGCCTACGGCGGCAGTCCATCGTCGTACGGAACCGCGCACGATCCGATGGTCGGCCAGCGCATCGGCGGCGTGAACGTGTTCGGCGGCGGCCTCGGCCTCTACAACGCGTCGAACAGGATCATCGGGGCGGTCGGCGTGAGCGGCGACACGTCTTGCACCGATCACATGATCGCGTGGCGCGTGCGCGCGAACCTCGGCCTCGACCATCTCGGCAGCGTCGGGGGCCCGGCGAGCATCTTTACCGGCGACAAAACGCATCCGGACAACATCATTTTCGACATCGCCGCGAACCCGACCGGCGGAACGGGGATCAGCGCGACGGGCTTCGGGCATCCGACCTGCCTCAACAACACGACCGACCCGAAGTCGCTCCCGCCCGTGCGCCCGTAGGCAGCGCTATTTGTCGTAGCGATAGAACCCGCGCTTGGTCTTGCGGCCGAGATACCCGGCGGCGACCATCTCCTTCAACAGAGGCGCGGGCCGATACTTGGGATCGTTGAAGTCCGCGTAGAACACGTTCATCACCGCGAGCATCACGTCGAGCCCGATCATGTCGGCGAGCGCGAGCGGGCCGATCGGATGATTGCAGCCGAGCTTCATGCCGTTGTCGATGTCCTCGGCCGATGCGAGCCCCTCCTGCAGCGCGAACACCGCCTCGTTGATCATCGGGCACAGGATGCGGTTCACCACGAACCCGGGGCTGTTCTTCACCACGATCGGCGTCTTGCCGAGCCGCTTCGCGAAAGCGGTCGCGGCTTCGATCGTTTCACCGGACGTCTGCAAGCCGCGAATCAACTCGACCAGCGCCATCATCGGCACGGGATTGAAAAAGTGCATGCCGAGGAAGCGCTCGGGGCGGCTCACGACGGCGGCGAGTGCGGTGATCGAGATCGACGACGTGTTCGACGCGAAGATCGCGTCCTCGTCGATCACGGCATCCGCCTGCTTCAGGATGCGAAGCTTGAGCTCGAGATTCTCGGTCGCCGCCTCGATCACGAGGGTCGCACCGGCCAGATCGGCGTAGTCGGTCGAGCCACGCACACGCGAAAGCGCCGCGGCGCGCGCTTCGGCGGTGATCTTGTCCTTCTTCTGCAGCCGCTCGAGGCTGCCGTCGATCGCCTTCCGGCCGCGGTCGACCTGCGCCTGCCCGACATCGACCATCACCACGTCGATGCCCGCCACCGCGCACGCCTGCGCGATGCCGTTGCCCATCGTTCCGGCGCCAATCACGCCGACGCGCTCGATATCCATGCCGTTGTCACCCTGCGAAAGACCTCGTCCATTATGCCTCGCGTCGTTGTACGCGCGCGGCTGCGCCGCCGATGCACCCGCACCGATTGTCGAATTCACCCGGGCCCGTTCGACCAGATCGAAACGCCGGCGCCGGCGGTGCACGCGACAGTCTCCCGCGCGAGCCGTGGCCGAAGTCGGTGTATCCTTGACGGTTTTTTGCACAAATGACCAGCGGCCGCGTTCTCGCCGCTGCCCGGGAGCCCTTCCGATGTCCGTCCCCCTGCGCCGTTGCCTTCTCGCCTTGCCTGTCTTCGTCGCCCTCGGGCTCGCCGGCTGCGGCCCATCGCAGAAGCAGGCCGCGGGCGGTTTCCACGGCTTTCCGCCCGCCGCCGTCACCGTCAAGGCAGTCGAACCGCATACGTTTCCCGTGAGCTTCCAGTACGTCGGTCAGACGCAGGGCTCGAAGGACGTCGAAGTACGCGCGCGCGTCACGGGCATCATCGAGAAGCGCCTCTACCAGGAAGGCTCGTACGTCAAGGCGGGCCAGCCCCTCTTCGTGATCGATGCCCGCCAGTACCAGGCGCAGGTGAACGCGGCCAAGGCCGACCTCGCGCGTGCGCAGGCGCAAAAGGCGCAGGCCGACCGTGAACTCGCGCGTCTTCGGCCGCTCGCGGAGAAGAAGGCGATCGGGCAGAAGGAAGCCGATGATGCGGCGTCGAACGCCGACTTCGCCATCGCAGCCGTGCAGTCGGCGCAGGCGAAGGTCGCCGAATTGTCGCTGAACCTTGGCTACACGAAGGTCGTGGCGCCGATCTCGGGACTTTCGAGCCGCGCACAGAAATCCGAAGGCAGCCTCGTGACCGCCAACGAATCGCTGCTGACGACGATCACGCAGATCGACCCGATCTGGATCGTGTTCAACGTGTCGGAGAACGAGCAGCTGCGCTTGAACCGCGCGATGGCCGAAGGGCATCTCAAGCTGCCGAAGGACAACGCGTACGACGTCACCGTCGTGCTTTCCGACGGCTCGACGTTCCCGCGGCAGGGCAAGATCAACTTCGCCGACACGCGCGTGAACCCGACCACCGGCACGTACGAGATGCGCGCGGAAATCCCGAACGCCGACGGCGCGCTGAAGCCCGGGCAGTTCGTGCGCGTGGTGCTGCGCGGCGCGTCGCGCGTCGACGTGCTGGCGGTGCCGCAGGTCGCCGTGCTCGACGGCCCGCAGGGCAAGTTCGTCTACGTCGCCGGCAAGAAGGACGGCAAGGACGTCGCCGTTGCGCGGCCGGTCGTCGTCGGCGACTGGGTGGGCGCCGACGGCGCCAACGAGTGGGTGATCGAGTCGGGATTGAAGCCGGGCGACCAGGTCATCGTGAACGGCGTCGCGAAGGTGATGCCGGGCGGGCCGATCGACTTGGGCGGCGGGGCCAAGGCGCCGGCCACGCCCGAGGCTGCGAAGTCGACACCGTCCGCCCCCACGAAATCCTGACGCGGGCTCTCCATGCTTTCACGCTTCTTCATCGACCGCCCGGTCTTCGCGGTCGTCATCTCGACGTTCATCGTGCTCGCGGGCCTCGCCGCCATGCGCGCGCTGCCGATCGCGCAATATCCCGAGATCGCACCGCCCGTCATCACGGTGACGGCCGTCTATCCGGGTGCCTCGGCGACGACGCTCGAGCAGACCGTCGCCTCGCCGCTCGAGAACTCGATCAACGGCGTGCCGGGCATGATCTACATGAGCTCGTCGTCGTCGTCGAACGGCACCGTGTCGATCCAGGTGACCTTCGACATCGGCACGAACGTCGACATCGCGTCGGTGAACGTCAACAACCGCGTCAACGAAGTGCTGCCACGGCTGCCCGAGGACGTGCGGCGCCAGGGGGTAAGCGTCGAGCGCGGCAGCTCGGCGTTCCTGCAGGTGCTCGCGTTCTACTCGCCCGACGGCCGCTACAACGACCTCTTCACGTCGAACTACGTGACGCTGAACGTGCTCGACGATCTGAAGCGCCTGCCGGGCACCACGAACGTGCAGATCTTCGGTGCGCACGACTATGCCATGCGCATCTGGCTGAAACCCGACCGCATGGCGCAGCTCGGCCTCACGCCCGCGGACGTGATCCGTGCGGTCAACGAGCAGAACGCGCAGTTTCCCGCGGGGAAGATCGGGCAATCCCCGGCGCCTTCGAACCAGGCGCTCGTCTACACCATCACGACGCAGGGACGGCTCACCGATGCGAAGGAGTTCGAGCAGATCATCATCCGTGCGAATCCGGACGGGTCGATCGTGCGCCTCGGCGACATCGCGAACGTCGATCTGGGCTCGAAGGACTACGAGTTCATCGGACGCTTCAACGGCCACGATGCGACGCTCGTCGGCATCTTCCTGTCGCCGGGCGCCAATGCTCTCGAAGTCGCGCAGACGGTGCGCACGGAAATGGCGCGGCTCGCGACGCGCTTCCCCGAAGGCTTCACGTATGCCATCCCCTACGACACGACGCGCTTCGTCGAAGTGTCGATCCACGAGGTCCTGAAGACCCTCGGCGAGGCGATGCTCCTCGTCTTCCTCGTGATCTACCTGTTCCTGCAGAGCTGGCGGGCCGCGATCATTCCGTTCGCGGCCGTGCCGGTGGCGTTGATCGGCGCGTTCGCCGGGATCTACGCGCTCGGCTACACGATCAATACCCTGACGCTCTTCGCGATGGTGCTCGCGATCGGCATCGTCGTCGACGACGCGATCGTCGTGCTCGAGAACGTCGAGCGCCACATGCGCGAGGACCGTCTGCCCGCGCGCGACGCGGCACTGCGCGCGATGCGCGAAGTGACCGGCCCCATCATCGCGATCGTGCTCACGCTGACGGCCGTGTTCGTGCCGATCGCGTTTCTCGGCGGCCTCACCGGCGAGCTCTATCGGCAGTTCGCGGTGACGATCGCGATGGCGGTGGTGATTTCCGGCTTCGTCGCGCTGACGCTGTCACCCGCGCTCTGCGCGCTGATCCTGAAGCCGCATCGCACGCCGAACGCGTTCTTCCGCTGGTTCAACGTCTGGTTCGCGCGCGCGACGGCTCGCTACAACGACGGCGTGATCTGGTTGCTCCGGCGCGGCGCGATCGGCGCAATCCTGTTCCTCGGCATGGTCGCGATCACCGCGTGGCTGTGGCGCGTGACACCGGGCAGCCTCGTGCCCGACGAAGACCAGGGCTTCTACATTTCCGCGGTCATCCTGCCCGACGGGGCGACACTGGAACGCACCGACAAGGTCGTCAGCGAAGTGGCCAAGGCGATCCGCTCCAATCCGAACAACCAGGACATCATCGCGTTCACGGGCTTCGACTTCATCGGCGGCGGGTTCCGCAACAACGCGGCGACGATCTTCGTGACGCAGAAGCCCTGGGATCAGCGCAGCGTCTCGACGCAGCAGCTCGTCGGCGAACTGTTCGCGAAGACCGCGCACATCAAGGAAGCGCTGGTGCTGGCGTTCAATCCGCCGCCGATCTTCGGCCTCGGCACCGCGGGCGGCTTCGAGTTCTACATCCAGAACCACGGCGAAGGCGGCGCTGCGCGCCTCGACGAAGTGAAGAACGCGTTCCTGGCGCGTGCCAACAAGGATCCGGTGCTGGCCGGCGCGCAAACGCTGTGGCGCGCAACCGTGCCGCAGATCAACGTCGACGTCGATCGGGCAAAGGCGAAGACGCTCGGCATCCCGATCTCCGACATCTTCGCCGCACTCTCGGCGACGCTCGGCAACTACTACATCAACGACTTCAACAAGTACGGGCGCGCGTGGCAGGTGCTGATGTCGGCCGAGCCGTCGTATCGGAACCGGCCCGACGACATCGGCGCGGTATACGTGCGCTCGGGCAAAGGCGAGATGATTCCGCTGTCGTCGCTCGTCACGGTCAAGTACTCGTCGGGGCCCGACGCGCTCGATCGCTTCAACAACCTGCCCGCCGTGAAGATCATCGGCCAGGCGGCCCCGGGCTACAGCTCGGGGCAGGCGATCGCCGAAGTCGAGAAGATCGCCGCGGAAGTGCTGCCGGCCAATTTCAGCTACGACTGGGGCGGCACGTCGTACCAGGAAAAGAAGTCGTCGGGCGCGGCGACGTTCTCGCTCGGGCTCGCGGTGATCATGGTGTTCCTGATCCTCGCGGCGCAGTACGAGCGGCTGTCGCTGCCGCTGTCGGTGCTGCTCGCGCTGCCGTTCGGCACGTTCGGCGCGCTCGCGGCCATCTGGCTGCGGGGCCTCACCAACGACGTGTACTTCCAGATCGGCCTCGTGACGCTGCTCGGCCTCGCCGCGAAGAACGCGATCCTGATCGTCGAGTTCGCAGTGCTGAAGCACGAGGAAGGGCTGTCGCCATCGGCGGCAGCGGTCGAGGCGGCGCGGTTGCGCTTCCGGCCGATCCTGATGACGTCGCTCGCGTTCATCCTCGGCGTGACGCCGCTCGCGTTGTCGACCGGCGCCGGCGCCGGGGCCCGGCATTCCACCGGCACAGGGGTGATGGGTGGCATGCTCGCGGCCACGTTCCTCGCGGTGTTCTTCGTGCCGCTCTTCTACCGCGTGATCACCGAGCGGCGCCTGATCGAGAGGCGAAGCCGCAGCGAACTGCTGGGCGAAGTGCAGCACGGGCGGCACTCGCCGCACCACGTCCCGCGCACGCCGGGCCATCCGCCGGTGCCCGCGCACGGCGACGACTGACACGAAGCCACGAATCCGCATGACCAAGCGCCTCCTCGTTCTCGCCCTGTCCGCCGCGCTGGCGGCGTGCGCAACACCCACGCCGCCGGCGCCGCCTTCCGTCGAGGTCCCGGCAGCCACGATCGAGCATCTCGACCTTTCCCATTGGTGGACGAGCTTCGACGATCCGGCGCTGTCGGCCCTCGTCGACGAAGCGCTCGCGAACAATCTCGACCTGCAGGCGGCGATCGCGCGCATCGACGCGGCGCGCGCCCAGGTAACACTCGCGTCGGCGAGCCTCTATCCGACGCTGGGCCTCGGCATCAACGCGAGCCGCAGCAAGGCCACCGAAGTCGGCGTGATCCCGATACCCCCCGGCGTCGGGGCTACCGCGAACGATTTTCGCGTCGGGCTCAATGCGTCGTACGAAATCGACCTGTGGGGCAAGTACCGCACGGCGACGCGCGCGGCGCAGAGCGATCTCCTCGCGACGCAATACGCGCGCGAGACGGTGCGAAGCACGATCGCCGCCGCGGTCGCGCAGACGTACTTCGATCTGATCGCCGCCGATGCGCAACTGCAACTCCTGAAGGACACGCTCGCGCTGCGCGAGCAGACGGTCTCGCTGCAGACCGACCGTGCGCAGGCGGGCGTCATCGGCCAGTACGATCTCGCGCAGGCGAAGGCCGAGCGCGACGCGGTGCGCGCCGACATCGCGACCGCGCAGCGTGCCGTCAGCCAATACGAATCGGCGCTGGCAGTGCTCGTCGGCCGTTCACCGCGCGACGTGTTCGCGCCGCACGTGGTGCGCGAGCCGTCGCTCGCGAAGCTGCTCGCGGTGCCGACCGTGCCGGCCGGCCTGCCGTCCGACCTCCTCGAGCGCCGCCCGGATCTGCGCCAACTCGAGAAGCAGATCGCGGCGGCGAGCTTTCGCATCGATCGCGCACGCGCCGATTTCCTGCCGTCGCTCGATCTGACCGGCAGCCTCGGCACCGAATCCGCCGCGCTGCGGCATCTCGTCAGCGGCCCCGCGCTCATCTGGTCGCTCGGCGCGGGACTCGCGCAGCCGCTCTTCAACTTCAACGCCATCGAGGCGAACGTCGAGGCGCAGACGGCGCAGCGCGAGCAGTTCGTGGTGAGCTATCGGCAGACCGTGCAGAACGCGTTCAAGGACGTGCACGACGCGCTCGCCGCGAACGAGAGCACGAGGGCGGCGCTCGCCGCGCAGTCGACGCGACGCGAGGAACTGCAGCAGGCGTACGAGCTGTCCGACCTCCGCTACAAGGCCGGTTATTCGCCGTATCTCGAAGTGCTCGACGCGCAGCGGCAACTGCTGCAGGCGCAGACGCTGTCGATCCTCGCGGCGCGCGACGTGCGCCTCGCACTCGTCGATCTCGCGAAGGCGCTCGGCGGGGGGTGGGATTACAAGACGGCGCTCGAGCCGGCGCGCGCGGCGAGCGCGCGAAAGTAGGGTCAGACCTACTTTTCCGGTGCGCGAATCAAAAAGTAGTGTCTGACCCGACTTTTGTCATTGCAACGACGGCTTCTTCAGGAGCGCGTTGCGATCGATCGACTGCACGGTCACCTGCTTCAGCTTGCCGTCGCGCACGAGGGTGAGCGGCACGTCGACGCCCGCCCGCCCGCGCTGCCACACGATGCGATAGAACTCGCCGAGGTCGTCGACGGTTTCGCCCGCGACCGCGCGGATCACGTCGCCGGGCTCGACGCCGGCTTCCGCCGACGGCCCGCTTTCGGACACGCCCTGCACGATGATGCCCTCCTTCGTCTCGGTGCTGTACACGCCGAGCCACGGCCGCGGCGCACGCACCGCCTGTCCGCGCCGCAGCACGTCGTCGAGAATGGCGTCGATCAACGCAGCCGGCACGAACATGTTCCCCTTGATCGTGTCGTCGCCGTCGGCCTCCTGCACGAAGAGCGAGCCGATGCCGGCGAGGCGCCCCTGCGAGTCGAGGAGCGCGGCGCCGCTCCACTCCGGATGCGCGGGCTGCGTGAAGATCGCCTCGTCGAGCAGGTATTCCCAGTAGCCCGCGAACTCGCGTCGGGCGAACACCTCGGCGCGAAGCGCGTGCGCGCGTCCGCCGTGCGACAGCACGTACACCTCGTCATCGAGCTCGGCTTCGTCGAGCGGTACGCGTGCGACCGGTGCAACGTCGAGCTGGCCGAGCGGCATCACGAGCCCCAGGCCCGTTTCCTGGTCGTACGCGAGTGCATGGCCCGGCACCACGTTGCCCGACTGCGTGGTGATCCAGATCGATTCGGCCTCGGTAATCAGGTAGCCGATCGTGAGCACGAGGCCGCGATCGTCGATGACCACGCCGCTTCCCGCGCGCTCGGTGCCGAGGATCGCCGCCGTGAACGCGTCGTCGGGAATCTCGACGCGCAACGCGACGACGCTGTCGAGCGCGCGTGCGAGATCGAACGTGACGTCGTCGCGATCCGGTTGCAGCTCGGCGGGAAAGGCCCAGGAGGCGAGTTCGGGCATGGCGCTCCACCCGCGAACGCGGGCATCGGCCTATGGTAACTCGCCGTGCCCTGCACGGCGTCCGACGACTCGACCGGGCCGATGCCAGGCTACAGCGACGGGCCGAGCCGGCTCACCACTTCGGCGCCTTCCCCGACGATCTCGCCGAACGTCAGCGTCCCCGAAGCGGTGTCAAGCAGCGCATCGAGCGCCATCGCGCGCGCTTCGTCGAAGGACACGCGGCCATCGAGCACCCCGGCCGCCGCGACGTCGATCTGCTCGGAAAGGCGCGTGCACGTTTCCGCGTTCGCGCTCACCTTGAGCGTGGGTGCGACCGCGCTGCAATAGCTGTTGCCGGCGCCGGTCGTGAACAGCACCATCTGCGCGCCGGCCGCGACCATCGCCGTGATCGATTCCGGCGAGAAGAACGGCGTGTCCATCAGGTAAAGACCCGGCGCACGCGGCGACTCGGTGGCGCCGAGCACACCCTGCACCGGCTGCTCGCCACCCTTCGCGATCGCGCCGAGGGCCTTCTCCTCGATGGTCGTCAATCCGCCTGTCTTGTTCTGCGGTCCGGGGTTCTCCGCCCGGACGTCGCCGCCCGATTCGCGCACCGCATGCTCGCGCGCCAGCACGCTTTCGACGATGCGGTGCGCGACGTGCGGGCTCGCCGCGCGTCGCGCGAGCAGGTGTTCGGCGCCCGTCCATTCCACCGTCTCGCTGAACACGGCGCGCCCGCCGGCGGCGACCACGGCTTCGGTGAGGGCTCCGCACAGCGGATTGCAGACGAGCCCCGATGTCGCGTCCGAATGTCCGCATTCGACGGCGACGAAGAGGTCGGCCAGCGTGCACGAAGTGCGGCGCGCGGACGACGCGCTTCGCACGAGCCGCGCCGCGGCGCGTACGCCGCGATCGACGAGTGTCAGCGCATCCTCGTGCACCGACGGCAGCGACAGGCCCTCGGCCGATTTGCCGGTGCGGCGCAGCGCGTCGAGGTACGGCTCGGTGATCGCATCGGCCGCCGACACGACGAGCACGCCCGCGACGTTCGGATGGCACGCCAGCCCCGACAGCGTCGCGAAATGCAGCCGCTCATCCTCGCCGACCTGGCCGCGGCCGTAGCCGGACGTGACCGCGACGGTGCCCGCGACGAGATGCGCGATCCGCTGCGCGGCGGCCGATGTGAGGCCCGTCGGCGAAAGCACGAGGACGTGATTGCGCACGCCCACGCCTCCGTCGCTGCGACGATAACCGTCGAATTGCGCATTCGAGGTCAAGCCTGGACCTCGACGTTGGCGCCGAAGACGCTTGGCGCCAATCCGGCGACGCCGACATCGAGCGCCAGCACGCGGCCGGCCAGCGGCTCGGCGGCGAGGCGCGACGGCGAAAGCATGCGCGACGCGGTGGTGACGAAGAGCGTGCGGTAATCCCGGCCGCCGAACGCGCACGACGTGGGTTTGCTCACGGGAACGCGCACCGCGCGATCGATCCTCCCGGACGGATCGATGCGCAGCAGGCACCCCGCGTCGAAGATCGCCGACCAGAGACAGCCTTCGGCGTCGACGCATGCACCGTCGGGGCCGCCCGGCAGCGCCGCGAGATCGACGAACACGCGCCGTTCGCCGAGCGAGCCCGCGTTGGCGTCGAACGCGAACGCGTCGATCGTGCCGCGGCGGGTGTCAGCCACGTACATCGTCGCGCCGTCGAGGCTCCAGGCGATGCCATTCGGCGTCAGCCATCCGTCCACCACGGGGCGGCACCGCTCGCGTCCCTCGAGCGCGTACAACGTGCCTTCGGGGATCGCCGAGTCGGGATTCATCGATCCGCACCACAGGCGCCCACGCGCATCGCACTTGCCGTCGTTCATGCGGGTGCCGGCAAGATGGGGCTCGGGATCGAGGAAGTAGTCGAGCGCCGCACTGACCGGATCGAACGTGGCGAAGCCCGAGCGCAACCCGGCGACGAAGGTGCCGTCCGCGGCCGGCACGATGCAGCCGATGTCTTCGGGCATCGGCCAGCGTTCGTCGCGATCGCGCACGGGATCGTGCACATGGATCGCGGGCGTGTCGCGCAGATCGACGAAAAAGAGTCGCTCGTCGCGCGCATCCCACACGGGGCTCTCGCCGAGCGCACATCGCGCGTTGCCGACGGGACGCAGGCTCGCGGGCGGCTTCGCGTCGCGCAATGCGCACTCGAGGTCGGGCGAGCGGCGCGCCGTCGTCTCGAGGTTGTGATCGTGCAGCCAGGCGCCGGCGCGAATCGCAGACGTCGTGCGGCCGATGTATTCGCCGTATTTGCGCACGCGCAGCCGCGCGGCGAGCGGGCGAAGCGCGAACTTGTGTCCGGGAGGAATGCGCTCGACCACGTCGACGACGCGCACGACGTCGCCGCGTCGCACTTCGACACGCATGCCTGGGTCGAGCGCGCGCACCGCGGTTGCGACGTCGTCACCGGGCGCGAGCAACCAGGCGTCGATGGCGGACGCGGTCACCAGAGTGTTGATAGCTCGATCAAAAACGCGAGTATACGCAGCGCCCGACGACGTGAAGGCGGGGCACCACAAGCGCGTCACGGATGCGATTCAGGGCCGCACGAGCACGTAGCGGTTCTCGCACAGGTCGATGATTCGCGCCACGCCGACCTGAACCTTCTGCGCCTGCGGGTTGAGGTCGACCTTCTTCCCGGTTTCGCGCTCGATCGTGTCGACGGTGTTCATGCAAACGTCGAAGCGCACGCCCTGCGCGATCAGGCTGTCGACGCGCGCGCGATGCGGCGAGGCCGCGCGCAACAGGTCGATGCCCGGGCCGAACGTCACGACGTCGATGGCGACGAGGTCCGGGCCGTACGCCTTCAGGATGTTGTAGCAGACGCTCAGGATGAGTTCCTGCTTGTCCTGCGCGCGATCGGACAACTGCAGCGCAAGCCGATGCTCGGCGAACGGCTTGCCCTCGTCGGGCCGGATGTCGGCCGCACGCGCCGGCAGCGCGAACGCCGCTGAACCTGCCGCGAGACCGCCGGCCGTGAGGATTCGACGACGGACTTCGCGTACGCGGTCCGCCCCTGGCCGCGAGACGCGCAACCGCTGCAGCATTGCGTCGATGTGCCGTCCCCACCGTGTCACGGCCGTGCCCGGATGTTTCGGCGGATCACGGCGGCAGCGCTCAGACGACGTGCGCGAGGCGAGCGAGGAGCGCGATGACGACGCCGTTGCTCGCGAGCACGATGCCGGAAAGCCACAGGAGGTTCTGCACCTGGCTCGCCTTGACCTCGGCCTTGATGTCGGCGCGCAACGCCTCGAGCTTGGCGTCGAACCTGATTTCCATGGCGTCGATGCGCTTCTCGAGCGCGTCCATGCGCTTCTCGAAGGCGTCCATCCGAGCGTCGAAGGCGTCCATTCGAGCGCCGAAGGCGTCCATCCGAGCGTCGAAGGCGTCCATGCGCACTCCGAACTCGGCGCGCGTCAACAACTCGCCGCCTTCCTGTGCGACCTGCATCGCGCTCGCGATGTCCTCGGCAGAATAGTTCGCGCTCTTCCCCGTTCCCTTGAGCGCGGTGAGAAGCCGGTATGGATCGATGGCGAGGGCCGACATGAGCATCAGCTTATCGCCGTCATCAGTATAGCGCCCTCCGCCATTCGGCCGAGGCGGCGCCGCGAGCGGCGCCTACATGCTGCGCCTGTATTGCCCGCCGACCTCGAACAGCGCATTCGTGATCTGCCCGAGCGAGCACACGCGCACGGTGTTCATCAGCTCCTCGAACACGTTGCCGTCGTCGATCACCGTGCGCTTGAGACGCTCGAGCGCCGCCGGCGCTTGCCCCGTATGGCGTGCTTGAAAGTCGGCGAGACGCCGCAGCTGCGATTCCTTTTCCTCCCCGGTCGAGCGTGCGAGCTCGAGCTTCTGCGGCACCGCATCGCCGTGCGGATTGCGAAACGTGTTCACGCCGACGATCGGATGGCTGCCGTCGTGCTTGCGATGCTCGTAATACAGCGACTCCTCCTGGATCTTGCCGCGCTGGTAGCCGGTCTCCATCGCGCCGAGCACGCCGCCGCGCTCCGAGAGCGCGTCGAACTCCTTCAGCACCGCCTCCTCGACCAGGTCGGTCAATTCGTCGATCACGAACGCGCCCTGGTTCGGGTTCTCGTTCTTCGCGAGTCCCCACTCGCGATTGATGATCATCTGGATCGCCATCGCGCGGCGCACGCTCTCTTCGGTGGGCGTGGTGATCGCCTCGTCGTAGGCGTTGGTGTGCAGCGAGTTCGTGTTGTCGAAGGTCGCAATCAATGCCTGCAGCGTCGTGCGGATGTCGTTGAACGCGATCTCCTGCGCGTGGAGCGAGCGGCCGCTCGTCTGCGAGTGGTACTTGAGCTTCTGGCTGCGCTCGTTCGCGCCGTATCGCTCGCGCATCGCCACGGCCCAGATGCGCCGCGCGACGCGGCCGATCACCGCATACTCGGGATCCATTCCATAGCTGAAGAAGAACGACAGGTTCGGCGCGAAATCGTCGACGTGCATGCCGCGCGCGAGATACGCCTCGACGTAGGTGAAGCCGTTGGCGAGCGTGAAGGCGAGCTGGCTCACCGGGTTCGCGCCCGCCTCCGCGATGTGGTAGCCCGAGATCGAGACCGAATAGAAGTTGCGCACGTCGTTCGCGACGAAGAATTCCTGGATGTCGCCCATCATCTTCAACGCGAACTCGGTGGAGAAGATGCAGGTGTTCTGCCCCTGGTCCTCCTTGAGGATGTCGGCCTGCACCGTGCCGCGCACGGTCGAGAGCACCTCGGCGCGGATCGCCTCGTATTCGGCCTTCTCCATGAAGCGGTCGGCGCTGCAGCCGAGGAAGCCGAGTCCCGAGCCGTCGTGTCCCTTGGGCAGCTCGCCGCGGTAGGCCGGGCGCGGCCGGCCGCGGCTCTTGAACCACTCGGCGATGCGCGCGTCGACCTGCGCCCAGCGGCCTTCGGCTCGGAGCTTGCGC
The DNA here is from genome assembly GCA_025927765.1 of Burkholderiales bacterium. Lineage (GTDB taxonomy): Bacteria > Pseudomonadota > Gammaproteobacteria > Burkholderiales > Casimicrobiaceae > VBCG01. The sequence goes on from JAICKU010000043.1 coordinate 33,601, forward strand.
TCGCAGGCGGCGTCGATCGCGGC
>JAICKU010000039.1 GCA_025927765.1 Burkholderiales bacterium
CACCCCTTCACGGCAACGCGGTCTCGCGTTGATCGTCGCGATGCTGATCGCGGCGCTCGCCGCGGCCGTCGCGGTGTCCGTCGCGACCGCGCAGTCGCAATGGTCGTCGCGCGTGCTGCATCGACGCGACCAGGTCGAGGCGCAGTCGATCGCGCAGGCGGGCGTGCAATGGGCGCGCACGATCCTCGAAGCGGATGGGACGACCGCCGGCGCGATCGACCATTCCGGCGAGCCGTGGGCGCTGCCGTTGCCGCCGACACCGGTCGAGAACGGCGAAGTCGAAGGCCGCATCGTCGACGCGCAGGCGTTCCTCAACGTGAACAATCTCGCGAGCCCGACGCACGCGGCATTCGAGCGCGCGCGCTTCGCGCGGCTTTTTGCGATGCATGGCGTGCGCGCGAGCGTCTTGCCGGCGCTCGTCGACTGGGTCGATGCCGACGACGTCGCCGAAGCGAACGGCGCCGAGGACGGGTGGTACCTGCGGCAGGCCGACGCGACGCTTGCCGCGAATGGGCCGGCGATCCGCTTCGAGGAGATCGCGAGCGTGCGCAACGTCGACGTCGGGACGCTGACGCGTCTTGCGCCCTACGTCACCGCCCTGCCCGTCGACACGCCGCTCAACGTGAACACCGCGCCCGCGGACGTGCTCGCGGCGACGCTGCCCGACGTCAAGCCCGAGACGATCGCCGCGCTGGTGGCGAGCCGCGCCACACATCCGTTCTCCTCGATCTCCGAGTTCCGCGAGCGCGCCGGGGGCGCGATCGGCGATGAGACGGCGTACTCGGTGAACAGTCATTACTTCATCGTGACGGTGCGTTCGCGGCAGGGCGAAACGCATGCGCGGGCCCGGGCGCTGGTCGAACGCACGGGCGGCACGTCGACGATCGTCTGGCAAACGCTCGAATAGTCGTACACTCGCGCCCCATGCATTACGTCTACGTCACCGGAACGCCGCATCCGGATCGTGCCGATCCGTGGGTGCGCGTCGACGCGCGCGGCACGATCGTCGAGCGCGGCGAAGCGGTCGGCGCGAAATGGCCGGCGGGCGACGTCGTCGTCGTGCTCGCGGCCGCGCAGGCGCGCCTCGTCGCGCTCGACATGCCGCCGATGTCGCGCGATCGCCTCGAACGCGCGGTGCGGCTCGCGCTCGACGACACGCTGGCAAGCGACGCCGACGACACGGCGATCGCGATCGGCGAGCCCGCGCGGGGCAAGGTGCTGGTGGCGGTCGCCGAAAAGGCGATCGTGGAGAACCTCGCCCGGCGTTCGGACGTGGTGCGCATCGTGCCCGAAGCGGCACTCACGCCGCTCGCCAGCGATTGGACATGGTATCGATCGCCTTTGGGCGGCGGCTTCGTGCGGCGTGACGACGGCAGCGCCTTCGCGGTTGGCGATGCGGGTGCAGGCGCGCTGGCGCCGGAACTGTCGCTCGCGCTCGCGCAGGCCGCACGCGCGTCGGCCGCACCGTCGGCGATTCGCTGTGCGTTCGCGTGCGAGGCCAGCGAACGCTCGCGCTTCACGCACGACGCCGGCGTGACGTTCGCCCCGGCTGCACCCTGGCGATGGGACGGCGCGACGCCGTCGGTCGTCGCGGCCGCACCCGATTTCATGCGCAGCGGTGCACGTGCGTCTGCGCCAACGCAAGCTGCATGGAAATCTTTCCGGCCCGCGTTGATCCTCGCCGGCCTCGCGCTCGCCGTCCATCTCGGCGGCCTCGCCGTCACGTGGGGCTTACTCGCGTTCGAGAACGCGCGTTTGTCGCGCGCGATCGTCTCGGAAGCGGCCGCGGCGCAACTGCCCGATGCAAACACGCCGCAGGTCGCGCTGGCCGCGATCGCGCGCCAGAACGCGTCGCGACGTCACGCGGTTGGTCACCTCGCTTCGAGCGATGCACTGCCGTTGCTCGCACGCGCGTCGTCGTCGATGCAGGCGCTGCCGCCCGGCACGCTTCGCGCCGCGCATTTCAGCGGCGACGCGTGGACGTTCGAACTCGGGCCGGTCGATCGCGATGCGCAGACGCGTCTTTCGCGCGCGCTCGCCGGCGCCGGGCTCGACGCACTGGCCGTGCCGACATCCGGTGGCGTGCGCATGCGCGTGGCGCTCGCGCCGACGGCGCGCTGAAGCGATGCGTGCGACACGCCTTCGCGATGCGCTGGCCGCGCTCGACGTGCGAACGCGAAGACTGGCCGTCGCGCTCGCGGCCGTCGTCGTGCTGGCAGCCACCGTCGGCGTGACCATCGCGGCGAATGCGTCGATCGCCACCGCGCGCGACGCGGTGCTGCGGCAACGCGCAATGCTCGACGTGGCGCGCGCGCGAGCCAAGGAAAGCGCGACGCTCGAACGCACGAGCCCGCCCGCACGGATCGCGCTCGCCGATGCGATCGACACGACGCTGCGCGCGCACGTCGTCGCGTACCGGCGAACCGGCGACGCCGCGCAACGCGACGCAGAATCGGTCGTCATCGACGCGGTGCCGTTCGACGTGTTGATCCACGCGCTGGACACCCTGGCGCGCGATCATGCCGTACGACCCGTCGAGGCGAACGTCGCGGCACGCGTCGACGCCGGCAGCGTGCGCGCCGAGCTCACGCTGGCGCGCTGAACGAGGTGCGCGTCGCGCTCGGCATCGTCGCGGGCCTCGTGCTGCTCGCGCTCGCCGTCGTCCTGCTCGCCCCCGCGTCGCTCGTCGATCCCCTGCTCGTTGCGCGCACCGGCGGACGCGTGCGTCTCGTCGACGCCGGTGGACTGTGGTGGCGTGGGCACGGCACGCTCGCGACCGCGAACGGCGATGCGCGCATGCCGATCGCGTGGCACGTCGCGCTGCTGCCGCTCGCGACGCGCACGCTGGACCTCGAGCTCGTGCCGGCCGAAGCGACGATGCCGCGCGGAGAGCTGCGCGTCGCGCACGATGCGGTGGACGCGCGCGATCTTCACGTGGCGCTTCCCGCGGCCTTGCTGCGCGCGTTCGCGCCCGCGCTCGAACCGCTGGCCCTCGGCGGCGATATCGACGTTTCGACCGCATCCTTCACGTGGCGCCCGCGACAGATCACCGGCAAGCTCGCCGGCGTATGGCGCGAATCGCGACTTGCCATCGTCGGCATTCCGGTCACGCTCGGCCGCGTCGTGACCACGGTCTCGGGCACGGGCGACGCCGCGCAGGGCGCGTTCGACAACAGCGGCGGCGAGCTCGCGGTTCACGGCACGTGGCGCGCCATCGGCGACCGTCTGGAAGCGGCCACGACGCTGACGCCTACCTCAGCGACCTCGCCCGCGCTGCGCGCGCTGCTGCCGATGCTCGGTCAGGTGGACGCGCAGGGCAGGGTGCGTCTCACGTGGCAGGACAGGCGGTGAGGCGCATCGCGACTTCGGCGGCGCCGCACGTTGTGCGGCTCCCAGGACTCGACGCGCTGCGCGGCCTCGCGATCGTCGCGATGATCGGCTACCACTTCTGCTTCGACCTGCGCTATTTCGGCATCACGCGTTCCGACTTCGAGCACGACATTCGCTGGCTGACCGCGCGGTCGGTGATCCTGTCGTCGTTCCTGCTGATCGCCGGGGTGAGCGCCGTGCTCGCATCGCGTCAGCCGCAGCCGCGTCGGCCCTGGCTGCGGCACATCGGGGTGATCGCCGGCGCGGCGCTGCTCGTCACGGCCGGCAGCGCGCTCCTGTTTCCGCGCTCGTTCATCTGGTTCGGCGTACTGCACGCGATCGCCGTGTCGCTGCTGATTGCGAAGCTGCTCGTTCGTCGCCCGGCGGTCGCCGCGGTCGCCGGCGCGATCGTCATCGCCGCGGGAATCGTCTACACGAATCCGGCGTTCGACCATCGCTGGCTGGGCTGGCTCGGCTTCATGAGGGCGAAGCCGGTCACCGAAGACTACGTGCCGCTCTTCCCGTGGATGGGGGTGCTGTTCATCGGCATCGCGCTCGGGCATGCACTCGTTGCCAATCGCTTCGCGATTCTTGCCCCGCTGCGTGCGCTGCCGGGCTGGCTGCCGTTCCTCGGGCGCCACAGCCTCGTCGTCTACCTCGTTCACCAGCCGATCCTGCTCGGTCTCCTCGCGCTCGTCGCCGCCTGAGCAAAGGTAGGGTCGGACCCTGCCGTTTACGCGCGGCGCGGATCGGCGGATACTGCATCGTAATACGATATAAACGGGCCGCCGCGAAGGCGCGCCCGAGGTGGCGCGGCGCGTGATTCGCGCCGCGCCGGAAGACGACCGCCGCCGCGGCTCGATCAACGCCCATCGCAATCGGGCGGCCCCGTCGTCGAATCTCGCGTCGATGGAGGACAACATGAGCACCGTATTGCCGCAGACCGCAACGCCCTCCGCCGTTCCCGTCAATCGCTGGTGGCAGATGCTGCTGGGCTTCGTCGCGATGATGGCGATCTCGAGCCCGCAGTACACGTGGACGCTGTTCCTGCACTCGCTCGAAGGCAAGCTCGGTGCGTCGCTCGCGCAGCTGCAGGTCACGTTCTCGCTCCTGATCGTGCTGCAGACGTTCTGCTCGCCGGTGCAGGCGTGGCTCGTCGACCGCTTCGGGCCGCGGCTGCTCATCTCGATCGGCTGCGCGCTCTCGGGATTGAGCTGGGTGCTGTCGTCGTACGTGACGAACATCTGGGCGCTCTACTTCACCTACGGCATCATCGGCGGCTTCGGCACCGGCATCGTGTACGTCGGCATCATCGGCCACATGGTTCGATGGTTCCCCGATCGGCGCGGCTTCGCCGCCGGCATCGCCGCGGCCGGCTACGGCGCCGGCGCGATCATCACGTCGTTCCCGATCGCCAACATGATCCCGACGTCGGGCTACGCGCATACGCTCTTCGTCTGGGGCTGGATCCAGCTCGTGGTCGGCGTGATCGTGAGCCAGGGGTTCCGGCTGCCCGAACCCGGTTGGGTGCCCGCCTCTACGTTCGCGGCGAACGCGGCGCGCAACGATCGCCAGTCGCAACACAGCTTCCGCGCGCGCGAGATGCTGCGCACGCCGGTGTTCTGGGTGATGTTCATCATGATGTCGATGATGGCGACGAGCGGCCTCATGGTCGTGTCGCAGGTCGGCCCGTTCGCGGCGGACTTCGGCGTCAAGGACACGCTCGTGCTCGGCCTCGCGGCGCTGCCGCTGTCGCTCACGCTGTCGCGCGCCACCAATGGCCTCACGCGGCCGTTCTTCGGCTGGGTGTCGGACCACATCGGCCGCGAGAACACGATGTTCATCGCGTTCGCGCTCGAAGCCGCGGCGATCTTGCTGCTGCTGCTGTTCGCACACAACGCGGCGGTGTTCGTCGTGCTGACCGGCCTCGTGTTCTTCGGCTGGGGCGAGATCTTCTCGCTGTTCCCGTCGACGCTCACCGACCTCTTCGGCACGCGATACGCGACGACCAACTACGGTTTCCTCTACATCGCGCAGGGCGTGGGCTCGGTGCTCGGCGGACCGGTCGCCGCCTACATTCGCGAAGCGACCGGCAGTTGGACGACCGTGTTCGTGATCGTGATCGTGCTCGACGTGATCACGGCGCTGCTGGCGGTCACCGTGCTGCGGACGCTGCGCAAGCGCTGGCTCGCGCGTTCCGCTGCATCGAGCGTCACGGCGGCGGCCGGCGCGACACCTGCATAGCGCAGGATGACATATCGAACGGCGGCTCCCGCATGTTGGAATCGGATAGAATGCGCGCTTCGGCAGGCGCGTAGCTCAGCTGGTTAGAGCACCACCTTGACATGGTGGGGGTCGTTGGTTCGAGTCCAATCGCGCCTACCAACGCATTCGATCGCGCGGTGCGCCTCGGCACTCCGCGCGCTCCTTTAGCGATGCGCACGGCCCTTGCGTTACCCGGATGCGCTGCCTGCGCTACATCAGTCCTTGTGGTCTGCGCAGATGCCAGTCGGTCGCTGCCTGCCACGCTCGGCCAACGCGGATCAGTGTGGCCTCGTCGCCTGGCTTGCCCACGAACTGAACCCCGACCGGCATTGCATTCTGGGTGAAACCGGCCGGTAGCGACACCGCGCATGCGCCAAGGTAATTGACGGCGCGCGTAAAGGTGCCCAAGGCGGGCGACCCTTCGTCGAACTGCGACAGCGGACAGGCCGAATAGGGCGAAGTGGGGGTCACGACGAGATCGACGTTTGGCGTCGACAGAAGCCAGTTCGCGCGCAGGCGTTCCCGCGTGGCCCGCAGGGCGAGCAGGCACGAACGCGTCGTTCCCTTGCCTTGCGATACGCGTTCGCGTATCCAGTGCCCAATGGGCAGGCCGGAATTTTCGATGTAGGACGCGTGCACGCCCCACGCCTCCGCCGCAATGAGTTCCCGGCAGCGCCGGCCGAAGTCCTCGAAGTCGATCGGGACCGGGCCCTCGACGATCTGCGCTCCGCAATCGCGCAGGAAGCGGCGTACCTCCAAGACCGCGCCGACGACGTCGTCTTCGACGCATGCCGGCAGCTTGTCGGCTAGAACAGCGACTCGCAATCCGGAAAGATCGAGAGTCGTTCGGGTCGGTGCCATCGGGTCCGGCGGTACGTTTTCGCGCGCCATGACCGCAAAAAGCGACGCACAGTCGTCGATCGTGTGCGCCATGGGGCCGAGCGTGTCCAACGTCGGCGACAGCGGCAACGTCCCCGCGAGGTCGATCGAACCGGGAGTCGTCTTGATGCCCGTAATGCCGACGAGGGACGCCGGAATTCGCACGGAACCGCCTGTGTCCGACCCGATCGCCGCCGGCGCGAGCCCGGCGGCGACCGCGACGCCGGATCCGCTCGACGATCCGCCCGGTATTCGATGCACGTCGAGGTCCCAGGGGTTTCGCGGCGTACCCATGAACTCGTTTGCTCCTGACGTTCCAAACGCAAACTCGACCATCGCGGTCTTCCCGAGCACGACCATTCCCGCGGCTTGCACACGCCGCACCACGGCGGCAGTCGTCGTACTGCGCCTTTTCCGCCACGCCGCCGAGCCGCACGTCGTGATTTCGCCCTCGATCTCGAAAAGATCCTTGACCGCGATCGGCACGCCGTCGAGCGGTCCGCGCGGGCAACCGTCGTTTCGTCGCCTGTCGGACGCCTGCGCGGCGCGAAGCGCGCTTTCGCCCTGTACGTTGACAAACGCCTGGAGGATCGGGTCGAGGCGCGCGATGCGGTCGAGAAAGAGTTCCGTCAGCGCGGTTGCCGACCAGGCATTCGACCGAAGCGCCTGCGCGAGGTCCGACAGGCTCGAGAACGGGTCCACGGCCAGCGTCACCGGCGAGACCGACGGGCCCGATCGGTCGAGACCGATGTCAGATGACCTCGTACGGACCCATGGCCCGATTGGGATTCATGCGCACGACGTCGCCGAGCTTTGCATACGTGGGGCCGGCCAGTCGACCCACGGGCCGAAGGCGCTCGCTGTCGATCTTGCCGTCGATGCACAAGCCATCGCGAACATGAAACAGCTGCACCTCGCCCACCATGAACTCGGACCCCGATCGGCCGAATCGAAGCACCTGGACCAGCTTGCATTCCGCCGCAATGGGCGCGTGCGCGAGCCTTGGAACCGAAACGGCTTCGCTTGCGAGCGTCTCGAGGCCGAGCGCGTGCGCCTCCCCTACGTCGGCGGGAAACTCGTCCGCGGAAGCATGTAGCGCTCCCAGCATGGAATCGTCGGCGATGTGGACGACGTACTCGCCGGTTCGGTGAATGTTCCTGGCCGTATCCTTCCTTTCCCCGCGCTTCGGACCGACGGTGAAGCCGAGCAACGGGGGATCGCTCGACAGGAACATGAAGCAGCTGAATGGCGCGAGATTCACGACGCGCGGGCTGGAAAGCGTCGTCACCCACGCAATCGGCCTCGGCACGACGATACCGATGAGCAGTTTGTAGGCATCCGCCGGTGCGATCTTGCGTGGATCGATCTTCATTCAACCCCCTTCGAGCCCATGCGCATCGCCGTCGCGAACGTCAGCGGTCGCGCGCAATCGGCCGTCGTCCGCTGCGTATACGGCGCCTGCTGTGCTCCAGATGGCGCCGAACGAGTCGTTCGGCGCGTTTTGGATCACGATCGCGCAGCGCGTGAAGAATGTCCTCGTGATCCTTAAGCGCCTGCACGCTCGCGCCCTGGGTGAACTGGCCGAGCGCCTGCTCCCCGATGAAGAATTCGCGATACGCATTGACCATCTGGATCAATCGTTCCGACCTGGACGCTGCGCAAATCAGTTGATGGAATTCCGTATTGATGCGCACGCGCGACGTCAGGTCGTGCGGATCTGAGTTGCGAGTCGCTTCGACCAGCTCCCGCAGCCGCGCGAGTTCCGCATCGGTCACACGCTCGGCGGCGAGCGCGGCGGCGCAGCCTTCCAGCGCTTCGCGGATGCGATAGATGTCGTCGAGCTCGAATTGCGTGTCCACCACCTCGACCCCACCGCTCGAGTGGGGGCTGACGAGCCCATCGCTGGTCAGGCGCGATATCGCCTCGCGCACCGGCGTTCGGCTCGCGCCGAGCTTCCTTGCGATGTTGGACTCGACAAGCCGCGTCCTGCCTTGGATTTCACCGTTGACGATCGCCCGTCGCAGCCTTCGGTACACCTGATCGGCGATGGTATTGTCCGCGCCGCTTCGACTGCTTGCCCACCCGAGCTTGTCCTCATCCACCGATTTCCCGGACTCGCCCTCTGTCCCGGCCGCGGAAACGCTTCGTCTCATCTTTTCATTCCTCATCCATGCACGCCGGTTTCGCGCCGGCGTGGCAAGACAGGCCGACGTGACGATGCCTGATCGGCGCACTCATCGCGAGACGACGAATTGGAGTTCCCGCGGGTGATGGCCGTTGACTTGATTCAAGTCCTGAGGACAGGCGGACATCACGACCACGCAGTCCATCATCGCCTTGAACTCCACGTAGTCGCCAGGCTTCGAGACGGTTGCCTCGAGCGTAAACCGGCCATCCCGGTCGATCGGGATGTTCATCCAGATGTTGAACGGCTGGGGAATCTCCCGGGTACGCAAGCCGATTGCGATCAGCGCTTGGCGCAGGTTGTCCGAGCAATTGTCGTGATACGCCTCGACGCCGAGCGTGCGATAGCGCCAGATATCGCAAGCGGCGATGAACGTGTCGTGAATGCCCGGGGACGTATCAGCGACAAACCCGAGGATCGGGCGCCGGCGATTCGTCAGGAGATCGTCGCCGCTTTTCGGATTGACGTGTCCTGCGGCCAGCCGCGAATGCTCGCCCGAAAAGAATTCGCTGAGATCGTCCGCATTGAACGCCCACATGTCGCACACCTGGGTACCGTGCGTATTGATGATCCTGATCCGCTCTCCCGCCTTGAGCCTCACGGCTCTCCCTTGGCGGGCCGGAACGAAATAGACAGTTCCCGGCGCCGGCGATCCGTCCGTGGAGATTGCGTTCTTCACGGTGTCGTTGACCGTATCCGGGTCGCCGTTGTCGCGCTCACAACATTGCGGGAGCGTACTCATGATGGTTTGCCTTTCCGCATAACCGTTGAATCGCGAGCAAGGCCCGTCAAAGAACCTTGCTGAGAAAGTCGATCGTTCGCCGCTCGGCCGGATTGGCGAGTACGGACTCCGGCGATCCGGACTCGACGACCGAGCCTTCGTCCATCATCGCCACGGTGTCCGCGACTTCGCGCGCGAATCCGATTTCGTGAGTCACGACGACCATTGTCATTCCCTGCTTTGCGAGGTCCTTCATCACCGCGAGGACCTCTCCCACCATCTCGGGATCGAGCGCCGACGTCGGCTCGTCGAACAGCAATGCGCGCGGCCGCATTGCCAACGCGCGAGCGATGGCAGCGCGTTGCTGCTGGCCGCCGGAAAGCTCCTCGGGGTAGCAGTTGGCCTTGGCCGCCAATCCCACCCCGCCGAGAAGGTCGAGCGCCCTTTTCGTCGCACTCGCCCGCTGCTCCTTCAGCACGACGATGGGCCCCTCGACGATGTTTTCGAGGACGGTCTTGTGCGGGAAGAGATTGAAATTCTGAAATACCATGCCCATGGTCGCGCGCAGCCTGCACATGGATGCCGACGAGGCCTTTTTCCGTCGCCCGCGCGAATCCTTGAGGTATCCGACCAACTGTCCCGAGTAGTAGATCTCTCCCTCGTGGTATTCCTCGAGGCAGTTGATGCAGCGAAGCAGCGTGCTCTTCCCCGACCCGCTCGGTCCGATCACGACCGCGACCTCGCCGGAGCGCACGTTCAGGTCGACACCGCGCAACACGTCGAGCGCGCCATAGCGCTTTCGAACGCCACGAACCTCGATCAGCGGGGCGCCTGCTTTCCCGGCAACGGCGGACGACACCTCGCGTTCGTCGACAGTCGTCACCGCGATGTCCGCCCGGACTTCCGGTCGAGGTAGCCCGCCAGCGCGATGATGGGCAACACGAGGATCGCATAAATCACCGCAATGGCCGTATACGTCTCCATCGGCCGGAACGTGAAGGAAATGACATTGTCCGCCGCGTGCAGCAGCTCGGGCACCGCGATGACCGAGGCCAGCGAGGTCAGCTTCATCAGGGAGGCGAACTCGTTGACGAGCGGAGGCACCATCCGTTTGAATGCCTGCGGAAGGATGATTCGCTGCATCGACTGGCGATATGACATGCCGATCGCCCGTGCCGCGTACATCTGTCCCTTGTCGATCGATTTGATGCCGGCACGAAAGATCTCGCCGACGTAGGCGCCCTCGTGGAGCCCGAGCGTCAGAAGCACCGACACGAAGCCGCTGAGTTGAACGCCGGTGATGACCGGCAGGGCGAAGTAGACCCATACGACCTGCACGAGCGTGGGTGTCGCCCGAAAGAGTTCGACGTAAATTCCCGATACCCACGACAGCCAACGGTAGCTGCTCGCGCGCAGCATGCCAATGCAAGGCCCCAGCACTCCACCGATGGCAGCCGATCCGATGGTCAGCACCAACGTCGTCAGCGCGCCCTGAATCAGCAGCGAGTGGTACGAAAGGACCATGCCGAGATTGAAATTGCTCATGGCATCGCGTCGTTTGGCATCTCGGAATGACGGAGGTCAAGAGCGTGCGGGCGCGCGACGCCGCCGTGCGCGCGCCACCGCAGCGCCTATTGACCGAACGGCTTGTACGTTTCCTCGACGATGAAGTGGCCCTTGGTCGGGAACCGGCTGGCGATCGTCTCCAGCATCCCGTTGATGCGCATGTTTTCGAGCGCCGTGTTCAGAAACTGCAGGAATTCCGTATCGCCATGCCGGACGGTCCACGCGATCGCCTGCACGTTGAAGGGTTTGTCCGGGAAGAGGTTGACCATCGTCGGATGCTCGTTGATGTATCGGGTCGTCGCCCAGACGTCTTCGATTGCCACGTCCGCCCGCTTGGCGTCCACCGCGGCCAGATCCGCCGTGAGATCGGACGTGTTGAGGGTGACGATTTCTGCGTTCTTGAAGGTGCGGCGCACGAAATCCTGACCCCCGCCGCCAAGGATCACCGCAACCTTGACCCCCGCTTTGTCGATGTCGGCGAGCGTCTTGAATCGATTGTCGTCTTTTCGAGCCGAGGCGGTATAGCCCATGTAGTTGATCGGCACGGTGAAACTGACCGCCGACGCGCGGCCGATCGTCGCGAACGTCCCGCCGACGACGAGATCGAACTGCTTGGCCTGAAGGCCCGCGGCGAACGTCGACCACGACGTCTCGACGAACTCCGGCTTGACCTTGATCTGATCGAAAATATACTTGACGATGTCGATGTACGTGCCCGTCACCTCCCCGGACTTCGGGTCCTTGTACGCCGTGGGTGGCGCCGATATCCAGCCCACCTTCAGCGTTCTCTGCTGCAACATCCTTTGCATGGAGTCCTGCGCGTGTGCAGGCGCTGTACTCAGGATGCCGAAGAATGCCGCCAGCATCACCATCAGACACAGTTTCGTTGCCAACCTCGCGACTTTCATGGATACCTCCTCGATGTGGGGACGTGCCGGGTCAAGCGTCGCTAATACTGGCGTGCCGGGTCGACCTGATTGACCAGCGCGCGGTCCTCCTTGAACCTCTTGTAGTTGTCGAAGAAAAGCTTCGCGGTGTCGATCGCGTAGCGTTCCGTGTCGTCCGACGACACGTGCGGTGTGATGATCAGGTTCGGCACGTTCCATATCGGCGAGGCTGCCGGGATCGGCTCTTCGTCGAACACGTCCAGGATCGCTCCGGCGATCGCGCCAATCGAAAGCCTCTCGAACAGCCGGCCGTAGTCGATCACTGCCGCCCTCCCGATGTTGACGAGTCCGCAATGCCTGGGGAGGCGGTCGAGTTGCCTCACCCCGATCATGTGCCTCGTCTTGTCCGTCAGCGGAAGCGCAACGACGAGAAAATCGGCCAGGCCGAGCACCTCGTCCAGCGCGTCGACAGCCCACACCATGTCGAATCCGTCGACCGGACGTCCCGTCGAATTGACGCCGACGACCTGCATCTCCAGGCCCTTGCACCGCCTGGCGCCCGACGCTCCCATGTTCCCGGTACCGACGATGACGACCGTCTTCCCCGCGATGCAGGAGGCAAACCTGCGATCCCATGACCGCGCGGCCTTGCACGTCGCGAAATGGGGAATGTTCGCGTTGAGCGCGAGTATCGCCATCGCGATGTACTCCCCTGCCTTGCGCGCGTGGACACCGGAGTTGTTCGTCAGCGTGACGCCGGACGGCACCCAGTCCATCGGCAGCAAATGCTCGATCCCGGCACCCGTTACGTGGATCCATCTCAACCCGGGTGCGCGCGCGGCGAGATCATGACGGGGGAAGCGCCATCCCATCAGGCAATTGGCGGTCGTCATGGCACGTTCGAGGATGTCGCCATCCCAGCCGTAGGTGACGGACAGTTCCGCCATGTCGACGCCGCTCTCGACCGCCGCCGTCGCGACACGCTGGGGCGTGACATGGAACACCGGCGCTTGCGCGCTCAGGTTCTCGATATGCAGGTGAAACACAGGTCGGCTCATTTACACCGCACTCCGCTTCTGCACGCCTGATTCCTGCCGCTGTTCGCCCTCAGTGAGCCGATCGGCGATCCAATTTCCAATTCGATGGACCAGTTCTTCCATGTGCGACAGCCGGCCGGGCTCCGCATACGGGGAGCGAATGCCCTTCTGCTGCAATTCCGAGATGTCGTTGTCCTCCCGGACCGACGTCGCCCATCGGCGTTCATAGCGCTTGACGACCTCCTCGAAGTCGTCGCGTTGCACCGTTTCGTTCGGAAAACAGGAGCCGACGATGAGGCGCATCCTTTCCGGGCCGAGAGGATGCACCTCGAACCACCACATGCAATCGATGGTGCAGCCGAACATCGTGCTCGGGTAGATCAGCGTGTAATAGGTGCCGAGCGCAGCCAGCCCTTCGAGCCCCCGGATCGCCGGAAAACCGGTCTCGCCGGCGAGCAGGGCACGCGAGCCATCGTGTCTCGTATGCAGGCCGCACCAGTTGCCGCGCGACGGCACCACGGGCGGCAACTCCCGCTTGAGTTTTTGCAGCGACTTCGCGTGCACCATCGCCACGTGATAGGCCTCCATGGCGTTCTCAGCATAGATCTTCCAGTTGCAGTCCAACTCGTACTCAACGCGCCCCGCCTGCTTCATGTCGCCGAAACGGTAGGACGCGAGCGTCGACGGCAGATCGCCGAGGTACTCCATCAGACTTTCCGCGCCCAGATCGAAGTTGATGAAGACAAACCCCTCCCAGGTTTCCAACCGTATTCGCTTCAGCGGGTAGCACGCGCGGTCGAATCCTTCGGTGTGCTGCATCTCGGGAGCGGCGATCAGCCGGCCGCCCGCGTCGTACGACCATCCGTGATACGGGCAGACGAGCACCTTCGCATTGCCCTGCCCTTCGACCAGCTTCGCTCCACGGTGACGGCAGGTGTTGGCGTACGCATTCAGTCCACCTTCCCTGTCGCGGATGACGATGATCGGAACGCCGACAAAGTCCAACGTGAAGTAGTCACCCGGCAACGGGATATGGTCGGCGCGGCCGATGAAATTCCATACCTTCATGAAGATGTGCTCGACTTCGCGATCGTAGAAATCGCGCGAGTAGTAGCACTGCGGCGGAAGCGTTTCCGCGAGCGGAAACGGAAGTCGTACCTTGGCGAAGAAGTCGGGTGCCAACGGGACGCGTGATGTACGCATCTTCATAGCCTCTCTGGAGATGTTGCCTCGGTGACGTCTTCTGCGTTTCCTACGCGCTCACCGCGTCGCGCCTCGCGACGTCGGCGGAAGTCAGGAACGGGTCCGCATAGCACGACTGCCTGGAAATGCCGAGGGCACGGAGAACGCCCAGAACGGCATCGACCATCGGAGGCGGACCGGCGACGTAGGCCGACCACGAACGAATGTCGACCCCATGCAGATCCTCCTCGAGCGCGGCATGGAGAAAGCCCGCCCGGTGACGCGAGTCCGCGTCGGGTTCCGAGAGCACGATGTCCACGGAAACGTTGTCATGCGACGCGACCAATTCGCGCAATTCGCTCTCGAGGTAGATGTCGCGCGCAGCGCGAACGCCGAGATAAACGTGGATCGCCTGTCGCATGCCGCGATCGACCGCGCACCGGACAATCGACCGGATGGGTGCGAGTCCCGAGCCGCCGGCAATGGCCAGCATCGGACCGAGCGATGCCTCGCGAAGGTACGCACCACCGAAAGGACCCCTCACGGTCAGCGCGTCTCCTACCGCCAGTGACTTGAGTGCGCCATCGGTCACGCGGCCGCCAACGATCGTTCGGATGAAGAATTCGAGGTGGCCCTGCCCGGGCGGATTCGCCATCGAGAAGTCTCGGGAATCCGAATCGGGCAACGACACCCTGCAATACTGGCCGGGCAGAAACACGAATGACGGGTCGGCGGCAACCGTGACGCGCGTGATGTCGTGCGTGAGCTTGGAGACGCCGAGGACGGGCGCCTGGAATTGCGTGACGCCCGGGAGATCCGCTTCCTGCATCACCGGAGAGATCGTGCAATCGGAGAGCGGCTTCGCGCGACAGCAGAGAATCAGGCCGCCTTCCCTCTCCACGCCGGTCAACGCGGATTCATAGTATTCGTCGTGACGGACGTCGCCGTGGATCAATCGGGATTTGCACAATCCGCACAGGCCGCTCTCGCAGCCATGGGGATAGTCGATGCCTGCGTCGAGCAACGACTGCAGGATCGGCCTGTCGGCATCGCCTACGACGGAGATTTCGCGACCCTTCACGTTCAGCATCGGGGGTTGCGACGTGCTCATCGGATCGAACCGGCGTCGCCAAGCACACGGTCGAGCACCCAGTTGTCGATCGCGTGAACGTTGGCCTCGTTCGGCGCGTAACGGCCGGCACGCACCGGATGGTTCGACGCAAGGCCGCGCTGCTGCAATTCGCAGATTTCGTTGTCCTCGGCGATCGTGATGTCCCAGCGCTTGAAGTAATTATTCACGACGTCCGCAAAATCGGGACGCTCGACAGTCTCACGGGGGAAGAGCGAGCCCACGGTCAAGCGAGTGTGCGAAGCATCCTTCGGCTCGACCTGCAGGTACCAGCAACAATCGATCGTCGCGCACAGTCCGAGGTGCGGGTAAACCAATGGAAAGTACGATCCGTTCGCCGCCTTCTCGTCCAGCGTGCGGATCGGAGGAAAGCCTTTGTCCTCCCTGAACAACGCCATGCTGCCGTCGTGACTCGCGAAGCTGACCAGGTACTCGCCGCGAGTCGTTTCGGGAACATACCCGGCGACCCGAACCGAAGCGTAGGTGTCGATCGTGCTGCGATGAACGGTCGCGAGGTGGTACGACTCCTTGAAGTTTTCGATGAGCAGCTTCCAATTGCATTGCAGCTCGTACGTTTCCTTTCGGACGGTAACCAGGTCCCCCATGCGATGCGAGGCGAGCGTGCGCTTCAAGTCACCGAGATGTTCGTCGAGGGGAGCATGACCCGGATTCAGGTTCGCGAACAGGAAGCCCTCCCACTCGGCGAACCCGATGCCGACGAGGGGATACTCGTTCTTGTCGAAACCGTCGACGCCCTCCATTCCGGGCGCGCTCAGCAGATCGCCATCCAGCGAATAGCACCAACTGTGGTACGGGCAAGTCAGGACGCGTCGATTTCCATGGCCGCGGACCATCTCGGTGCCACGATGCCGGCATGAGTTCACGAAGGCGCGTATCTGCCCCGACCGACCGCGTACGACGACGAGCGGCACGCCGGCGAGCAGCGTAGTGAAGTAGTCGCCGGACTTCGGGATGTCCTCCGCCCGCCCGACCATGATCCATTCGCGGGCGAATATGCGATCGCGCTCGCGCGCGAAGAACTCGCTCGACGTATAACACCACGCCGGAAGCTGGCTCGCCTCGAGAAGCGGCCGCCTTACGTCCGCATAGAGGCGCGGGTCCAATAAGTCCCCAGGGGAATCGACGTGAGTGATCGATGAACGGTATTCCATGGCGGTTCTGGCCTCGTGCATGCGTTCGGCCTGGCGCCTCGCGTTACGACGCGGGCGTCGCTGCATACAGCACGGTATGCAGCAGTGAATACCAGAATACGAGGCGAATTGATCCATGTCAATGCAGAGATCGGCGCCACGTACTAGGTGCGCCGCAGCAATCGATGCGGAAAGCAAGACGAGGAAGTTGCATCTCGATTTGTCCTCCCTGGCTTCTCGGATATCGTGGAGGGACGGCCGCCACGCGCATTTGCGGCGCGACGAAGAAGCGTAATGGCCGTAAGGCGTCACAAGAATCGCGCGCACCAACCCTTCGAGAGGAACACATGCGTCTTCGCCATTTGCCGCTCCGCCTGATCGTCGCGGCGCTCCTCGTCTTTGCGACCGTGCACGCACGCGCCGCCGAAGTCGACGAAGTCACGCTCGCCAAGCAGTTCGGCATCGGCTCGCTGACCTTCATCGTCATGGAGCAGCAGAAGCTCTACGAGAAGGCACTCGCGGCGGCGAACGTCGGACATCCGGTCAAGGTGCGCTGGGTCAAGTTCACCGGCGGCGCGGCGATGAACGACGCGATCCTCTCCGGCGACTTGAGCTTCGCACTCGCCGGCGTGGGTCCGCTCGCGACGATGTGGGCGAAGACGCGCGACAACCTCAAGGTGATGGGCGTATGCGCGGCGAACTCGATGCCGATGCTGCTCAACACGCGCGACCCGAACGTGAAGACGATCGCCGACTTCTCGAGCCGGAACAAGATCGCGCTGCCCGGCGTCAAGGTGTCGATCCAGGCGATCCTGCTCGAGATGGCCGCGGCGCAGGCGTTCGGCGACGACCAGTACGCGAAGCTCGATCCGCTGACGACGACGCTGTCGCACGCCGACGGCATGGCCGAGCTGCTGTCGCCGAACTCACCGATCGACAGCCACTTCACCTCGCCGCCGTACAGCTACCAGGAACTCGAGCATCCGGGCATTCATACGGTGCTGAACAGCTACAAGATCCTCGGCGGCCCGGGCACGCTCAACACGGTGTACGCGACGACGCGCTTCCGCGCCGAGAATCCGAAGGTGTACGCGGCGTTCCTCACCGCGTTCAGGGAAGCGACCGACTTCATCAACCATGACAAGCGCGCCGCGGCGCGGCTCTACCTGCAAGGGTCGAACGACAAGTCGCTGACGGAAGACGAGCTCGTGAAGATGCTCGAAAACCCCGACATCCGCTACACGATGGTGCCCGAGGGTACGATGAAGGTCGTGTCGTTCATGCACAAGCATGGCCGCATCAAGGTCGAGCCCAAGGCGTGGAGCGACATGTTCTTTCCCGAGGTGCACGACCTGCCCGGGAATTGAGGCGCGCATCGCCGCCGGCCCGCGCTCGACGCCTTCGCGCGCGACCCGCCTGACGTCCACGCCAGTCCACGATCGCCGCAGACGCGGCAGTCTCGTCACCGCTTGACACGCAACCTTTTGGTTCCCTATACTGCAAACAGGCAACCATCGGGTTGCCTCTCGACATGGACGACGACGCCGTCTTTCACGCCCTGGCCGACGCCAGCCGCCGGATGCTCCTCGACCGCCTGCGCAAGCGGAACGGGCAGACGCTTGGCGAGCTGTGCGAAGGCCTTGCCATGACGCGCCAGGCGGTGGCGAAGCACCTGTCCATCCTCGAAGGAGCGAACCTCGTCGCGTCGCAACGGCGCGGCCGGGAGAAGCTCCACTTCATCAACGTCGTACCCATCAACGCGATCGCGGAGCGATGGATGGCGAAATTCGACCGTCCTCGTCTTCGCGCGCTCTCGAACCTGAAGCGTGCCCTCGAAGGAGACGATCATGAGTAACGCAGCGAGCAGCCAATTCGTCTACGTCACCTATATCCGCACGACGCCCGAGCGCCTGTGGTCGGCGCTGACCACACCCGAATTCATGCGGCAATACTGGTTCGACGCGTACTTCGATACCGATTGGAAGCAGGGGTCGCCGTGGAAGCTCGTGTTCAGCGATGGACGCCTGGCGGACTCCGGGAAGATCGTCGAGATCGATCCTCCGAAACGCCTCGCGCTCGAATGGCGCAACGAATGGAGTCCCGAGATCAAGGACGAGGGTTATGGCCGTTGCACGATGGACCTCGAGCCCGTCGACGGCGCCGTGAAGCTCACGGTGACGCACTCGATGGAGCGTCCGGAATCGAAGCTCGTCCGCGCGGTGTCGGGCGGATGGCCGAAGATCCTCTCCAACCTGAAGTCGCTGCTCGAGACCGGGTCGCTCGCCATCAGCAGCAAATAGGCAGCCGATGCGGCTCGGCGTCCCCGCCGAGCCGCACTGCTAGACCTCGCACCAGCGGCGGATGATTTCCTCGTACGCGCCGACCGCTTCGCGGATGCGCTCCGCGACGCAGTACTCGTCGGTCTGGTGCGCCATCTGCGGCTCGCCCGGACCGAGGATCACGGTCGGCGGCATGCCGTACGCAGGACGGAGCGCGGCCGCGTCGGTGAAATAGGAGACGGAGCGCGCCTGCGGCGCTTCGCCGAGGATCGGCGTCATCACGTCGAACACTTCGCGCACCCAGTCGTCGCGCGTGTCGGTATGCACGCCGCCGACGTCGAGCCGCGTCTGCAACTCGACGTCCGGCCCGAGACGCTCGCGCAAGCGTTCGTGGAGCGCGTTGTGGTCCTGTCCCGGCACGGTTCGGATGTCGATGCCGATACGCGCCTCGTCGGGCACCGAATTGATGTTGAGGCCCCCGTGAAACGTGCCGACGTTGAGCGTGGGCGCGCCGAGCAGCGGATGCGGCGCGATGCCGAAGTCGAAATGCTCGAGCGCGGCGACTGCGCGCGCCGCCTTGTACACCGCGTTGTCGCCGCGCTCGGGCATCGAGCCGTGCGCGGTCACGCCGTGCGTGCGCGCTTCGAGCCAGAACGCGCCCTTGTGGCCAACGAGCGGATAGTTCGACGTCGGCTCGGCGACGAGCAGCGCGCCCGCACGTCCCAGGGCCCCCTGCTTCCTCGCGAGGTGGAACGCGCCTTCGCAGCCCGTCTCCTCGCCGCCGGTGATCACGAGCTCGAGTCCGGGCGAGCCCGCGAGGCGATCGCGAAACGCGAGCGCCGCGACGACGAACGCCGCCACGCCGCTCTTCATGTCGCTCGACCCGCGCCCGTACATGCGGCCGGCGTCGGTCTCGCCCGCGAATGGATCCTTGCGCCACGGTGACGCGCCGAGCGGCACCGTGTCGATGTGACCGGTGAGGCCGAGCGGCCGCTTGTCGGCCTTGCCACCGATCGACGCGACGACGCACGTGCGCCGCTCGCCGTACGGGTGGTAGTCGACGCGAAAGCCCGCGTCGGCCAGCAGATCACCGAGATGGCGCGCGCAGCCCGTTTCGTCGCCGGTCGGGTTGATCGTGTCGAATTGCAGCAGCTCCTTCGTGAGCTCGACTGCGTTGCGTTCGTTCGTCATGTTTACCTTCCCCGTTAACCGAAATACGCGCGGCGCACCTCTTCGTTGTTGCGCAGCTCGGCCGCCGTGCCCTGCGCCACGACGCGGCCCTGCGACAACACGTAGCCGCGATGCGCGATCGCGAGCGTCTGATGCGCGTTCTGCTCGACCAGCAGCACGGTGACACCCTGTTCGTTCACGCGCCGGATCACGTCGAAATTCTGCGCCACGAAGCGCGGCGACAGGCCGAGCGACGGCTCGTCGATCAGCAGCATGCGCGGGCCCGCCATCAATCCACGGCCGATCGACAGCATCGCCTGCTCGCCGCCCGACATCGTTCCCGCGAGTTGCGTCGTGCGTTCCTCGAGACGTGGAAAGACGCGATACACGTCGCGCAGCCGTTCGCGGATCGTGTCGTCGTCCGCTTCGCGGTAGGCCCCGAGGCGAAGGTTCTCCTCGATGGTGAGCTTGGGAAACACCTTGCGTCCTTCGGGAATGCATGCGATGCCGAGCCCGATGACGCGATGCGTGGGCAGGCCGCCGATGTCCGCATCGTCGAACAGGATGCGGCCGCGGCGCGGCGGTGTGAGGCCGAGGATCGAGCGCACGAGCGTCGTCTTGCCCGACCCGTTCGAGCCGAGGATGCACGTGATCTCGCCCGTACGCGCGGCGATGCTGACGTCCATCAGCACGTCCGCGCGATCGTAGCCCGCGAACAACCCTTCGACGGCGAGCGAAGCACTCATGCGTTGATCGTCATCCAGCCCTTCACGCTTCGGCAACCGCCTGTCCCAGGTACGCCTCCTGCACTGCAGGATCCGACGCAACCACCCGGAACGG
This sequence comes from Burkholderiales bacterium, assembly GCA_025927765.1. Taxonomy (GTDB): domain Bacteria; phylum Pseudomonadota; class Gammaproteobacteria; order Burkholderiales; family Casimicrobiaceae; genus VBCG01. The sequence goes on from JAICKU010000039.1 coordinate 20,661, forward strand.
TCCCTCGGCGATCTTCTCGCCGTAATTGAGGACAACGCACCGCTCGGTCATGCGCTCGATCACGTTCATCTCGTGTTCGATGATCACGATCGTGAGCTCGCCCCGCGCTGCGCGGATCTGCAGGATGTCGTCCATCAGCTCGCGCGTCTCGCCACGCGTCATGCCCGCCGACGGCTCGTCGAGCAGGAGCAGCCGCGGCGCGTTGACGAGCGCACGGCAGATTTCCACGCGCCGGCGATCGATCATGTCGAGCGCTGCGGCGGCCTCGAACAGACGGCTCGAAAGGCGGGGATTGAACGTTGCAGCGAGGCTGCGCGCCGCCTCGACGCACTCGTCGTATTGGCGCCGCAGCGCGCCGCGGCGAAGCACGTTGAACGACACGCGATGATCGAGCCGCAGATGGTTGCCGATCATCACGTTGTCGAAGACGGTGAGTGGCAGGCACAGCCGCGAGCGCTGGAACGTGCGCGCGATGCCGGCGCGGCATACCTGCTGCGGCGAAGCGCCGATGATGTCGCGGCCGCCGAATTCGACGCGCCCCGCACTTGGCCGATACAGCCCGGTCAGCACATTGAAGAACGTCGTCTTGCCGGAGCCGTTGGGTCCGATCAAGCCGAGGATCTCGCCGCTCGCGACGGAGAGATCGAGCGCGTCGAGCGCGAGCAATCCGCCGAAGCGCATCGTCAGGCCGTGACACGCCAGCAGCGGTGCGACAACGGACGCCGTGCTTTGCCGTGGCTGCGTCATCTCGGTGCCGGAAAGTAGCGGCGAACCGGACGCGGCAGCAGGCCTTCCGGTCGAAACAGCAGAATGAGGACCACGAGGATGCCGTACAGCAGGAAGCGGTACTCCTGGATGAACTGCAGCTTCTGCGGCACGACGATGATGATGAGCGCCGCGGGGACGATGCCGAGGGGATTGCCGATGCCGCCAAGGATCAGGATCGACACGAGGATCAGCGACTCGCCGAACGTGAAGTTGTTCGGCGCGATGAAGCCCTGCATCATCGCGTAGACCGCACCGGCCAGGCCGCACAGGAAATTACCCAGCGTGAACGCGATGATCTTCGCGCGCGCAATGCCGATGCCGAACGCGGCCGCCGCGGTTTCGTCGAGGCGCACGGCGTCGAACGTGAGGCCGATCCACGAACGATCGACGCGCCGCGAGAACACGTACGCGCCGAGCGCCAAGGCGAGCGCGAGCACCACGTAGTTCACGTAGAACGACGCGCTCGCGCCGCCAATGTCGACGTCGCGGTTGAACCGCCATCCGAAGAGATCGATGCCCGGCAATTTCAGTCCCTGCGGGCCGCCGAGCGCGTTGTTCACTTCGAGAAACGTGCTGAACAGGATGCCGAATGCGATCGTCACGAGCGCCGCGTAATAGCCACGCGTGCGCAGCACCGGCAGGATCAGCAGCGAGCCCACAAGCGCCGCGACGATCGCGCCGCACACGATGCCGAAGAGATGCGGCACGCCCTGCTTGGCGAGCACGGCGGCGGTATACGCGCCAGTGCCGAAGAATGCGGCGCCCGCGAAATTGACGATGCCGCAATAGCCGGTCTGGATGTCGAGGCCGATGCAGGCGACCACGAACAGCATGACCGTGCAGAGCATCAGCAGCGGATACGGCTGGTCGTGGAGCGCGGCCGCGACTGCGAGCACACCGATCGCGGCAAAGGCCACGCCCATGCGCGGACGGCGCGCGAGCGCCAGGCCGTAACGCTTCGCCACTGCACTGCGCTGCGCGAGCACGAACGCGATGGCCGCCACCGCCAGCAACGCGCCCAGGATTGCGACGCGATCGGTCACGAGAAACGCCCACAGCCACGCGGCCACCGCGGCGATGCCGAGCGCCGCGACCGGCAGGTCGGAGGCGCGCGCGGGCGCGCGCACATCGGCCTCGAGCGGCACCCTCATACCTCGGCCTCGTCGGACCGTCGGGATCGCGCCCCGCTCACACCCGCTCGCTCGTCGGCTCCGCGATCAGCCCGGTAGGTTTCCACGTCATCAGGATGATCACGACGGCGAACGCGAACACGTTGTTGTAGGCGCTCGATACCGGCAGCGCAACCGAGCCGATCGTCTGCAGCGCGGCGAACAGGAACCCGCCGATGATCGCGCCGTAGATGCTGCCCAAGCCACCGACCACCGCGGCGCTGAAGCCGATCACGCCGAGCAGCAGCCCGATGTCGAAGTTGACCTCGTTATAGTAGAGACCGTACACGACGCCGGCAATGCCGGCGAGCGCCGAGCCGATGGCGAACGTGACGAGCACGATGCGCTGGAAGTCGATGCCCATCACGCGCGCGGTCTCGCTGTCCTGCGCCACCGCGCGGATCGCGAGGCCGAGGCGCGTGCGCCGCACGACGAGGTTCACGACGAAAATCGTCGCGAGCCCGACGACCAGCAGGATCGTCGTGTCGAGCCGCAGCGTGAAGTTGCCGAGGTTGACCGACGCGGTCGGCAGCAGCCGCGGAAACGGCTGCGGATTCGAACCGTTGGGGTAGAAGAGCCGCACGAGCTCGCGCAGGATCGAGCCCAGCATCAACGTGATCAGCAGCGTGTTGAACGCGGGCGCTGCGCGAAGCGGCAGCACGAGATAACGCGCGATCAGTGCGCCGAGCAGCGCCATCGCGAGCGCGGCCGCGCACGCGACGACGATCACCACGAGTCCGGGCACGGCAACGCCGAGCCCATGCAGCGCGAGGTACGTGGCGAGCGCCACGAAGGCGCCCGCCATGACGACGTCACCGTGCGCGAACTGGATCACGTCGAGCACGCCGAAGAACAGCGTGAACCCGACGGCGACCATCGCGTAGATGACGCCGAGCATCAGGCCATTGAACGCGTACTGCGCGAGAACGCCGGGATCCATCGAGTTGCGTGCGACCGGTGGCAGCAGCGACTATCGCGCGCGCTACTTGCCGCCGGCCAGCTTGCGCTTACCCTTCGCGTAGTCGCTGTCGCCCCACACGACCCACTTGCCGTCCTGCACGACGTAGGCGGTGACGATCGGCACCACGTTCTGACCGTGCGCGTCGAAGGTGATCGGTCCCACGATCGACTGATGGTCCTTCGTCTTCGCGAGCTCGGCCGTCACTGCCTTGCGGTTCGGGCCCACCTTCTCGATCGCGTCCATGATCAGGTTCGCCGCGACGAACGCGTAGGGTCCGTACGCCTCGGGAGGCTCGCCGTACTTGTGCGCCGCGTACTGATCGAGGAAGAACTTGCCGCCCGGCAACTTGTCGATCGGCGCACCGTCGATGAACGCGATGGTGCCTTCGGCGAGCGGGCCGAGCGCCTGGATGTACGAATCGGACACGATGCCCGACGTGCCTTCGAACTGCGACTTGATGCCGAGCTTGTCCATCTGGCTCCGCAGCCGCACGCCGATGGGCGTGAGCCCGCCGAAGTAGACGACGTCGGGATTGAGTTCCTTGACCTTGGTGAGGATGGCCGTGAAGTCCTGCTGGTCGGCGCCGACGCCAAAGTCGGCGAGGATCTTGCCGCCGTCCTGCGTCAGGAACTTCGTGAAATACTCGTCGTGGCCCTTCCCGTAGTCGGTGGTGTCGTGGATGATCACCCAGGTCTTGTACCCGAGGCCGGTCACGAGCTTGGCGTTGACCTCGTTCTGGTTGATCATCGTGCCGTTGACACGGTGGATCTCCGGATAGTCGTTGCCGTAGGTGATCGCGGGCAACACCGCACCCCACACGATGACCGGCAGGCCGAACTTGTGATACGTATCGACGGTGGCGATGGCCACGGCCGAGCAGTAATGCGTGACGCCGGCAATGATGCCGTTGTCGGCGCCCGCCTTCGTCGCAACCTGCACGCCGATGTCGGGCTTGCACTGGTCGTCGAGCTTGACCATGTCGAACGTGTATTTGGCTTTGGCATCGGCGTTGTGCAGTTGCACGGCGAGGTCCGCGGAATTTCGGCCGCCGAGGCCGAGCGCGGCGTTGCCGCCGGTGAGCGGGCCGATGAACACGATCTTCACCGTCTCCTTCGCGTGCAGGGCCGTCGGCGACATCGCGGCCACGCACGCAAATGCGAGCGTGCAGGCCGTGACGAGAAAACGCTGCATGGCAATCCTCCTTTGTGTCTTTGTTGATGTTGACGGCGTGACGGCCCGATACGTCCCGCGATCGCCGCCGCGCCGCGCGGTTCGATTGTAGTCCTCGGCACCCTTTGCGGCGAACCCGGGAGACCGACATGCCAAGCCTCCTTGAACTCGACGCGTGCGAAGCGGCCGGGCGCATCCGATCGAAAGCGCTCACGTCCGAAGCACTGGCCGCCGCATGCCTTGCGCGCGTCGACGCGCGCGAACGCGACGTCGGGGCGTGGCAATACCTCGCGCGCGAGGAAGCGATGGCGCAGGCGCGCGAAGCCGATCGCACGCCTTCACGCGGCCCGCTGCACGGCGTTCCAATTGCGGTGAAGGACATCTTCGACACGCACGACATGCCGACGACGCTCGGGTCGCCGATCTACGCGCAGCGCCAGCCGGATTGGGATGCCGCGTGTGTGGCCGCAGCCCGCGCGGCCGGCGCGATCGTGCTCGGCAAGACGGTGACGACCGAATTCGCGAGCTATCACCCGGGCAAGACGCGCAACCCGCACGATCCGACACGCACGCCGGGAGGCTCGTCGAGCGGGTCGGCCGCCGCGGTGGCGGATCGCATGGTGCCGATCGCGTTCGGCTCGCAAACGGCGGCGTCGATCACGCGGCCCGCCGCGTTCTGCGGCGTGATCGGCTACAAGGCGACGTTCGGCGAGCTGTCGCTCTCCGGCGTGCGCCCGCTCGCGCAGTCGCTCGACACGCTCGGATTCTTTGCACGCTCGATCGCGGACATCGCGTTGATGCGCAACGTGCTGCTCGGTGCAGCGCAAACGCGGGTCGACGCGCTGCCGCGCTCGCCAAGGCTCGGCCTCTGCCGCACCGCCGCGTGGCCCCTCGCGGAGCGTTCAACGCGTGACGCCCTCGACGTCGCGGTCGCCAGCTTTCGCGCCGCCGGCGCGACGATCGTCGACGTCGAGTTGCCCGCGGCATTCGACGCGCTGACCGAGGCGCAGCAGACCATCATGACGTACGAGACCGCTCGTAACTACGTGTTCGAGATGATGACGTGCATCGATCGGCTGAGTCCCTCGTTTCGCGCAACTTGCGAAGCGGGAATGCGAATCGACCGCGAGACGTATCTCGCCGCGCTTCGACGCGTCCGGGAGGTGCGCGCGCAACTGCCGGACATCGTTGGCGACCACGATGCGCTCATCACGCCTGCCACGCGCGGCGAAGCGCCGCCGATCGAAGCCGGCACAGGCGACCCGGTGATGAGCCGGATGTGGACCGCGCTCGGCAATCCCACGCTGGCGATTCCCGTGCCGCGGCCGGCGGGTGGGTTGCCTGTCGCCGTTCAAGTGGTGGCGAACCTGCATGCCGATCCGATGCTGCTCGAGGTCGGCGAGTGGATGAGCAAGCTGTTCCGCCAGCCGCAATCGTCGACGTAAGTCACGGCGTTGCTCGCGCTCCACGACGACGCAGGGCAGCGAGAGCACGAGTCCTGCAACCGGGCGTGACCCATGGGTGCGGCGACGCTTGCACTCGGCGTTGCCGTAGCGCGCTCCGCGACGTGGGCAGCAACCCGGCGGTGCTCGTCCCCTGGCTGTCGCGCGAGCGTGCGTTCGAAATGCGCGGCCGGGCAAGGCAGGCGGAGCTATAATTGGCGGCATTCGTTCAGTTCGGCCGGCCCGACGAGCCGAACGTGGTGGGCGACGGGCACCGAAAGGACAGGGTTATGACACCGCGAACGCGTGGGGGCTTGACCTAATACCGAGGCGGTGTCGCTCGCGCGGACGGTCGTCCGCGCCATTGAAGAAAGTGCGGCGCTGCCGCACTTTTTTTGTTTCTGGCGAGGCCTCGCAAAGGTCCGACCTGGGCATAAATCGGGTCAGACACCAATTTCGCGGTGAAACCGCGATCGGTGCGAGATCCTCGCCGCGAAAATGGGTAGCTGACCCTATGGACATCCGACTCCCCGACGGCGCCGTCAAGCAATTCAAGGCGCCCATCTCCGTCGCCGAACTCGCCGCCTCGATCGGCCCGGGCCTCGCCAAGGCGGCGCTCGCCGGTCGCGTCGACGGCAAGCTCGTCGACACCTCGCACGTCATCGAGCAGGACGCGAACGTCGCCATCGTCACCGCGCGCGACGCCGAGGGCCTCGACGTCATTCGCCATTCGACCGCGCACCTCCTCGCCTACGCCGTCAAGGAACTGTTCCCCGACGCGCAGGTGACGATCGGCCCGGTGATCGAGGACGGGTTCTACTACGACTTCTCGTACAAGCGCCCCTTCACCCCCGAGGACCTCGCCGCCATCGAGCAGAAGATGGCCGAGATCGCGAAGAAGAACGAGCCCGTCACGCGGAAGCTGATGCCGCGCGACGAGGCCGTGAAGTACTTCGAATCGATCGGCGAGCACTACAAGGCCGAGATCATCGCTTCGATCCCGTCGACCGAGGACATTTCGCTCTACACCGAAGGCAAGTTCACCGATCTCTGTCGCGGCCCGCACGTGCCCTCGACCGGGCGGCTCGGCGTGTTCAAGCTGATGAAGGTGGCGGGCGCGTACTGGCGCGGCGATTCGCGCAACGAAATGCTGCAGCGCATTTACGGTACCGCGTGGACGTCGAAGGCCGATCTCGACCTCTACCTGCACCGCATCGAGGAGGCCGAGAAGCGCGATCACCGCAAGCTCGCGAAGCAGCTCGACCTCTTCCACCTGCAGGACGAATCGCCCGGCATGGTGTTCTGGCACCCGAAGGGCTGGGCGCTGTGGCAGCAGGTCGAGCAGTACATGCGCACCGTCTATCGAGACAACGGCTACCAGGAGATCCGCTGCCCGCAGATCCTCGACCGCTCGCTTTGGGAACGCTCGGGACACTGGCAGAACTTCAAGGACAACATGTTCACGACGGAGTCCGAGAAGCGGGAGTTCGCGGTGAAGCCAATGAACTGCCCCGGCCATGTGCTCGTGTTCAACTCCGACCTGCGGAGCTACCGCGACCTGCCGATTCGCTACGGCGAATTCGGCAACTGCCACCGTGACGAACCGTCGGGCGCGCTGCACGGGTTAATGCGCGTGCGCGGGTTCACGCAGGACGACGCGCACATCTTCTGCACCGAGGAACAGATCGAATCGGAGGTGAAGGCGTTCAACGAGCTGGCACTCGACGTCTACCGCGTGTTCGGCTTCGAGCACATCGACATCAAGCTCGCGCTTCGTCCCGAGCCGCGGCTTGGCGACGACGCCACCTGGGACCGCGCCGAGAACGCGCTGCGCGACGCGCTACGCGCCTGCGGCGTGCAGTGGACCGAACTACCCGGCGAAGGCGCGTTCTACGGACCCAAGGTCGAATACCACCTCAAGGATTCGCTCGGCCGCTCGTGGCAGTGCGGCACGATCCAGGTCGACTTCCAGATGCCGGGGCGGCTCGGCGCAGAGTACGTGGCGGCGGACGACACGCGGAAGGTGCCGGTGATGCTTCACCGCGCGATCGTGGGATCGCTCGAGCGTTTCATCGGCATCCTGATCGAGCATTACGCCGGCGCCTTCCCGCTGTGGCTCGCGCCCGCGCAGGCGGTGGTGATGACGATCACCGACCGCCAGCGCGACTACGCGGAGCGCGTCGCAAAGGCGCTGAAGGCGGCCGGATTGCGCGTCCAGACCGATTTGCGCAACGAGAAGATTAGCTATAAAATACGAGAACATAGCCTCCAAAAGCTGCCTTATCAACTGATCGTCGGCGATAAGGAGCAGGAGGCGAATACCGTGGCCGTGCGTTCCCGTGGCGGTGAGGATCTGGGCTCGATGCCCATCGCATCCTTGCTCGCGCGCCTCCAGGACGAGGTGGCGCATCGCCGATAGCCTTCCGCGGAAGGCGTCGGTGGTACTGCGGGTGCCGGCCGTTTTTTGTCACTTCATGGAGATGACGCGATAGCTCTAGACAAGCAGCACCAGCGACTGAACGGCGAAATCAACGCCCCCGAAATCCGCCTCGTTGGCATCGACGGCGAGCAGCTCGGCATCGTTTCACTGCAGGAAGCGCTCGCGAAGGCCGAAGCCGCAGAACTCGACCTGGTCGAGATCGCGCCGACGGCCAAGCCCCCGGTTTGCCGCATCATGGATTACGGCAAATTCAAGTACCGCGAGGCGAAGAAGCAGCACGAGGCCAAGCTCAAGCTGAAGCAGATCCAGGTCAAGGAAGTGAAATTCCGGCCCGGCACTGACGAAGGCGATTACAAGATCAAGATGCGCAACCTGACCCGCTTTCTGGGCGAAGGCGACAAGGCGAAGGTCACGTTGCGTTTTCGCGGTCGCGAAATGGCGCACCAGGAATTCGGCATACGACTGCTCGAGCGGATCCGCGGCGAGCTGGAGCCGATCGCGATCGTTGAACAGTTTCCGAGGCTCGAAGGCCGGCAAATGGTGATGCTGCTGGCCCCCAAGAAGACGCTGCCGAAGACGCATCACCCGGACAAGCCCGAGGACGGTCCGCCGGAAGGCGCAAAAGCCGCTCCCGTGAAAGCGGAGCGCACCGCCGTGGGCAGCAAATAAGGAACGGCATCATGCCGAAGATGAAAACCAAGTCGGGCGCGAAGAAGCGCTTCCGCGTGCGCGGAAGCGGCTCCGTCAAGCGCTCGCAGGCGTTCAAGCGCCACATCCTCACCAAGAAATCCACGAAGAACAAGCGGCAACTGCGCGGCGTAACGGGCATCGACCCGACGAACGCCGGCTCGGTGGCCGCGATGCTTCCGTACGCATAAGGAGCGACCATGCCCAGAGTCAAACGTGGCGTGACCGCCCGCGCGCGGCACAAGAAGGTTCTCGAGCAGGCCAAGGGTTACCGCGGCCGGCGCAACAGCGTCTATCGCATCGCCAAGGAAGCGGTGATGAAGGCGGGCCAGTATCAATACCGCGACCGGCGCACGAAGAAGCGCGAATTCCGGGCGCTGTGGATCGCCCGCATCAACGCCGCGGTGCGCGAGCTCGGCATGACGTACAGCGCCTTCATGAACGGCCTGCGCAAGGCGTCGATCGACATCGACCGCAAGGTCCTCGCGGATCTCGCCGTGCACGACAAGCCGGCATTTGGCAAGATCGCGGAGCAGGCCAGAGCTTCCCAGGCCTGAATCGCTGATCGGAACGCAGGGGAGGCAGAGATGCCTCCCTTTCTTTTTTGGGAGTCGAAAAGGCGGGACGACGGATAAGGGTTGCGTGAGTGGCGAAGCGCCGGCCCTTGCCGCAGCCACGCTCACGCCTCGTCCCTCACCCCTCGCCCCGCTCTTGATGCCATGGATGACCTGATCACACTGGTCGAACGCGCCCTCGCCGACTTCACGGCATGCACCGATCCCGCAGCGCTCGAGAACGCAAAGGCGAAATATCTCGGCAAGGCCGGCGCGCTTACGGAGCGCCTGAAGGGTCTCGGCAAGCTGCCACCCGCGGAACGCGCAGCGTCGGGCGCGGCGATCAACGCGGCGAAGACCAAGCTCGAGGACGCGCTCTCGGCACGCCGCGCATCGATCGCAGATCTGAAGCTCGCGACGCAATTGTCGGCCGACGCACTCGACGTCTCGCTGCCAGGACGCGGTCGCGGCGTGGGCGCGCTGCACCCACTCACGCGCACGCTCGAGCGCATCGAGACGCTCTTCCGCTCGCTCGGCTTCGACGTCGCCGAAGGCCCCGAGATCGAGGACGACTTCCACAACTTCACAGCGCTCAACACGCCCGAGAATCACCCGGCGCGGTCGATGCACGACACGTTCTACGTGGAAGGCGGCAACGTGCTGCGCACGCACACGTCGCCGATCCAGATCCGCTACATGGAAACGCACGCGCCGCCGATCAAGATCATCGCACCCGGCCGCGTGTATCGCGTCGACAGCGATGCGACGCACTCGCCGATGTTCCATCAGATCGAGGGCCTGTGGATCGGTGACGACGTGTCGTTCGCCGATCTCAAGGCGGTGATGAACGAGTTCCTGAAGAACTTCTTCGAGCGCGACGACGTCACGCTGCGCTTCCGGCCGTCGTTCTTCCCGTTCACCGAGCCGTCGGCGGAAATCGACATGCGCTTCGGCGACGGCGGCTGGCTCGAGATCGCCGGCGCGGGCCAGGTGCATCCGAACGTGCTGCGCGCGGTGAACATCGATCCGGAACACTGGCAGGGCTTCGCGTTCGGCATGGGCCCGGATCGCCTGACGATGCTGCGCTACGGCGTCGACGACCTGCGCCTGTTCTACGAAAACGACTTGCGGTTTTTGGAGCAGTTCGCATGAGTGCGGCGCGCGAGGCGAAGCCGAGCGAAGGCCCGAAGGGCCCGTCGCGCACGATTGCGAGGAGGCCGACGCGCGGAAATCGCGCACGGCAGCAGAATCGCAACAAGGCCGACGCATGAACGCATACGAGACTGCACGATGAAATTTTCCGAGCGCTGGCTGCGCACGCTGAGCGATCCTCCCATCGGCACGGCGGAGCTTTGCGAACGCCTGACGATGGCGGGCTTCGAAGTCGAGAGCGTCGAAGCCGCGGCGCCCGCATTCGCGAACGTGGTCGTCGGGCGCATCGCGTCGATCGAGCCGCATCCGAACGCCGATCGCCTGCGCGTGTGCGGCGTCGACGTCGGCCGCGACGACGTGCTGCAGATCGTCTGCGGCGCACCGAACGCAGTGAAGGACATGCTCGTCCCCTGCGCGCTCGAAGGCGCAACGTTGCCCGGAGGCCACGCGATCACGCGGGCAACGATGCGCGGTGTCGAATCGCAAGGCATGCTCTGCTCCGCGAAGGAACTCGGCATTTCCGAGGATGCGTCCGGGCTGATGACGCTACCGGCGAACGCGATCCCTGGACGCGACGTGCGCGATCTCCTGACGCTCGACGACGCGCTGATCACGATCAAGCTCACGCCGAATCGCCCGGATTGCCTGTCGCTCGTGGGCATTGCGCGCGAGGTGTCCGCGATCACGCGCGCACCGCTCGCGTTTCCCGAATACGCATTGCCGGGCGTGACCAGCAACGCGACGCGCAACGTGCGCATCGAGGATCTTGCGGCGTGCGCACGCTTTGCGGGTCGCGTGATCGAAGGCATCGACGCGCGTGCACCGACCCCCGACTGGATGAAGGAGCGCATCGAGCGCTCGGGCATCCGCTCGATCTCGGCAGTGGTCGACGTCACCAACTACGTGATGCTCGAACTCGGCCAGCCCCTGCACGCCTACGACGATCGGCAGCTCGAAGGCGACATCGTCGTGCGCTTCGCGCGCGAAGGCGAAACGCTCACGCTGCTGAACGGCGACACGCTGCCGCTCGAGCCGGATTTGCTGCTCGTGTGCGACAGCGCGAAGCCGCTCGGACTTGCGGGCATCATGGGCGGCGAGCGTTCGGGTATTGCCGACGATACGACGACGGTCTATCTCGAAGGCGCGTTCTGGAACCCGGCGGTGATCCAGGGGAAGATGCGCCGGCTCGGCTTCACCAGCGACGCGGGGTACCGCTTCGAGCGCGGGGTCGACTTCGAACTCGGGCCACGCGCGGTCGAGCGCGCGACGCAGCTCGTTATCGACATCTGCGGCGGTCGCGCCGGACCGCTTACCGATACCAAGGGCGAACTGCCGACGCGCGAGCCGGTACGGCTGCGAAGCGCGCGCGCTGCGCGCGTGCTCGGCATGTCCATTCCCCCCGCTGCGATCGCCGATGTTTTCACGCGGCTGCGGCTGCCGTTCACGCGCGAAGGCGACGACTTCGTCGTCACCCCGCCGTCGTACCGCTTCGACCTCGCGATCGAGGAAGACCTGATCGAGGAAGTCGCACGCATCTACGGGTACGAGAATCTGCCGGCCACACCGCGCCCGCACGTGCAGCGCATGCTGCCCGATCCGGAAGCGAAACGAAGCGTGGCGGCGCTGCGCCGGCGTCTCGTCGATCGCGGCTGGCAGGAAGTGGTGACGTTCAGCTTCGTGTCGTCCGCCGACGAGCGCGCGCTCGACGACGCTTCGCATCCGATCGTCGTGTTGAATCCAATCGCCGCGCAGCGCGACGTGATGCGCACCACACTGCTGCCGGGACTGCTGGAAACGCTGCGCACGAACGTCAAGCGACGCCTCACGCGCGCGCGCATCTTCGAAGTCGGCCGCGTGTTCTGGCGCACCCATGCCATGCAACCGATGCATGTCGGCGCGCTGGCGTTCGGGCCCGCGGATCCGGAGCAATGGTCATCGCCGCTGCGGCCGGTCGACTTCTTCGACGTCAAGGGCGACCTCGAGGCGCTCGCTTCGCCGCTCGCCGTTGCGACACCAGCGAGCCCCCGCCCGTGGCTGCACCCGGGTCGGAGCGCCGACGTTCTGATCGATGGCCGCGCCGCGGGCTGGATCGGAGAACTCCACCCAAGGCTGCTACGGCACTTCGAATTGCCGTCGGCGCCGGTCGCGTTCGAGGTCGAACTGTCGGCGCTCGTCACCGTGCCCATGCCGCAGGCGCACGCGGTGTCGCGCCTGCCGTTCGTGCGGCGAGATCTCGCGGTTATTCTGAACGAAAACATACCAATCGGTCACGTTGTTAACGTTTTACGTGAGCTTCGGCTCCCGTATGTCGAGACCGTCGATGTGTTCGACGTCTACCGCGGCCCCGAGCTGCCGAACGGCAGGAAAAGCGTTGCGATTCTTGTGCTTATGCGGGATACTGAACGTACTTTGACCGACGAGGACAGCGAGCGGATCGTGGCCGAGCTTCTCGCCACGCTGCACGCCCGGTTCGGCGCCACCCTGAGAACGTAAGACGCTCCCGATGACGCTCACCAAAGCCGAACTTGCCGATCTCCTCTTCGAGCAACTGGGCCTCAACAAGCGCGAAGCGAAGGACATGGTCGAGCGGTTCTTTGAGGAGATCCGAACGGCGCTGGAGGAAGGCCGCAGCGTGAAGCTGTCCGGCTTCGGCAATTTCCAACTCCGCGAAAAGCCGCAGCGCCCGGGCCGCAACCCCAAGACCGGCGAGGAAATTCCGATCACAGCACGGCGCGTGGTCACGTTTCACGCAAGCCAGAAGTTGAAGGCCATGGTCGAAGCGGCGAACCATGCCCGAAGCCAGCCGAGCTAAGCCGGCACTGCCGCCCATCCCCGCCAAGCGCTATTTCACGATTGGCGAGGTGAGCGAGCTCTGTGCGGTGAAGCCGCACGTGCTCCGCTATTGGGAGCAGGAATTCACGCAGTTGAAGCCGGTGAAGCGGCGCGGCAACCGCCGCTATTACCAGCACCACGAGGTGCTGCTGATCCGCCGCATTCGCGACCTGCTCTACGAGCAGGGATTCACGATCAATGGCGCCCGCCACCGCCTCGATTCGGAGACGGTCGTCGAGCCGCGCGCGGCATCGGCGCGCGCGAGGCCGGCGCCGTCGAACCATGTTGCGCCGCCGATGACGGCGGCGCGTCCGCTCGACAGCGAAATGCTACGCGAGGAATTGCTGGCGATCCGCGAGCTTTTGTCGGGGCGCCCGCCGCGCGAAACGTTATAATCGTCGTTCGGTCGGGGCGTAGCGCAGCCTGGTAGCGCACCTGCATGGGGTGCAGGGGGTCGAGTGTTCGAATCACTTCGCCCCGACCAAATTCAATCAGTTAGCAGCGCTCGACGCGGGCGCCGCCTAACTTTCGGAGATGCGCCTAACTCCGACGTTTCGAGTGAGTCGCAACTTGGGCGAACACTCGCCCAATCTGGGCGATCGCCGAGCGCGCAAACGATCGGCGTCAAATGGATTGCCGCGATGGCTTGGGCCACCCCTCAATACACTCGCTCTCAGGTGGACAATGCTGGGCGAGCCCTTGTCAGAGAGGACGAAGCACCGACCGACGACATCTCGGATCCTGCATTCCATGAATGGATGCGGGGATACGAGAACAGCTTGGCGATCATTAATAACTGGCGTTCGTCGCACAGCTTCCCGCTAAACACGTTTCAGGTAGGGCTGCGACGGAAAGCGCGTCAGGTCTCGCGTGCGCCGCTGATCGCTCAACGAATCAAGCGGCTATCCTCCATCGATCTAAAGCTACGCAGGTTCAAGAATCTGCGGCTTTCACAGATGCAGGACATCGGAGGTTGCCGCGCGGTGCTGCAGGATGTCCGAGAGGTATTCCAACTCGCGAATGTGTTCCGAGAGAGTACGTTCAAGCACAAGCTCGATCACGTCGACGATTACATCGCAAGGCCGCAGTCTTCGGGCTACAGGGGCGTCCATCTCATCTATCGCTACTTCAGCGATCGGATGGACACCTATAACGGACTGAAGATCGAGATTCAGATCCGATCGCCGCTACAACATGCATGGGCAACAGCCGTGGAAACGGTTGGCACGTTCATTCGTCAAGCGCTCAAGTCTAGCCAAGGCGAGGAAGAGTGGCTCCGCTTCTTTGCGCTAATGGGGACCGCGCTTGCGCATCGCGAACGAACACCGACCGTTGTGGATACTCCATCCCTGCGGGCCGAATTGAAAGAGAAGCTTCGGCACTTGGCAGAGCACCTCGACGTCGAGCATCGCCTGAGAACGTACGGGACGGCACTCCAGACGCTCGAGCAGCCAAGCGCCAAAGACGCCCATTACTACCTGCTCAAGTTGGATCCGGCAGAGCATCTCGTCACTGTGACAGGGTTCAAGTTCGGCGAGCTTGAGCAAGCGCAGAACGAGTACCTGGAAGTGGAGCGATCATTAAAGGCGCGCAGCGGTTCCGACGCAGTACTCGTATCCGTAGAATCTCTTGATTCGCTTCGGCGGGCGTATCCGAACTACTTCCTAGATACCGGCGTATTCATCGACGCCGTCAACAGAGCGCTAAAGTGAATCCGACGTAGCGGTGCTTAACCGCCCGGGTTGACGCGCTTGCGCAGCCTGCTACCCGTGTCGCCAGTGAAGGCCGCGAGGCGACGAACGGCCTCAAGCCGGGCAGCAATGGCGCGCTTCCAAGCGGCCTTCATGAACCCCTACACCGTCCACTTCGTCGCGATCGCGCCTGGCGCGGTCCTGGCGGTTCCGGCGCGCAACTGTAATGACCCAGCCGTTTCTGCTCAGGTCAGGCTGCTAAGGCGAACGTTGCCGCGGGTGTCTTCATACCGAGGGCTTGATGCGGTCGCCGGTGGTTGTAGAAGCTGATCCAGTCGCCGATCACGCGGCTGGCGTGCTGCA
>JAICKU010000008.1 GCA_025927765.1 Burkholderiales bacterium
CCGCGCGCGGGCCTGATGCTGCTCGCCGCCGCGCGCGCGCTCGCGCTGATCGAGGGCCGCAGCATGGTCGTGCCCGAGCACGTGCAGACGGTGTTCCCCGCCGTCGCGGGGCACCGGCTTGCGGGCGCCGCACGTGCAGGCGCGCTGCAGGCGCAGGCGCTGCTGCGCGCCGTGCCGCTGCCGTGATCGTTCGCGCATGATGGGTCAGGCGGCCGCCGTCCCGCAGCACCTCGTCGCGAAACTCCGCCAGCGCGCGTTTCGCCATGCCCCGGCGGATCGCGCGCCGGTGGTGCTGCGTCATTCGCGGATCTACATCCTGCCCACGCGCCGCGGCTACGCGGTGATCGCGACGCTGCTGCTGATGCTGCTGACATCGCTCAACTACGCACTGTCGCTCGGACTCGCCGTCACGTTCCTGCTGGGGGGCCTCGTCGCCGCCGCGCTGCTGCACACTTTTCGCAATCTCGCGGGCATCGAGATCAAGCCACTGTCGGCCGGCGATGCATTCGCGGGCGACGAACTCGTGTTCACGCTGTCGCTCGCTGCGGGCTCCGTCGAGCGGCGCGCGATCACGATCGCGGCGAACGGCGCCGATACGACGGCGAGCGTCGCTGCGGGCGTGCTTGCGACCGTGCCGCTCGCCGTCGCAGCGGCCAGGCGCGGTCGTCTGCCGCTCGGCCGCGTCACGCTGTCGTCGAGCTATCCGCTCGCGCTGTGGCGCGGCTTCGCGTACGTGCACTTCCCGCTGACCGGCGTCGTCTACCCATCGCCCGAGGCGTCGGCACCGCCGTTGCCGGCCGGCGATTACGGCGCGGACGCCCACGCCGAAGGCCGCGGCGACGAAAGCGATCTCGCGGGACTGCGCGATTACCAGCGCGGCGACCCGCTGCAGCGCGTCGCGTGGAAGGCGGTCGCGCGCGGCGCGGGCTGGTTTTCGAAGGCGTTCGAGGGCACGGCGACGGGCGGACCGGTGACGCTCGAATGGTCGCGCCTGCCGCCCGAGCTCGACACCGAAGCCCGGCTGTCGCGCCTCACCGCCTGGATTCTCGCGGCCGAGCGCTCGGCGCAGCCGTTCGCATTGGCGATGCCGGGCTGCGTGCTGCCGCGCGCTGCCGACGCCGAGCATCGCCGCGCAGCACTGACCGCGCTCGCGCTCTTCCCCACAGGCGCCCGCTGATGGCGATGGCGTTGCGTTGGCCGCTCGGGCGCTCGCGCGGTGCGACCGCGAAGCCGGCGCTGCCACTGACGCTCGCGCAGGTCGCAAGCCTCGGGCTCCTGCTCGCGCTCGCGCAGGTGCCGCAGGCGCCGCACGTACCGCTGTGGGTGGCGTGCATCGGCCTTGCGCTCGTCGGGGTGCGTCTCGTCCTCGAATGGCGCGCGCATCGGCGTGGCCGATCGTTTCCGCATCTGCCCGCGTTCGTGCTCGCGCTCGCCGCGGTCGCGATCGCGTTCCTGATTCGCAAGACGTACGGCTACTTCGTCGGACGCGATCCCTGCGTCGCCTTCCTGTTCGCGCTCGTAGGCATCAAGTTCCTCGAAGTGCGCACGATGCGCGACGGCACCCTGCTCGTGTGCCTCGCGATCTTCCTGCTCGTCACGCCGTTCTTCTACAGCCAGTCGCTCGCCACGGCGTTGTTCGCGCTGCCGGCGATCGTGGCCGTGGGCGCCGCGCTCGATGCGCTCGCGCATCGCGACGCGAGCGCCAACTTCGCGACGATGCGCGCGTCGTGGCGCCGCACGCTCGTCATGCTCGCGCAGGGCCTCCCGATCGCCGCGGCGCTGTTCGTGCTGTTTCCGCGACTCGCGAGCCCGCTATGGGGCCTGCCGGCCGATCGTGCGGCCGCGACGGGCCTTTCCGACACGATGTCGCCGGGTTCGATCAGCGAGCTGTCGCTCTCCGACGCGATCGCGTTTCGCGTCGATTTCGACGGCGCCGTGCCGCCGCCGCGGCTTCGCTATTGGCGGGGACCGGTGCTGTCGACGTTCGACGGACGCGAATGGCGCGCGCTGCCGCCGCAGGCCGGAGGTCGCCTGCTGCAGGGCGACGCCCCGACGTCGCGCTACACCGTCACGCTCGAGGCGAACGATCACCCGTGGCTGTTCGCGCTCGACTTCCCCGCGACCCTGCCCGACATCGACGCCGCGGGCATGCGCGGCCGCGGCGGCGCGCTCGCCGGCTATTCGCGCGAGCAGCAGTTCATCCTGCGTTCCCCGCTGACGCAGCCGATCCGCTACACGCTCGAATCGCTGCTGGTCGACGCGTATCCCGTCGCTTCGCCGCGCGAGGTCGCGATGAATCGTCGCACGCCGCGCGGCAATCCGCGCACCGCAGATTTCGTCCGCGGGATGCGCGGGAAGTACCCCGACGATCGCCGCTTCATCTCCGCGGTGCTGCAATGGTTCCACGCGGAGCCGTTCTTCTACACGCTGTCGCCACCGCTCCTCGACGAGCCCGAGCCTGTCGACGAGTTCCTGTTCGACACGCGGCGCGGCTTCTGCGAACACTACGCGAGTGCGTTCGTCGTGATGTTGCGCGACGCGGGCATTGCGGCGCGCGTGGTCACCGGGTACCAGGGCGGCGAGATCAATCCCCGTGGCGGCTACATGATCGTGCGCCAGTCCGATGCGCACGCGTGGGCCGAAGCCGTGATCGACGGACGCTGGCAGCGCTTCGATCCCACTGCCGCCGTCGCGCCGTCGCGCATCGACCGCGGCCTCTATGGCTCGGTGCCCGCGAGCGACCCGGTGCCGCTTTTCGCGCGCGAGGACGGCGGCTGGCTGAAGGGCCTGCAACTCGCCGTCGACGCGATCAATCATCAGTGGCGCCGCCACGTCGTCGAATTCAACCGCGATCGCCAGCGCGCGCTTTGGCGGGAATGGAAGATCGACGCCTTCGCGCCGTGGCAAATGGTCGTCGTCGTGACGATGGGCGTGGTGGCGTGGGCCATCGTCGTGCTGCTCGCGTTCGCGCTGCGGCGCAAGCGCCGCGAGCGCGCGATCGTGCTGTGGGAAGCCGCGTGCCGGCGTCTTGCGCGTGCCGGATTGCCGCGCCTGCCCTACGAGGGTCCGCTCGCGTTCGCCGAGCGCGCCGCGCGGCGCTGGCCGCAGTTCGCGATTGCGCTGCGCGCGATCGGCGAATCCTTTACCGCATTGCGCTACGGCACTGCCGCGAGCCGCGAGCGCGAGCGCAACGCGCTGCTCGCGACGCTCGAGCGTGCGATCGACGCGCTGCCGCGCGCGTCGCGGTTGCGGGCGATGTCGCAGGGGTAATCGTTCCGCTCGCTTGCATCGATGCGCGAGTCAGGTCGGCGGCAGGAACTTCGTCGGGTCCATCGGCTTGCCGTGGCGGCGGATCTCGAAGTGCAGCTTCACCTGGTCGGCGTCGGTGTTGCCCATCTCGGCGATCTTCTGCCCGCGCGTCACCTGCTGCCCTTCCTTGACGAGGATGTCGCGGTTGTGCGCGTAGGCCGACAGGTACGTGTTGTTGTGCTTGATGATGATGAGCTTGCCGTAGCCGCGCAGCCCGTTGCCGGCATACACGACGCGTCCCGCCGCGCTCGCGCGCACCGGCTCGCCGGCGGTGCCTGCGATGTCGATGCCCTTCAGGTTCGACGTCTCCGAGAAGTTCGTGACGATCTTCCCCTTCGCGGGCCACGCCCAGTCGAGTTGATCGGCGTCGCCCGACGCCGCCGGTCGCGCAGGCGTGCTGCTCGACGTGCTCGCATTCGGCGCGGCCGACGGCGCAACCGTTTCCGGCTTTGCCTCGGTCGGGACGTGCGGGTGTGCTGCCGCGGGCGCGTTCGCCGGTGCGGGTCCCGCGCTCGCCGCGAGATTCATGTCGCGCACCGCCTGCTCGGAATACGGCTCCTTGATGGCCTTCGGCGACGTTTTCACGTTGGCTGCGCCGGAAGGCGGCGGCGTCGCGTTGGCAGGTGCGGGCACGGCTGCGGAAGGGGCTGCGGGCGCGGCCGCTGAGATCGGCGGCGGTGCGCGAAGCGGCGCAGTGGTGACGCCGGCGCCGTTCGTGTTCGCGTCCTGCGCAATCGTCATCGGCGGCGCTTCACCCGGCGCCGTCAATCGGAGCACCTGTCCGGGAAAAATCCGGTTCACGTTCTCGATGTTGTTCCACGCCGCGAGCTCGCGGTAATCGAGGCCGTTGTCGAGCGCGATCTGATGCAGCGTGTCGCCGCGCTTCACCGTGTACGCTGCGGCCGGCGGCGCCTCGGCCTGCGGCAGCGTGCCGGGCGGTGTAGCTTGTGCGCCCGCGCGCGCGGGTGGCGGCGCATTGCGCGACAGTGCGCGCTCTTCGACGGGGACCGGGCGACGGGTCGCGCAGCCGGCGACGACCAGTGTGGCAACGAGAACGAGTGCGACGTGAACGCGCAGCGCGCGCAGGAGCGACAGGGGCGATTGCATGGAAGCGAAACCGGAAGGACCGTACCCCGCAGCACGCGGCGTCACGCGAGGCCCGGCAAAAGTGGCACGAATCTTACCGTATCGAACACTTGCTCACGCGGTCCGGCGGGCGCCATTTCGATCACCGTGAGTTTCTGCACGCCGCGCTCGCCGTCGTCGCTCCTCGCGAGCGGCAGCACGAGGCGACCGCCGGGCTTCAGGTAGCGCAGGAGCGGCGCCGGCACGTGCGTGGCACCGGCGGCGACGATGATCGCGTCGACGCGCAGATCCTCGCCGAGATCGGTGCTGCCGTCGGCGTGCGCGAGGCGCACGTTGCGGATCTTCAGCGCCTGCAGGTGGCGTCGCGCCTTGTTGACGAGCGCGACGATGCGCTCGACGGTGTAGACGGTCTTCGCGATCTGCGCGAGCACCGCGGTCTGGTAGCCGCAGCCGGTGCCGATCTCGAGCACGCCGTCGAGATCGCGGCCGTTCCGCGCGAGTTCGCTCATGCGGGCGACGATCCACGGCTGCGAGATCGTCTGGCCGTTGCCGATCGGCAGCGGCGAATCGTCGTACGCGCGGATCGCGAGCGCCTCGTCGACGAAGATGTGACGCGGAACCGCGTTCATCGCCGACAGCACGACTTCGTCGCGGATGCCTTCGCCGCGCAGCCGCTCGACCATGCGCGCGCGCGTGCGATCGGACGTCATGCCGATGCCGCTCGTGCCCCGCCCGGCGCCCGGTGTCGCCATCACGCCGGCGCGTTGCTCATCACTGAAGCCACGCGTCGACGCCCGCCATCTGCTCGCGATTGGTAAGGTCGATCTGCAGCGGCGTCACGGAGATGAACTTGTTCTCCACCGCGTGGAAGTCGGTGCCCTCGCCCGCATCGGCGGCCGGCCCCGCCGCGCCGACCCAGTACACCGTTTCGCCGCGCGGGCTTTGCATGCGCACGACGTCCTCGGCCTTATGGCGCCGGCCGAGGCGCGTGATCCGGTAGCCCTGCACACGATCGCGCGCGATGTCGGGGATGTTGACGTTCAGGAGCCACGCTCCGGCCGGCTGGCGCTTGTGGCGCTCCAGCAACTCGACGGCGACGGCCGCGGCCGTCTCGAAATGCGCGGCAGTCTTCGACGCGAGCGACAGCGCGACCGACGGCACGCCGAGCAGATAGCCTTCGGTCGCGGCGGCGACGGTGCCCGAGTAGATCGTGTCGTCGCCCATGTTGGCGCCGAGGTTGATGCCCGACATCACCATGTCGGGCAGATCGTTCAAGAGTCCGGTCACCGCGAGGTGAACGCAATCGGTGGGCGTTCCGTTGACGAACAGGAAGCCGTTCGGCGCGCGCCGCACCGACAGCGGCCGGTCGAGCGTCAGCGAATTGGACGCACCGCTGCGGTCGCGCTCGGGCGCGACGACGGTGATGTCGGCGTGCGGAGCCAGGGCCGCGGCGAGATGCTCGAGCCCCGGCGCGAAATAGCCGTCGTCGTTGGAAAGGAGGATGCGCATCGCGCGGTTCGCGCTTTGTCTTCGTCCGCCACGCGCGTTCGAATTGCCGCGCGACCGCGATCGGCGCAAATTATACTTCCCCATGCTCGCCGAAAACGATTCCGCGGCAAGCGGCCTCGCGGAGCACGCGAAGAGGCTTCGTGCCACGCGCCTGTCCGAACTGTTCGCGCGCGACCCGCAGCGCGTGGCCGCGCTGACGCTCGACTGGGACGACTGGCGCGTCGATCTCTCCAAGGAGCGTATCGACGAGGCCGCCCTCGCCGCCCTCCTGAAGGCGGCCGACACCGTCGGCCTGCCGAACTGGATCGCGGCGCTCTTCGCCGGCGAGAAGATCAATCTGTCCGAGCGGCGGCCGGTGCTGCACACTGCACTGCGCGCGCCCGCGTCGACGCAGGTTCTCGTCGACGGCGTCGACGTCACGCGCGAGATGCGCGCGACGCGCGAACGCATGGCGGAACTCGCGGGCGCGGTGCGCGAAGGACGCCGCAAGGGTGCGACAGGTCGGCCGCTGCGCTTCGTCGTCAACATCGGCATCGGCGGTTCGGACCTCGGTCCCAAACTCGTCTGCGAAGCGCTCGGCGACGACGGCATGCCCGGTACGCCCGACGTCGCCTTCGTCTCGAACGTCGACCCGGAACACCTGTGGCGCACGCTCGAAGGACGCGACCCCGCGTCGACGCTCTTCGTCGTGACGTCGAAGACGTTCACCACGCAGGAGACGCTCGCGAACGCGCGAAGCGGGCGCGCATGGCTCGCGCGTGCCCTGGGCCACGAACGCGATCTCGCGCCGCACTTCATTGCCGTGACCTCGAACATCGAGGCCGCACGCGCCTTCGGCGTGCGCGACTCCGACATCCTGCCCATGTCCGAAGGCGTCGGCGGCCGCTATTCGCTGTGGTCGGCGGTGGGCCTCGTCATCGCGCTTCGCGCCGGTTGGCAGAGCTTCGCGGAACTGCTGGACGGCGCGCAGGCGATGGACACGCATTTCCGGATGACGCCGCCGCCCCGCAATCTTCCGGTCGTGCTCGGCCTGCTCGCGTACTGGAATTCGCGCTGGCTCGCGCATCGCCAGCGCGTCGTGGTGCCGTATGCGCAGGCGCTCGCGCTCCTGCCGTCGTTCCTGCAGCAGCTCGAGCTCGAGAGCAACGGCAAGAGCGTGCGGCGCGACGGCACGCCGGTCGACGGACCGACGGCGGCCGCACTGTGGGGCGACGTGGGCACCGACAGCCAGCACGCGTTCTTCCAGTGGCTGCACCAAGGCACATCGGAGATCCCCGTCGAGTTCGTCGTACCCGTGCGTGCGCGCCATCCGCTCGACGACCAGCAGACGCTGCTCGTCGCGAACGCGCTCGCGCAGGCGCAGGCGCTGATGAGCGGGCGCAGCGATGAGACGATCCGCGCGGAGCTCGGCACGGCGCTCTCGGGTCCCGCGCTCGACGCCGCGATCGCGGCGCGACGCAGCCCCGGCAACCGCGCGTCGACGACCCTCCTGCTGCCCATGCTCGATGCGCGAAGCCTCGGTGCGCTGCTCGCGCTCTACGAGCACCGCACGTTCGTGGAAGGCATCATGTACGGCATCAATTCGTTCGACCAGTGGGGCGTCGAGCTGGGAAAAAGCCTCGCAAAGCCGATCGTCGCGGCGTTGTCGACCCAGGCGCCACTGCCCGACGCAACCGACGCGTCGACGCGCGCGCTCGTCGCGTACGTGCAAAAGCTCCAAACGTAGGGTCCGGCACTGCTTCCCGGCACGATCGTCCGCTTGTCTTCGATCGGCAGCGGAAAGCAGGGTCTAAACGCTACCTTTGGTATTGCGCGCGGATCGCCTCGGCGAGCGACGTGACCGCCGCCGCGTAGAGCCGGCTCTTGTTGTAGCGCGTGATCACGTAGAAATTCGGGAACACGACGTAGAGGTCCTGCGCGGCGTCGCCGTCGCCGGTGCCTTCGAGCAGCAGCAGGCCCACGGGCTCGGGCGACATCGGATCGGGCAGGCGCTCGGCCGCCACGCCGTCGTCGTTCCATGCCGCGAGCGGACGCCGCTCCGAGAGTCCACCGTCGAGCTTTTGCATGACGGCATCGAACTGCGACGGCGCGATCATCGCCTTCGACCAGATCGGCTGGCCGCGCAGCCAGTCGTGGCGTGCGAGGTAGTTGGCCACGCTGCCGATCGCGTCGTCACCGCTGTCCCACAAATCGATGTGCCCGTCGCCGTCGTAGTCGACCGCGAAGCGGCGCACGCTTCCCGGCATGAACTGCGGCACGCCGAACGCGCCGGCGAACGAGCCCTTGTGCACGAGCGGCGAGAACTTCTCGTCGCGCGCAAGCAGCAGGTACTGGCGCAGCTCGTTGCGGAAGTAGGCCGCGCGGCGCGGATAGTCGAAGGCGAGCGTGGCGAGCGCATCGATGACGCGATAGCCGCCGGTGTTGCGACCGTAGAACGTCTCGACGCCGACGATCGCGACGATGATCTGCGGCGGCACGCCGAACTCGCGCTCGGCGCGCGCCAGCGCGTCGGCGTGCATGCGCCAGAACGCGACGCCCGCATCGACCCGCGCGGGCGTCAGGAACCGCGGCGCGTACTCGTACCACTTGGGCGGCGCGACGAGCGGCCGATCCATCGCCTCGATGATCGCCGGCTGATAACGCACGTCGCGGAACCAGCGCACCAGCGTCTTGTGCGGGATGTGCTCGTCGCGCGCGAGTTCGGCGATGAACGCGCGCACCTCGGGGCGTTTCTCGTACCCGGATCCGGACTGCACCGCGGGTTGTCGGCCGCGCGCGGCCTCGACATCGTGAACGGCGGCAAGGGAGAGTGCTGCAACGAGCGCAGCGGCGAAACGAATCTTCGACATCACGAGGCGCGAAACGCGAAATGGCCTGATGGTATCGTCGCACGCGCCCGCGGTCGACGATTCATGTCAATTTCCCCGATGCACCGCCTCTATCCGTTGTTTCGGCCGCTGCTCTTCGCGGCCGATCCGGAACTCGCGCACGACGTCGTGCTGCGCGGCCTCGACCTCGCCGCCGCGACGGGCATCGCGCAATTCGCGAGCCCGGCCCTGCCCGCATCGCCCGTCGAGGTGATGGGACTGGCATTCCCCAATCGCGTCGGCCTCGCCGCAGGCCTCGACAAGAACGCCGCGCACCTCGACGGCCTCGCAACCCTCGGCTTCGGGTTTCTCGAGGCCGGTACCGTCACGCCGCGGCCGCAGCCCGGCAATCCGCGCCCGCGCATGTTCCGCATTCCGCGCGCGCAGGCGATCGTCAACCGGCTGGGCTTCAACAACGAAGGCGTCGCGCGCTTCGTTGCGAACGTCGAGCGCGCGGCGCACCGCGGCATCCTCGGCGTCAACATCGGCAAGAACTTCGACACGCCGCTCGAGAATGCGGCCGAGGACTACGTGCTCGCGTTGCATGCGGTGTACCAACATGCGAGCTACGTCACGATCAACGTCTCGTCGCCGAACACGAAGGGCCTGCGCGATCTGCAGGCGGAGGATGCGCTGTCGGCATTGCTCGCCCGCATCACCGCCGAACGCGACGCGCTCGCCGACCGTCACGGCCGGCGCGTGCCGCTTGCCGTGAAGATCGCGCCCGACCTGACCGACGACGCCGTGCGCGCGATCGCACAGCTCTTCGTGCGCCAACGCATCGACGCGGCGATCGCGACCAATACGACGATCGCGCGGGACGGCGTCGCTGGCCTGCCGCACGCCGCCGAAGCCGGCGGACTTTCGGGCGCGCCGCTCGCGCCGCGCGCGCTGGCGACGCTGCGCACGCTCGTCGCCGCGCTCGACGGCGCACTGCCGGTGATCGCGGTCGGCGGCATCATGAGCGGTGACGATGCGCGCGAACGCATCGCCGCCGGCGCCGCGCTCGTGCAGCTCTACACGGGATTGATCTACCGCGGCCCGGCGCTCGTCGCCGAATGCGCCAACGCGCTCGCGTGTCCCTGATCGGCGCGCGTGCCCAGCGGCCGGACGCGGCGAGGCGCGAAACGCATGCGAGCCGGACGCAGCCGTCGTCGAGGGGCGGCGGCTCTGCGGCGTCTGCCGCAAGCGCCACGCGTAACCTTTCGGCGGGGTCCGACGACGAAGCGGCGACGAAGAGCGACGCGACAGCGCGTGCGCGCGCGACGCAGCCGTCCTGCAGCAGCAGCGGCCGGAGCCGATCGCGTAGCACCGCCGCGTCGGCGCCGAGGTAGCGCGCCGCCGAGAAGAGCAGATCGGCTCGCGTGGCAGTCTCGAGCACTTCGACGAAAAATGCCGCGACGCGCTTGTCGCGGAACACCGAAAGTGCGGCCGCGACGGCAATCCATTCCGAGTCATGCGAGGACAGGCGGGCAGCGCGAAGCAGCAACGCGTCGATGACGTCGCGACCCTCGACGAGCCCGGATGCCCTGGCGGCGTCGGGCTGTGCGTGGATCGCCTTCAGTGCGGCGAACGCAATTTTTGTCGACACCCGGCGGGCCTGCGCTATCCGCGTCGCGACACGAGCATGCGCGCCTCGGCCTCGGCCACGACGACGTCGCCGTGGATCTTCGCCGTGCCGGTCAGCACGACGACCCCGGCCTGGTGCTGCGGCTTGTCGAGAAGCTCGGCAATCGTCCACGTCGTCGCGAGCGTATCGCCGGCGCGGACGGGGGCGAGAAAGCGCACGCGATGCTCGAGGTACGCGATCGCCGTGCCGTGGAAGTACATGCCAACCGCCGCGCCCATGATCGACGACGTGAGCATGCCGTGCAGGATCGGCGTGCCGAAGCGCGACGTCTTCGCGTATTCGGCGTTCATGTGATGCGGGTTGGTGTCGCCGATGAGGCCCGCGCCCACCACGATGTGCGTCTCGGTCACCGTGAGCGCGCTCGCGAACGTGTCGCCCGCATGAAGCTCGTCGAACCACTTGCCGCTGCCGATGAGCCCGTTCACGCAGCGGCGACCGGCGAGGACGAGCGCAGCGACGCGAGTTCGGCGAGGCACAACTCCGTGAAGGCGATGCCGGCGAAGAGCGGCAGCACCAGCACGTTGAAGATCGGCACGAACGACAGCGGCGCGAGCACGAGGCCGAGTCCCATCAACCGCCAGCGGCTGCGCGCCAGCAGCACCGCGATCTCGGCGCGCTCGGCGTGCTCGGCGAGCGCGTCGTAGCGGAACATGCGCTGCGTGAGCCACGCGTTCAGCAGCAGCGACGCGATCGCATAGATCGGTGGCACGAACAGCAGCACGAGCGAGGCGAGCCACAGCGGCACGAAGATCGCGAGCGCCGTCATCGCGTTGCCGAGGCTGCCGGCGAAGGTGCCTCCGCGGCGCGCGGCGAGCGCCGGAAAATCGCGCGTGGCAACCGTGCGCACGATCACCGGCATCGCGAGGAGGGCGATCGCCGTGAACGCGGTGGCGACCGCGAGCACCGCGAAGCCGATGCCGGCGACGACGTTCGCGGCAACGCTCCACCACAGCGAATCGGGCGCCGCGCCCACGATCGACACGAGCCACGCGACGAGCGGGTGCCAGGCCGCGATCGCGATGCCGGTCCACACGATCGCCGCGACGACGAGCGGCAGGAACGCGAGGCCGACGATGCGCGGCGTGAAGAGGATCGGGATCGCGCGGGCGAGCGCGGCGAAGATGGCGGCGGCCAAGCGCTTACGCCGGCGCGGCCTCGAACTCGAAGCGGTCGCGAAGCTCCGACATCACGCTCGTCAGTGCGCGATCGATCAGCGGCTCGGCTTCGACGAGGCGCGCGCGATTGGCGCGGAACTGGAGGGCGAGGTCCTCCGCCGTCATCGACAGCGCCTTCTGCCCCTGCCGGTTCGTGAACAGGTACGTGCCGCGCAGCGGGCTGATCCACGCGAGCTTCGCGAACGACAACTGCGCGTCGGCATCCTCGAACTCGACCCACGTGCCGCGATCGAGGCTGCGCGCGATTTCGAGATACTCGTCCTCGAGCACCGCTGCACCGTCGGGCATCACGGGCTCCGCCGGCGCCATCGCCTGCGCGAGCGCTTCGGCACGCGCGGCCGCTTCGGCGTTGCCGGCGGCCTTGGCGACCTGCGCTTCGGCCTTCGCCGCCTCGGCGACCGCCGCCGTGGGCGAGGCGACCGACGCGAGCGAAGGCTTCACCGCGGCGGCGTGCGCTTCGACGAGGTTCGCCATGAACGCTTCGCGCTCGCCGCCTGCCCATTGCTTTGGGGGAACGCCGGCGGCGAGTCGCTTCAGAAGCGACGGCAGCAGCGCGACGAGGTGCTTGCGATCCTCGGGCGTGCGCTTCGGCTGCACGCTCCACACGAGATCCTCGAGCGTGGCCACACCCGACGTCCACCGCTCGCTCTCGTCGCCGTCGCGCAGGTAGACGTCTTCGAGCGTGGCCTGCCAGCGCGTGCGCAGGAACTGCGCGAGGAACCGCGGCACCGGGTACGTTTCGACGCGCCGCTCGATCTCGGACTTCGCGATGACGCTCGCGAGGTCCTTGCGATCGTCCTCGTTGATCGCGTCGGCCGTCGACGAAAAATTCTCTTCCGCATGGCGCTCCTCGGAGGCGAGGAACGCTTCGAGCTCGGCGCGCAGCTCGTCGAAGATCGCGAGGTTTTCGGCGAACCCGTCGATCACGCGGCGAACGATGCGCTCGATCGTGCGATAGAGCGCGTCGTCGGTGCCCATCGCCGGCGACCAGCCGAGGCCGGCCTGCGCGAGCGCGTTGACGAGCAGCCGCGACGGATGCGTCTTCTTCGCGAAGAACGCGCCGTCGAGCATCGCGACCTTCAGCACCGGAATCTGCAGCCGCGCGAGCAGCGCCTTGATGCCGTCGGGCAGGTCGCGCGTCTCGAAGATGAAGTCGAACAGCATCGCGACCATCTCGATCGTCATCGCTTCGAGCTGGTTCGCGCGCTGGCCGAGTGGCGATTCCTGCAGGTCGCGCAGCACGTTGTGCGTGCCCTGCGGAATGCCCGCGAAGGCGACCTGCATGCCCTCCACGTCGAACTGCGTCTCGCCGCCCTGCAGGCGCGTCAGGCCTTCGCGCAACCCCGGGGTGGCGACGATCGGCGCGCCGGGGACGTAACCCGACGGCGTGGGCGCGAGCGGCGGAATGACGCGCGATGGCGGCGGCGGGTGCCCCGCGAGCGGGAAGCCGCCGTGCGATGCCGCGCGGCGAAACATCGCCATCACGTCGGTCTCGGCGGACGGTTGCGACGGGTCCGGCTTGTCGTCCGTGGCGCGCCGGCGTCGCGCTTCACGGGCGCGCGTCACCGTCCCGCGTCCGCTGCCCGGCGGAATGATCCGCAGGTTCGCGAGATGGCGATTGACGTCGGCGTAGATGCTCGCGATCTCCCCGAGCGGCGCCTGGTTCAGCTCCTTCAGAATCTGGAACTTGATCGGCCCCGTGGTGGCCTGCGCGTCGAGCGCTTCCGCGAACGCCGTGACGATCGTCGTGGGGCCGAGGGGATTCTGGGCGCTTTCGAGCACCGAGCGGCCGAGCAGATGGCCGACGCCGCGATTGAGCGCGACGAGCTCCTCGTGCGACGCGTTCTCGATGACGCGCACGATGTTGCCGACGATCACGGAGAGGTCGATCGAGTCGAGGTCGACGAGCGCGAGCTTGGTCGCATCGGCCTTCGAGAAATCGTTGCGCTCGGCGGCGCGCCCCGAGATCTGATCCTCGATCCGCGTACGCAGCCGCGACTCGAAGCCGGTCAGCAAGTCCGCGCGGCCCGTGATCAGCAGCTGGCGCGCCTCGAGGTAGAGCTGCTGCTCGTCGCGGATGTCCGACTTGCCCGCGCGATCCATCAACATGTCGCACAGCCGGTCGGACAGCGCGCTGAACGACAGCAGCAGCCGGTGGACGGTGATGTCGCGACAGTCGGCGAGGATTTTCGCCAGTTCCCGGGGGACGGGACGGCGCGCGGGCGCAACCTGCGTCGTTACGTTCGGGGGTGGCACAGGATTGCCGCGGAATCCGTCACGTGAGTGACCCTCTCTCGCCAACTGACTCTAGCACGGGGACGCATTGTATGCCACGTCATGGCGGGATCAACCCTGCCGCGTGAGGTCGTTCCAGGCCTTTTCGATGCGCTTCAGCGACACCGGCACGCTGGTGCGCAGTTCCTGCGCGAACAAGGACACGCGGAGCTCCTCGAGGAGCCAGCGGAAGTCCTCGAGCGCCTGCGAGCGGTCACCGTCGCCGCGCTCTCGCTCGGCACGCTCGCGCCAGCGCCCCCACCACGCGCCCACCTGCGCGGCGTGCCGGGCGTCGCGGTCGGGATTTTGCGCATGGCGTTCGAGCCTCCTCGCCAGCGCCTTGAGAAAGCGCGGGAGGTGCGCGAGCTGCGGCCAGGGCGTGTCGGCGAGGAATCCGGGATGGACCAGTGCGTCGCGCTGCGCCTTCGCTTCCGCGGCCAGCCGCCGTTGCGCGGGCGGCAGCGCGTTGATGCGCTGCGTGAGCGCCAGATGCTCGGTGGCGATCGCGGCGGCAAGCCGCAACGCGCTGTCGACCACCGCCGGCAGGCGCGCGCGTGCCCGCTTGACCTCTGCCAGGTACGCATTGCGGTCGCGCGGCAGCGGATCGTCGCCGACGAACGCGCGGTCGGCGATCGCGCGCGCGAGGTCGTCGCGCAGCGCATCGACAGCGACGGCCCCGCGCAGGTCGCTGGCGATCGACGCGATCGCGGGCGACGACTTCAATTGGCGCGCAAGCGTGTCGCCGAGCTCGAAGCCGATCAGGCGCACCACGCCCTGGCGCGTCGCGGCGAGCGCGGCGTCGCGCGTGTCGAGCAGCGTCAGCGCGACGCCGTCGCGTTCGTCGACGAGCGCCGGATACCCGGTTCGCCGCGCGCCGTCGCGGCGCGTGCTGAGGCTTTCCGGCAGCTCTCCGAAGTCCCAGCTCTTCAAGCCGCGCCGCTCGAACGACGGCTGCTCGGACGCGAATTCGAGGCGCGCGGCTTCGGAGAGGCGGTCGCGCAGCGCGGACAGGTCGCGATCCATCGCGAGCTCGCGCCCCGCGGCGTCGACGACGCGCACGTTCATCGCGAGATGCGGCGGCACGTCGACGCTGCGAAACGCCTCGGGTGGCGGCGCATCGCCGAGGCGCTGGTCGACGAACGTGCGCAGCGCGTCGGCGAGCGCGACGTCGTGCGACGGCGCGTGCTCGAGAAATGCCGTCACGGTTTCGGGCACCGGCACGAGGCGGCTTCGCCACGCTTTCGGCAGTGCCTTCAGGTACGCGGTGACCTTGTCGCGGATCATGCCGGGCACGAGCCACGACAGCGTCGCCTCGTCGATCTGGTTCAGGAGCGCGAGCGGGACCGTGAGCGTGAGCCCGTCGAGCGGATGGCCCGGCGCGAAGCGGTATTTGACGGGCAGCGCGGCACCCGCAACGCGCAGCGTGTCGGGATACAGCGCTTCGGTCACGCCGGCGGCTGCGTGGCGCATCAGTTCGTCGCGCGTCATGAAGAGGCGCTTCGGTTGCCGCTTCTCGTCGGCGCGGCGCCACTTCTCGAACGTCGCGCGCGAATGCACGTCCGCCGGCACGCGCTCGGCGTAGAACGCGGCGATCGCGTCCTCGTCGACGAGCACGTCGGCGCGCCGTGCCTTGTGCTCGAGTTCCGCAATCTCGGCGACGAGGCGGCGGTTGTGCGCGAGGAACGGTGCGTCAACGCCGAGTTCACCGGCCACCAGCGCTTCGCGGACGAATACCTCGCGCGCATCGGCAGGTGCGATCGGGCCGTAGACGACCGGACGCCGCGGCACGAGCGTCAAGCCGTAGAGCTGGATGCGCTCGCTCGCGACGACTTCGCCGCGCGCCTTCTCCCAGTGCGCCTCGAAGTATGTGCGCGTGACGCGCTCGCCCGCCACCGCGGCGATCCACTCCGGCTCGACGCGCGCCGCGCAACGCGCGTAGAGGCGCGTCGTCTGCGTGAGCTCGGCCGCGACGACCCACTTCGGACCCTTCTTCGCGAGTCCCGAGCCCGGATGCAGGTGGAAGTTGATGCCGCGCGCGCCGTCGTACTGGCCTCCCCGCTCGGCGGCCGGCTCCGATTTCACGCCGATGTTGCCGAGCAGGCCGGTGAGGAGCGCCTTGTGGATCGATTCGTAGCGCGCCGCGTCGATGTCCTCGGGCAGCGCGCCGTCGACGTTCCAGCCCGCCTCCTTCAGCACGCTCACGAGCTGCGCATGCACGTCGTGCCATTCGCGAAGCCGCAGGAACGACACGAAGTGCGCGCGGCACGCGTCGACGCGGCGCCTGTGCGACAGCGCCTTCTGCGCGGGACTCTCGAAGAACTCCCACAGCGCGAGCAGCGACAGGAAGTCCGAACGTGGATCGCGAAACTGCAGGTGCGCCTGATCGGCGGCTTCGGCCTTGCCGAGCGGCCGCTCGCGCGGGTCGGGGACGGACAGCGCGC
The DNA here is from genome assembly GCA_025927765.1 of Burkholderiales bacterium. Taxonomy (GTDB): domain Bacteria; phylum Pseudomonadota; class Gammaproteobacteria; order Burkholderiales; family Casimicrobiaceae; genus VBCG01. The sequence continues at coordinate 16,292 of JAICKU010000008.1, forward strand.
TCGCGATGACGATGCCCTCCGCGAGACAGCCGAGGTCGCGTCCGCCGATCACGATGCGGCCGACGCGCGGATCGAGCGGCAGGCGCGCGAGCTCGCGGCCGAGGGGTGTGAGCGCCTGCGTATCGTCGACGGCGCCGAGCTCGTCGAGCAGCTGGTAGCCGTCGTGGATCGCGCGCGGAGACGGCGGATCGAGGAACGGGAACGCGGCGACGTCGCCCAGGCCGACCGATGCCATCTGCAGGATCACCGACGCGAGCGAGCTGCGCAGGATCTCCGGATCGGTGAACGCCGGCCGTGACGCGAAATCCGCTTCGTCGTAGAGGCGTACGCACACGCCGTTCTGCACGCGACCCGAGCGCCCGGCACGCTGGTTCGCCGCGGCCCGGGAAATCTTCTCGATCTGCAACAGCGTCGTCTTGTTGCGCAGCGAATAGCGCTTGACGCGCGCAAGCCCGCTATCGACGACGTAGCGGATGCCGGGTACGGTGAGCGATGTCTCGGCGACGTTCGTCGCCAGCACGACGCGCCGGCCGCGCGAAGTCGCGAACACCCGCTGCTGCTCGTCGACGGACAGCCGCGCGTACAGCGGCAGGATCTCGACCGCGTCCGCGTACGGGCGCCGCGCCAGCGAACGGCGCAGCACGTCCGACGTCTCGCGGATCTCGCGTTCGCCGGGCAGGAACACGAGCACGTCGCCCGGGCCCTCGCGCCACAGGTCCTCGACGGTCGCGGCCATGGCGTCCTCGAGCTCGGCCTCGTCGTCGGCTTCCTCGTCGCCCGACGACAGCGGCCGATAGCGCACTTCGACCGGATACGTGCGGCCCGACACGACGATGGTCGGCGCCGCAGAGGCGGGGTCGGACCCTGCCTTGTCGTTCACGTCGGCGAAATGCTGCGCGAAGCGCTCGGCGTCGATGGTGGCCGACGTGACGATCAACTTGAGATCGTCGCGCCGCTCGAGCAGGCGCTTCAGATAACCGAGCAGGAAGTCGATGTTGAGCGTGCGCTCGTGCGCTTCGTCGATGATGATCGTGTCATAGCGCAGCAGGTCCGGATCGCCCAGCGTTTCCGCGAGCAGGATGCCGTCGGTCATCAGCTTCACGTACGCCTCGGGCCGCGTGCGATCGGTGAAGCGCACCTTGTAGCCGACGGCCTCGCCCACGCGCGTGCCGAGTTCCTGCGCGATGCGCGACGCGAGCGCGCGCGCCGCGATCCGTCGCGGTTGCGTGTGCCCGATCAGCCCGCGCACGCCGCGGCCGGCGTCGAGGCAGATCTTCGGCAACTGCGTCGACTTGCCCGAGCCCGTTTCGCCCGACACGATCACGACGCGATGCTTGCGGATCGCCTCCGCGATTTCGTTCGCACGCTGCGAGACCGGCAGCTCGGGCGGATAGACGATGCGTGGCTTGTCGGCCTCGCGCCGTGCACGAACGGCAATCGACCGCTCGACGTCCGCGGCGATCTTCCGCCACGCCGCAGCCGGCGCACGACGCCGGCGCGCATCGTCGATGCGCGCACGAAGGCGCGGCACATCGGCGGACATCGCGTCGGCGGTGCGGGAGATCAGCGGCTCATCGCGAGCCCCTCTCTTCCCTCGCCCCTCACCGCTCACCCTCGTCCCGCCTTTGCTTTCGGAGATATCCGGTGAATATGACGGCGACCGCGACCGTCGCAAGCGCGTCGAGCGCGAACGGCGCCAGCGCGTTCGACTGCGCCGCCTTGACGGCGCCGCCGAGCAGCACGACGGTGGCGGCGAACGCGGGCACGATGCGCGGGTCGTAGCGCAGCAGCATCAGCAGCACCGCCGAGGCGACGAGGCCCGCGACGACGCCGCCGATCAGCGCGGCCGGCAGGTTCGCGCGGCCCTGCGCGAGCGACGTCGCGAGTTCGAGCGCCACGACGATCGCGAAAGCGAGCCACAGGCGGCGCGAGAATCCATCGGTGAGCCGCGACACCACGTAGAGCACGAAGAGCTCGGCGCACGCGAGCCCGACGAAGCCCGCGCCGGACAGCACACCGCCGGCGAGTGGCAGCGCCAACGACGTCCACTGCTCGCTTGGCCACGTCGGTGCCGCGGGGATCGCGAGCGCCCCGAGCGCGAACTGCAGGCCGACGACGAACGCGCCGGCGGCAACCGCGGCGCCGATCGCCGACAGCGAGCCCAGGCGCGCGCGCACCGGCATGCGCGTCGCACCGAATACGCCCACGCCGGCGCAAAGCGCGAAGAGCAGCGCACCCGCGAGCGCCGACACGATCGCGCCGAGAACCTTCGTCGTGAGCTGCGCGGCGAGGGGCTCGGTGGTCGAGAGTCCCATCGCGATCACCGGCCACGCATTGGCAGCCGAAAGCAGCGAAATGACGAGCGTGGCCGCGAACACGACGCGAAGCGCCGGCGAGTCGACGCGATGGCGCACGAAGCCGACGATGCCGACCAGCAATGCAGCGAGGCCCGCGGCGAGGAACACGACGACACCGGCGAGCGCCAGGACCTCGAGACGGTTGTCGATTTCGCGCTCGCCGCGCGTCCAGGTTTCCGGCACGTACACGTAGCGGCCCGCGGCCGCGACTTCGTCGCCGGCGATCGCCACCACGTAGCGTGCTTCGCCGCCCTTGCCCACGTCGATGCGCGGATCGCCGAATACGAACGACCAGTCGGTACGCGCGGGCCGCCGCGTCTGGTCGGCGGACACGAGCGTCAACGGCGCGGGATCGATCGCGAAGCGCGCATGCAGCGCCGAGCGCGCGCGTGCGAGCGCGTCGTCGCGCGAGAGCGTGGCCCCGGGCCGCGATTCGGGGATCGCGTGCGTGATCGTGCGCACGCTGCCGTCGCCCGCGACTGTCACACGCCATTCCTCGGCGCGCGCCACGACGTCGCCTTCGAACATCGCGTAGCGCACCTGCCACACCGGGGGCGCGAGGAAGGTGCCGACGAGCGCGCGATACGCCTTCGGCCCGGCTTCCTGCCACACGAAGCGATGCCACAGCCATTGCTGCGGATCCTCGCTCGCGAGCTTGACCGTCGCGACGCGATGCCATGGCGGCCCGAGCGCAGCCGCCTGTGCCGCGATCGCGGCGTCCGCGCGCGCGATCGCAGCGTCACGGCTGATCGCGAGCGGTGGCACGTCGGGGCGAAACGGCGCAAACAGCGCCCACGCGATCGCACCGGCGACGCCGAGGATGGGCAGCACGCGCTGAAAGACGGCCGACGCGCGGCCGATCGACAGCGGCGAGCGCAGCGTCGACCCCTCGGCGGCCTGCGCAGCAGGATGCCAGGCGCCATTCAGAAGCGTTGGCGGCAGTTCGCGCCACCGGCCGGTCTGGATGCGGCGGATCAGCACCATCCACAACGGCACGAGCGCGACGACGATCACGAGCGCCTGCTGCGCGCGTGCGCCCGGCGCATCGACGAGGAAGACCGGAATCGAGAACAGCGACAGGTCGAACGTCGCGTGCAGCAGGATCGTGGGCAAAAGCCCGAAGCGCAGGAAGATCAGCGCCCACACGATCGACGGCAGCAGGAGCTCGACGGGCCGCGAATACGCGGGGAAGCCCGGATAGTTGGCGTGCGCGCTGCCGAACACCAGCGCCTGCAGCACGACGGCGAGCGCAACGCCGAGCGCGCGATGCCCGTAGCGGGCCCCGATCAGCGCGCCAAGCGACAGCGGGATCGCGCGAAACACGCACTCCTCCATGAAACCCGCCTGCAGCGACATCGCGATCGGCGACAACGCCGGCACCGCCGACGCGAGGATGTCGGGGTCGGTCAGCACCTCGGACGGTTGCCACCAGCCGAGCCAGCGATTCGTCGCGTAATAGAACGCGGCGATCAGTGCGAGCTCGAGCGGCACGAAGAGGTACCCGCCGAACGTGCGCCCCACGATCTGCGGCGTGGCCGCCGCCTCGCGCGACCAGAGCTTCCACAGCTGCGGCTGATGCGCGAATGCGCGCCGCGACAGGCTTTCCGCGGCCATGAACACGAGCGCGTACGCGAGGCCGCCCGCCGCGAAGATCACGATGGCGAGGCCGACGTGCTTCGACCAGAACGTCGTCGCCGTCTCGGTGGTGTCGGCACCGAACCACGACGTGTTCGCCGAAGCGAGCGACGCGGCGGCGAGCAAGCCGCCCACGACGAGGCCCGCGACGAGCGCGGGCCGCCACAGCAGCCAGTGGCGCCGCGCGAGCCACAGCACGCCGAGAACGCAACCGCCGATGCCGTAGAGCAGGCCCGCGGTAATCGTCGCGAGGTTCGCGATCAGGTTGTTGGTACTGCGCAATGCCTGGAAACGCAGTCCGAACGCTTCGGGAATGTGCACGAACGGCGCGACGCCGACGAGTTCGTCCCCCGCGACGCTGAGCGCGAGCCGGATGCGCGCTTCGCCGAGCGGCTCGGGGCGCTCGTAGGTGAACGTGTGGTCGACGCGGCCGCTCGGCTGCGTGTCCTGCGACGCGTCGAGGAACCGGTACGTGCGAAGGTCGACGTTCCAGTGCGCCGTCGCCTGCGCTTCGGCGAGCTTGCGCGCGGTGTCCGCGTCGAGCGCCTTGTGCGCGGCATCGCGGACGTACGTCTCCGGCAGGCGGCGCGCGAAGCCGATCGGCCGGCCATCCGGCGCGAGGCGGATCAGCGCTTCGCCGATGGCGCCCAACGTGAAGAGCCGCACCTCCCACCAATACGGTCGATAGCGATCCCCGCGCGTCAGCGCGGCGAACGCCTCCTTGCCGCCGCCTTCGAGCTCGACGTAGTTCTGCGCGGCGGTGTCGTGCGAAAAGCGTGCGGCAGCGCGCGCGTCGGATGGGGCGAGTCGCAAGGCGTCGGCGACGTCGCGCGCCTTGGCGATCGCCTGCGCGCGCGACGTCGTCACGTCGAGATTGACGATCGGTATCGCGCGCGGAAAGAGCTTGCCCGCCACGACGAGCGCGACGAGCGCGACGACGGCGTAGACGATCCAGAACGCCGGCTTGCGCGTGATGCCGGCGAGCGTCATCGGGCCCGAAGAGCGCCTGATTGCGACCCGATCACGCCTTCGGCGGAAAGACGCGCGAGCGCGGCCGCGTCGAGTCCAAGGCGCTCGCGCAGCACCGCTTCAGTGTCCGCGCCGAGGAGCGGCGGCGCGGCATCGTATGCAAGCCTTGTATCGGAAAAGCGCAGTGGCGAACGCACCTGCGGCACGGTGCCCGACAACGGATGCGGCAGATCGAGCTTCATCGTGCGGGCGACCACCTGCGGATCGGCGAACACCTGGTCCATGCGGTTGATCGGTCCGCAGGGAATGCCCGCGGGTTCGAGCGCGTCGAGCCACGCGCGCTGCGCGCGGCCGCTCATGACGTCGGCGATCATGGGGACGAGCGATTCGCGATGACGCACGCGCGCGGCATTTGTCGCGAAGCGTTCGTCGTCGGCCCATTCGGGACGCGCGGCGATTTCGCAGAACTTGCGGAATTGCAAATCGTTGCCCACCGCCAGGATCACGTGGCCATCGGCGCACGCGAACACCTGGTACGGCACGATGTTCTGGTGCGCGTTGCCCACGCGTTTCGGTACGACGCCGCTCACCAGGTAGTTCATGTCGATCACGGACATCATCGCGACCGACGAATCGAACAGGCACGCGTCGATCCACTGCCCCGCGCCCGTACGATCGCGATGGGCGAGAGCGGCGAGGATGGCCACCGACGCGTACATGCCGGTCATCAGATCGGTGATCGCGATGCCCGCCTTTTGCGGACCGCCGCCCGGGACGTCGTCGCGCTCGCCGGTCACGCTCATGAAGCCGCTCATGCCCTGGATGATGAAGTCGTAGCCGGCGCGCGCGGCGTATGGGCCGGTTTGCCCGAAGCCCGTGATGGACGCGTAGACAAGGCGCTCGTTCACCGACCTGACGCTTTCGTAGTCGAGGCCGTGCTTGGCGAGGCCGCCCACCTTGAAGTTCTCGACGAACGCGTCGGCCTGGCGTGCGAGGCCGAGCACGAGATCGCGGCCGGCGCGCTGCGTGAAATCGATCGCGATCGAGCGCTTGCCGCGGTTGCAGGCGAGGTAGTACGCCGCTTCACGCGTGTCGTGCCCATCGCGGTCCTTCAGGAACGGCGGGCCCCATGCGCGCGTGTCGTCACCGGTGCCCGGCCGCTCGATCTTCAGCACGGTGGCGCCGAGGTCGGCGAGGAGCTGCGTGCACCAGGGGCCGGCGAGCACGCGCGAAAGGTCGAGGATCGTGAGGTGGGAAAGCGGGCCGGGCATGAAGCGATCCCGGATCAACCGGGCGCGACGCAGGGCACCACGCGACGGAACGGACTCGCAGGTCCGCCACGGCAATGCGAGGCGCCTGTCGTCGGCGTCAGTCGATCGCCTTGACGATGTCCTCGACGACCTTCTTCGCGTCGCCGAACACCATCATCGTCTTGTCCATGTAGAACAGCGGATTGTCGAGGCCGGCGTACCCCGACGCCATCGACCGCTTGTTGACGATCACCGTCTTCGCCTTGTACGCCTCGAGGATCGGCATGCCGTAGATCGGGCTGCCCTTCTCCTCGGCGAGCGGATTCACGACGTCGTTCGCGCCGAGGATCAGGGCCACGTCGGCGGTGCCGAACTCGCTGTTGATGTCCTCCATCTCGAACACCTGGTCGTACGGCACCTCGGCTTCGGCGAGCAGCACGTTCATGTGTCCCGGCATGCGCCCCGCCACCGGATGGATCGCGTACTTGACCGTCACGCCCTTGTCGCGCAGCTTCGTCGCGAGCTCCTTCACCGCGTGCTGCGCGCGCGCGACCGCGAGGCCATAGCCGGGAACGATGATCACGGTTTCCGCGTTCTCGAGGATGAACGCCGCGTCGTCCGGGCTGCCGCTACGCACCGCCTTCTGCTCGGTGCCCGTCGCCGCCGTGCCACCCTCGGCACCGAAGCCGCCGAGGATCACGCTGATGAACGAGCGGTTCATCGCGCGGCACATGATGTACGACAGGATGGCGCCCGAGCTGCCCACGAGCGACCCGGCGATGATCAGCATCGGGTTGTTGAGCGAGAAGCCGATGCCCGCCGCCGCCCAGCCCGAGTAGCTGTTCAGCATCGAGATCACCACCGGCATGTCGGCGCCCCCGATCGGGATGATGATCAGCACGCCGAGCAGGAACGCGAGCGCCGTCATCACGATGTACGGCAGCCATTTCGCTTCGTCGGACGCGGTGAAGAACGCGATGCCGAACGCGATCATCGCGATGCCGATCGCGAGATTGAACCAATGCTGGCCGGGGAAAACGACGGGCGCGCTGCGGATGCGACCGGACAGCTTGCCGAATGCGATCACCGAGCCCGAGAACGTGATCGCGCCGATGAACGTGCCGATGAAGAGCTCGAGGCGATTGCCGGCGGGAATCGGGTCGTGCAGGCCGAACGCGGTCGGATCGTGAATCGCGGAGATCGCGATCAGCACCGCGGCGAGGCCGACGAGCGAGTGGAACGCCGCGACGAGCTCGGGCATCTGCGTCATCTGCACGCGCCGCGCGATCACCGCGCCGATCACCGCGCCGACGGCGATGCCGGCGAGGATCATTCCGATGTTCTTCGTGTGCGAATAGACGAGCGCGAGCGTGACGATCACCGCGATCGCCATGCCGACGATGCCGAGCACGTTGCCGCGCCGCGCCGTCGACGGGTGCGACAGGCCCTTCAGCGCCAGGATGAAGCACACCGACGCGACGAGGTACCACAGCGCGACCTGGTCGGCGCTCATCGTGAGACTCCTGCCGCGGCTTCGGATGCGCCGCCGCGCATCGCCGCCTGCGCGCGCCTCAAGGCTTCGCCGCCGGCTTTTGCGCCGGCTCCTTGCGCTTGAACATCTCGAGCATCCGCTGCGTGACGAGGAAGCCGCCGAACACGTTGATCGACGCAAGCACGACGGCGGCGACACCCACCCAGCCGCCCCAGTCGAAGGCCATCGGCCCGGCGGCGAGCATCGCGCCGACGAGGATGATCCCCGAGATCGCGTTGGTGACCGACATCAGCGGCGTATGCAGCGCGGGCGTGACGCTCCACACGACGTGATAGCCGACGAAGATCGCCAGCACGAAGATGATCAGGTAGAAGACGATGGGGTCTACGCCTGTGGCCATTGGCTGCTCCGATGCTTTGCGTCAGTGCCTTGCGCACGCCGGGGGTCCGGCCCGCAGGCGCGTTGGACCGTCGTCGCGGTCCGCGTTCATTGCCTTTGCGTACGTCTCGTCGCGCCGGCGTTCAACGCGTCTGCGCGCCGTTGCGTTACCGTGGTGGAGCTTCGGCACGTCTTCGCTTGCTGCCCGATCACGATCCCCAGTCCCTTGTCGCCTATCCCTTTTTTTCCGTCACCTTGCCGCCCTCGCACACCATCGTCGCCTGCACGATCTCGTCGTCGCGCGCGAGCGCGAAGTCGCCGGTCTTCAGGTTGAGCGACAGCGCGACGAAGTTCAGCACGTTGCGCGCATAGAGCGCCGACGCATCGGCCGGCACGAGCGCCGGCAGGTTCGTGAACCCGACGATCCTGACGCCGCCGACGCCGGCGATCTGCCCCGGCACCGAGCCTTCGACGTTGCCGCCCTGCTCGACCGCGAGATCGACGATCACCGCACCCGGCTTCATCGCCGCCACCGTTTGCGCGGAGACGAGGCGCGGCGCAGGACGGCCGGGAATGAGCGCGGTCGTGATCACGATGTCGACCTGCTTGCAGCGCTCGGCGATGATCGCCGCCTGCCGCTGCATCCACGGCGCGGGCATCGGCCGCGCATAGCCGCCCACGCCTTCGGCGATCTCGCGTTCCTCGTCGGTCTCGTACGGCACGTCGAGCCACTTGCCGCCGAGCGACTCGACCTGGTCCTTCACCGAAGGCCGCACGTCGGACGCTTCGATCACCGCGCCGAGGCGTTTCGCCGTGGCGATCGCCTGCAAACCCGCAACGCCCACGCCGAGCACCAGCACGCGCGCGGCCTTCACCGTACCGGCGGCGGTCATCAGCATCGGCATGAAGCGGCCGTACACGTCGGCCGCGATGATCACCGCCTTGTAGCCCGCGATGTTCGCCTGCGACGACAGCACGTCCATCGACTGCGCGCGCGTGATGCGCGGCAGGCGCTCGAGTGCAAACCCACTCACGCCCGTCTGCGCGATCGCCTGGATGCCCGCTGCGTCGTAGGGATCGAGCAGGCCCACGAGCATCGCACCGTTGCGAAGCGCGCCGAGTTCCGGTCCGACCGGCGCGCGCACCTTCAGCACGAGCTCGCTCGCGAGCGCCTCGGCGGTGTTGCCGATGCGTGCGCCCGCCTGCACATAGGCGTCGTCGGGAATGCTGCTCGCGACGCCCGCGCCGGCTTCGACGACGACCTGGTGCTTGCCGCTCGCGCCGAGCTTCTTGATGGTCTCGGGCGTGGCCGCGACGCGCGTTTCGCCGGGCCGCGTCTCGCGCGGTATGCCGATCAGCATGTTGTTGTTGGCCTCTCGATCGTCCGCATGGCGCCGCGCGCTTCGCGCGATCGTGACGTCGCGCGCGCTGCGAAGCATGCGCCCGCTATCGTGCCACAAGTCGCGCGCGCCATCGCCGACGGCGCGCAACGGATCACAGTGCGGCCGCGATCGCCTTGCCCGCTTCCGTCGTGCTCGCCGTGCCGCCGATGTCGCGCGTACGCGGCGCGCCCGGGTCCGCCAGCACGCGCTCGATCGCCGAAACCACGGCGCGCGACGCCTCGGGATAGCCGAGGAAATCGAGCATCAGCCCGCCCGACCAGATCTGCCCGATCGGATTTGCGAGGCCCTTGCCGGCGATGTCGGGCGCCGAACCGTGCACCGGCTCGAACAGCGACGGGTGCTTGCGCTCGGGATTGATGTTGCCCGACGGCGCGATCGCGATCGTGCCGCAGACCGCGGGCCCGAGGTCCGACAGGATGTCGCCGAAGAGATTCGAGCCGACGACCACGTCGAAGAGCTGCGGACGCTGCACGAAATGCGCGGCGAGGATGTCGATGTGGAACTGGTCGACGCGCACGTTCGGATAGTTCTGCGCCATCGCGCGCACGCGCTCGTCCCAATACGGCATGGTGATCGAAATGCCGTTCGACTTCGTCGCCGACGTCAGATGGCGGTCGGGCCGCGCCGCCGCGAGCTCGAACGCGTACTCGAGAATTCGATCGACGCCGGTGCGCGTGAACACGGACTCCTGCACGACGAACTCGCGCTCGGTACCTTCGAACAGGCGCCCCCCCACCGACGAGTATTCACCCTCGGTGTTCTCGCGCACGACGACGAAGTCGATGTCGCCGGGCTTTCGGTTCGCGAGCGGACTCGGGATGCCGGGCATCAGGCGGCACGGCCGCAAGTTCACGTACTGGTCGAAGCGGCGGCGAAACTGGATCAGCGAGCCCCACAGCGACACGTGATCGGGGACGAGCGCCGGCCAGCCGACGGCGCCGTAGAAAATCGCCTCGAAGCCGGACAGTGTCTCGAACCAGTCCTCCGGCATCATCCGGCCGGTGGCCGCGTAGTAGTCGCAGCTCCAGTCGAAATGCACGAGCTCGAGCTCGATGCCGAACTTCGCCGCCGCCTTCTCGAGCACGCGCAGCCCCTCGGGCACGACTTCCTTGCCGATCCCGTCGCCGGGAATGACCGCGATCCGGTGCATGCGCTGCCTCCAATCGTTCGAGTTACCGGCGATTATCGCGCGGCGTCGCCTGCCGCCCTTTCGCCGCGCGCCCCAGTTAGGCCATTTGGCCGATGCGCGATCGCGAGGTTCGGCGCTTACATTCGGCGCGTCGTCCCACCACCGAGAGGACACGCCATGAACGAACGTCGCTACTGGATTGCGGTTGCGCCGCGCGATCACGCGGCGCAGGGCGTCGCGAACGGATTCGTCGAGTTGACCTACGGTCGCGCCGAGCCGCTCGCGCGCCTCATGCCGGGAGACGGGCTGCTCGTCTACTCGCCGCGCGAGAGCGCACCCCACGGCGAGCCGCTGCAGGCCTTCACCGCCATCGGACACGTCGCCGAAGGGCCGATCTTCGAAGCCCCGGTCGCCGCCACCGCTCCGATCTTCCGCCGCCCGGCGGCCTGGCTCGCCGCCTCGCCGGCGGCGATCCGTCCGCTCATCGACGAGCTGTCGTTCATCCGAAACAAGGCGCACTGGGGCGCCGCGTTCCGCTTCGGCATGCTGCGCGTTTCGCGCGACGATTTCGCGGCGATCGCCATCGCGATGGGCCGCGACCCCGCTGCCGATTTCGCCGACGCGCTATGATGCGGCTCGCCCCCGCGCCCGCCCATGAAGCAGACGTTCCTCGATTTCGAGCAGCCCATCGCCGAACTTCAGCAGAAGATCGACGAGCTTCGCTACGTGCACGAGGATTCGGCGGTCGACATCTCCGACGAGATCGCGCGGCTCACGAAGAAAAGCCAGCAGCTCACGCGGGACATCTACGCCAAGCTGACCGCGTGGCAGATCGCGCAGGTCGCGCGGCATCCGGCGCGGCCGTACACGCGCGACTACATCAACGGGCTCTTCAGCGAATTTCGCGAACTGCACGGCGACCGCGCGTTCGGCGACGATCCCGCGATCATCGGCGGCCTCGCCCGCTTCAATGGCGCGCCATGCATGGTGATCGGCCAGCAGAAGGGACGCGACACCAAGGAGAAGATCTACCGCAACTTCGGCATGCCGCGTCCGGAGGGCTATCGCAAGGCGCTGCGGCTCATGAAGCTCGCGGAGAAATTCTCGATTCCGCTGTTCACGTTCGTCGACACGCCCGGCGCGTATCCCGGCATCGGCGCCGAGGAGCGCGGGCAATCCGAGGCGATCGGGCGCAACCTCTACGAGATGGCGGGACTGCGCACGCCGATCATCGCCACGGTGATCGGCGAAGGCGGCTCGGGTGGCGCGCTCGCGCTCGCGGTCGGCGACATCACGCTGATGCTGCAGTACGCAACGTATTCGGTGATCTCGCCCGAAGGCTGTGCGTCGATCCTGTGGAAGTCGGCCGAGCACGCGTCGACCGCCGCCGAAACGCTCGGCATCACTGCGGCGCGCCTGAAGCAGCTCGGCCTCGTCGACAAGATCGTCAACGAGCCGGTGGGCGGCGCGCATCGCGACCACGCGGCGATGATAGTCGCGCTGCGCAAGGCGCTCACCGAGGCGCTGCGGCAGCTGCAGGACCAGACGCTCGAAGCGCTGCTCGAGGCGCGCGAAGACAAGATCCTCGGCTATGGCCGCTTCAAGGAGATTGCCGCCGGCTGACGGGGGAGACCGCTGCGCCGTCCGCGCCGCCGTCGCCACCGCGCTCCGCCACGCATCGCCGCCCGGCGCCCACCTGGCCGTCGCGCTCTCCGGCGGTCGCGATTCGATCGCGCTGCTCGATGCCGCCGCGAACGTTGCGGCGACAAGTGGCGACACGCTCGTCGCCTTTCACGTTCATCACGGCCTGTCGTCCGCGGCCGATGCGTGGATGGCGTTCTGCGCGGATGCATGCGCGCGCCGCGACATCGCGTTCGCAGCCCGCAACGTGGAAGTGCGCAACGCCGGCGACGGCGTCGAAGCGACCGCGCGCGAGCGCCGCTACGAGGCGCTCGCCGCCATGGCTCGCGAGCACCGCGTCGACGCGATCCTGCTCGCCCATCACGCCGACGATCAGGCGGAAACGCTGCTGCTGCAACTGCTTCGCGGCGCCGGCCCGCGCGGGCTCGCGGCGATGCCGGTCGTCGCCCGCGCTCGCGGCACGCGCTTCGTGCGGCCGTTCCTGTCGCTGCCGCGCGCGGCGATCGACGCCTACGTCACGTCGCACGCGCTCGCCTACGTCGACGACGACAGCAACGCGCACACGTCGCTCCGGCGCAACGCGCTCCGCGCCCGCGTGATCCCGGCGCTGCGCACGATTGCCCCCGGCTATCCCGCAACGCTCGTGCGCGCCGCGCGTCACCAGTCCGACGCCATCGAACTGCTCGACGACCTCGCGCGGCTCGACGCGCACGGCGCCGGCCACGATTCGCTCGACCTCGCCGCGCTTCGGGCACTGGCAGCGCCGCGTGCGCGCAACCTGCTGCGCTGGTTCCTGCGCGAGCGCGGCCTGCGCGCACCGTCCGCGGCACGCCTCGACGCGATGCTGCAGCAACTGCTCGGCGCGCCGCCGGACGCGCGCGTCGCCGTGGAGCACGACGGTGCGGTGATCGGCATCCATCGCGCACGAGTGGTCGTTCACACGCCGGCCGTCACGTTCGACGCGCGCCCCTGGCGCGGCGAGCCCGAGATCACGCTGCCCCACGGCGTGCTCGCACTCCTGCCTGCGGAAGGCGAAGGCGTGGCGCGGCAGTACCTGCACGGCCGGCCGGTGACGATTCGCATGGGCGGCACCGGCGAACGCCTGCGCCTTGCGGTGCGCGGCGGTCGCCGCAACGTTATGGATCTGCTGCGCGAGGCCGGCGTGCCGCCGTGGCAACGCCTTGCCATGCCGCGCCTCTATTGCGGCGACACGCTCGCCGCCGTCGCGGGTGCCGGCATCGACGCATCGTTCGCCGCCGGCGATGGCGAGGCCGGCCTGCGACTCGAGTGGCGCGCATGCGCAGGGACACATGAACCAGCCCCCGGCCAACCCGCCAAAAAGCAGGGATGCGGCTCCGACGAACGGTCATGACGATGTTATAATTTTGAATTTGCTCGCTTTTATCCTGTCGGAGCCATCAGATGGCTGTTGAACGCACCCTTTCGATCATCAAGCCCGACGCGGTCGGGAAAAACGTCATCGGCGAAATCTACGCGCGCTTCGAAAAGGCGGGCCTGCGTGTCGTCGCCGCCCGCATGCAGTGGCTGTCGCGTCGCGACGCCGAAGGCTTCTACGCCGTCCACCGGGAACGTCCGTTCTTCAAGGATCTGGTCGATTTCATGACCACCGGACCCGTGATGATCCAGGTGCTGGAAGGCGAGAACGCGATCGCGAAGAACCGCGAGCTCATGGGGGCCACCGATCCGAAGAAGGCCGCGGCGGGCACCATCCGCGCCGACTTCGCGCAGTCGATCGACGCGAACGCCGTGCATGGTTCCGATGCCGCCGAGACCGCCGCGACCGAAATCGCCTACTTCTTCCCGTCGCACGCAATCTACGGCCGCTGAAACGCGCCACATGCAGAACCTCCTCGACCTCGAACCCGCGGCGCTCGCGCAGTGGCTCGCCGCGCGCGGCGAGAAGCCGTTTCGCGGACGCCAGGTGACACGCTGGATCCACCAGCGCTTCGCCGCAAGCGTCGAGGAGATGACCGATCTCGCGAAGCCGCTGCGCGCAGCACTGGCGCGGGACGCGCAGATTCGTGCGCCGCGCATCCTGCGCGATACCACGGCCAGCGACGGCACGCGCAAGTGGCTGCTCGACGCGGGCAGCGGCAATGCGGTCGAGGCCGTGTACATCCCCGAGGACGACCGCGCAACGCTTTGCATCTCGTCGCAGGCGGGCTGCGCGCTCGACTGCGCGTTCTGCTCGACCGGCCGCCAGGGCTTCAACCGCAACCTCTCCACCGGCGAGATCGTCGGGCAGCTGTGGCTCTCGAATCGCACGCTGCTGCAGGACGGCGTCGACGCGCCATGGGTCGAAGCGGGCCGCGCGCCGATCACCAACGTGGTGATGATGGGCATGGGCGAGCCGCTCGCGAATTTCGACAACGTCGTGCCGGCGCTCCGCACGTTCCTCGACGACAACGCCTACGGCCTGTCGCGGCGGCGCGTCACGCTGTCGACGTCCGGTCTCGTGCCGTGGATCGATCGCCTGCGCGACGAGTGCCCGGTGGCGCTCGCCGTATCGCTTCATGCGCCCACGAACGAGCTGCGCGACCATCTGGTGCCGATCAATCGCAGGCATCCGCTGGAAAGCCTGATGGCCGCGTGCCTGCGCTATCTCGAACGCGCGCCGCGCGATTTCATCACGTTCGAATACGTGATGCTCGACGGCGTCAACGACCAGCCCGAGCACACGCACGCGCTGATCGACCTCGTGCGCGACGTGCCGTGCAAGCTCAATCTGATCCCGTTCAATCCGTTCCCGGGCAGCGGCTTCGCCACCAGCCCGCGCGAGCGCATTCGCGGCTTCGCGCACGCGTTGCAGGATGCCGGGATCGTCGCGACAATTCGCAAGACGCGTGGCGACGACATCGACGCCGCGTGCGGCCAGCTCGCAGGTCAGGTGCAGGATCGCACCAAGCGCCGCCTCGCGAGCCGCGTCGCCCCCGCCCTGCACTAGCACGCTCGTCACCGGACTTCGTCGGATGAAACGTTTCGCATCGCCCCTGCTGGTCGTGGCGGCGCTCGCGCTCGCCGCCTGCGCCTCGAAGGCGCCGGCGCCGCAACAGGCGCAGGCCGAGGCCGACTTACCGCCGCCCGTCAAGACGCAGCAGGCCACGCCGCAGCAGCGTGCGCAGATTCGCACCGAGCTCGCCGCCGGGTACTACGAGCGCGGGCAGATGGACGTGGCGCTCGAGGAGCTCGGCAACGCAAAGGCGCTCGACCCCACGTACCCGAAGCTCTACAACATCTACGGGCTCGTCTACTCGATGCTGGGCGAGAAGGCGAAGGCCGAGGAGAGCTTCCGGCAGGCGCTGTCGCTCGCGCCGACCGATTCGGAGATCCGCGAGAACTGGGGCGCGTTCCTGTGCGGCACCGGTCGCCCGAAGGAAGCGATGCCCGAGTTCGAGCAGGTGCTGAAGGATCCGCTTTACAAGACGCCCGAGATCGCGCTGATCAACGCCGGCAAGTGCAGCGCCGCGCTCGGCGACACCAAGAGCGCAGAGGATTACCTGCGGCGCGCGCTGTCGGCGTCGCCCGGCAACCCGACCGCCGCATACAACCTCGCGCTGCTCGCGTACCGCGAAAAGCGCAACGGCGAGGCGCGCGCGTGGATGCGGCCGGTGATGCAGCAGCAGTCGCCGTCGCCCGCGGCGCTCTACCTCGGCGCGTGCATCGAGCGGCGCCAGGGCGATCGCGAGGCCGAGCGGTCGTACGAGTCGCAGCTGAAGAACCGCTGGCCCGACTCGCCGGAAGCGAAGGCGATCGCGAGCGGAGGGTGCGAATGAGCGTGGCGCGCGAGGGGCAGCCGAGCGGAGGCCCGAAGGGCCCGTCGCCGCGCGATTTCGGCGACGCCTGCACACGCACCCGCGCACCGGGACGGTGTTCCAGGGAGACCGGGGAGTGACCGAAGTTGCGACGTCCGCCGGTGGTCGCCTGCGCGCCGCGCGTGAAGCGGCCGGCCTCTCGGTCGATGCGGTCGCGCAGCAACTGAAGCTCGCACCGCGGCAGGTGACGGCGCTCGAGGAAGACGACTGGCAGGGATTGCCGGGACGCACGTTCATCCGCGGCTTCGCGCGGAACTACGCGCGCTTCGTACGCCTCGACCCGGAAGCCGTGCTTGCATTGCTTCCGGCCCCCGAAACGGCGCCGGCGCTCGAGCGTCCTGCGCTGCGTACGTCGACGCGGCCCATGGGCGAGATCCCCGCCGAACGCGAAGCGAAGGCCTCGGCATGGCGCTGGCTCGCGCCGCTCGCGATCGTCGCCATCGTCGCCGCGGTCGCGTATTACGGACTGTCGCCGCGCGCATCGCTGCATCTGCCCGCGTCGCTGTCGCTGCCGGGCATGACGACGTCGACCGACACGAAGCCCACGGCCAGGCCGGCGGCCGACACGCCTCCGCCCGCCACACCTGCACCGGCGAACGCGTCTCCATCGTCGACGTCCACGCTTGCGCTGACGCCGAAGGTCGTCGACGGCACGCCGGCGGCGCCGCCCGCCGGCAGCGACGCGCAAGGCGCGAACGCGCCGGCGCCGGTCACGCCCGAAGCACCGGGCACGTCGTCGGCAACGACGTCAGGTGCAGCGCCCTCTGTCACCGCGACGACGCCGTCATCCGCGTCCGCCGCCGCTGAAGCACCGCTCGTGCTCACGTTCCGCGGCACGTCGTGGGCCGAAGTGAAGGACGCGAACGGCCACGTCGTACTGCAGATGACCGGCGGCGCAGGCATGACGCAAACGGTCAACGCGACGCCGCCGCTCGAGCTGGCGTTGGGCAACGCGCCCGCGGTCGGCGTCACGTTCCGCGGCCAGCCGCTCGATCTGTCCGCGTACACGCGCGGCAGCGTCGCGCGCGTCGGGTTGAAGTAACGCCACCATGACATCACTCGTGCGCCCCGTCATCCAGCGCCGCGCCAGCCGCCGCGTCACGATCGGCAACATCGCGGTCGGGGGCGGCGCACCGATCGTCGTGCAGTCGATGACGAACACCGACACCGCCGACGTCGCGGCGACCGTCGCGCAGGTACGCGCGCTCGCCATCGCCGGCTCCGAGCTCGTGCGCGTCACGGTCAACACGTCGGAAGCGGCAGCCGCCGTGCCCGAGATCCGGCAGCGGCTCGACGACCTCGGTTGCCACGTGCCGCTGATCGGCGACTTCCATTTCAACGGTCACAAGCTCCTGACCGAACATCCGGGTTGCGCGAAGGCGCTTGCGAAGTTCCGGATCAATCCGGGCAACGTCGGCAAGGGCAGCAAGCGCGATGCGCAGTTCGCAACGCTGATCGAGCTCGCGCTTCACTACGACAAGCCGGTGCGCATCGGCGTCAACTGGGGCAGCCTCGACCAGGCGCTGCTCGCGCAGATGATGGACGACAACGCGCGCGCCGCCGAGCCCGCCGACGCCGACGCGGTCATGCGCGAAGCGCTCGTCACGTCGGCGCTGCGCAGTGCCGAGCAGGCGGAAGCGCTGGGCCTTCCGGGGAACCGCATCATCCTGTCGTGCAAGGTCTCGAACGTCCAGGACCTGATCGCCGTGTACGGCGAGCTCGCGCGACGCTGCGACTATCCGCTGCACCTCGGCCTCACCGAAGCGGGCATGGGCAGCAAGGGCATCGTGGCCTCCAGCGCGGCGATGGGCGTGCTGCTGCAGCAGGGCATCGGCGACACGATCCGCATTTCGCTCACCCCCGAGCCCAACGGCGAGCGCACGCGCGAAGTGATCGTCGCGCAGGAACTGCTGCAGACGATGGGCCTGCGCTCGTTCACGCCGATGGTCAGCGCGTGTCCCGGGTGCGGCCGCACGACGAGCAGCTATTTCCAGGAGCTCGCGGGGCGCATCCAGTCGTTCCTGCGCGAATCGATGCCGGTGTGGCGAGCGCGTTATCCGGGTGTCGAAGCGATGCACGTCGCGGTGATGGGCTGCGTCGTCAACGGTCCCGGCGAGTCGAAGCTCGCGAACATCGGCATCTCGCTGCCGGGCACCGGCGAAACGCCGGTCGCGCCGGTGTTCGTCGACGGACAGAAGACGGTCACGCTGAAGGGCGATCGCATCGCCGAGGAGTTCGAGCAGATCGTCGTCGACTACGTGCGCGCGACGTACGGCGGCGAGGCGAAGACTGCGGCGCTCGTCCCGCAGCACAAGACGATTCCCGTCAAGGCGACGGACACCGCCGGCGCGGCCCACCGCTGACCGGCATCGACCTTCCAGGAAAGGCAATGGCAACGGCATTGCAGGCCGTGCGCGGCATGAACGACGTGCTTCCCGACGAGGCGCCGCTGTGGCAGCGCTTCGAGGACACGGCGCGCCGCGTGTTCGAGCAATACGGCTACCGGAACCTGCGCGTGCCGCTCGTCGAGCCCACGCCGCTGTACGTGCGCAGCATCGGCGAGCACACCGACGTCGTCGAGAAGGAGATGTACACGTTCGCCGACCGGCTGAACGGCGACAGCCTCACGCTGCGCCCCGAAGCCACCGCGGGCATCGTGCGCGCGGCGATCGAGCACAGCTTGACCTACGAGCGCCCGCAGCGCGTGTGGACGGCGGGACCGATGTTCCGCCACGAGCGCCCGCAGAAAGGCCGCTACCGGCAGTTTCACCAGTTCGACGTCGAGGCCCTCGGTTTTCCCGGGCCTGACGTCGACGCCGAGCAGATCGTCATGCTCGCGCGGTTGTGGCGCGCGCTCGGCCTCACCGGCATCGCGCTGTCGATCAATTCGATCGGCGATGCCGACGAACGTCGCGCGCATCGCGCCGCGCTGATCGAATACTTCGAAGCGCACAACAACGCGCTCGACGAAGACGCGAAGCGCAGGCTGCACGCGAATCCGCTGCGCATCCTCGACAGCAAGAATCCGGCGATGCAGGCGATCGTCGAAGGCGCGCCGCGCCTCGTCGACCGGCTCGGCGCCGCGTCGCGCGCGCACTTCGACGAACTGCGTGCGCTGCTCGACGAAGCGGGCGTGCGCTACACGGTGAATCCACGCCTCGTGCGCGGGCTCGACTACTACAATCGCACCGTTTTCGAGTGGGTCACCGACGCGCTCGGCGCGCAGGGCACGGTCGCCGGCGGGGGCCGCTACGACGGCCTCTTCGCCGAGCTCGGCGGCAAGCCGACGCCCGCGTGCGGCTTTGCGATCGGCGTCGAGCGCATGGTGCTGCTGCTCGAAGCGCAGGCGAAGCGCGACGCGAGCGCGGCCGACGCGTACGTCGTGCACGCCGGCGCCACGGCGGCGCCCACCGCACGCCGCGCGGCGGAGGCACTGCGCGACCACGGCGCGAACGTCGTCGTGCATGCAGGCGCGGGCAATTTCCGCGCGCAAATGAAAAAGGCCGATGCCAGCGGCGCGCGCTTCGCGATCATCGTCGGCGACGACGAAGCCGCCGCGGGCACCGTCGCGATCAAGCCGCTGCGCGAAGGCGGCGAGCAGGTCGCGGTGCCGGTCGCCGACCTCGCCGCGCGCTTTGCGGCGCTTCAATCTCGATAGGACGAAGGACATGGCTGTCTACGACTTGGAAGAGCAGGACCAGATCGACGAACTGAAGGCCTGGTGGACGCGTTACGGCAGTGCCGTGACCGTCGCGCTCGTGCTCGGATGCCTGCTCATTGCCGGCGTGCAGGGCTGGCGCTACTACGCCGGCAAGCGCGCGGAGAGCGCGTCGGTGCTCTACAGCGCGGTCAGCGAGGCCGTGCGCACGAAGGATGCCGCGAAGGCGAAGGATGCGATCGCGGAATTGACGCAGAGCTACGCGAGCACCGGATACGCGCCGCGCGGCGAATTGCTCTACGCGAAGATGCTCTACGACAACGGCGACAAGAAAGGCGCGGCGGCGCAACTGCAATGGGTCGTCGAGCACGCGTCCGAGCCCGAGCTGCAGGCGATCGGCCGCTACCGGCTCGCACAGGTGCAGATCGACGACAAGCAGTACGACGCGGCGCTCGCGACGCTCGAGGCGAAGCATCCGCCGTCGTTCGATGCGATGTATGCCGATTTGCGCGGCGACGCGCTCGCCGCGGCGGGACGCGTCGCCGATGCGCGCGCGGCCTACGAAACCGCGCTCGCGAAGCTCGATCCGAAATCGACGTATCGCAACTACGTGCAGGCGAAGCAGGACGCGATCGCGCCGGCGCCGACCGTCGCGCAGGCGACGCCTGCCGCCGCCGGCCCCGCCAAATGACGCGGCCGTTGCGTAGCGCAGCGTCGATCGTCGCGGCCGTCGTGCTTTGCGCCGGCTGCGCGTCGCTGTCCGAATCGCCGCTCACGTCGTGGATGACGTCGTTCAAGCCGCCGTCGTTCGCGTGGCTGACCGGCGGCGACAAGAAGCCGGGACCGCTGCCCACGCTCGAGGCGAAGGTCACCCCGCGCATCGACTGGCAACAGAACATCGGCGATGCCGGACCGGGCGTCGCACCCGCGATCACGGCGTCGGCCAT
Organism: Burkholderiales bacterium; assembly: GCA_025927765.1. GTDB lineage: Bacteria > Pseudomonadota > Gammaproteobacteria > Burkholderiales > Casimicrobiaceae > VBCG01. The sequence continues at coordinate 36,984 of JAICKU010000008.1, forward strand.
CTACGCGGCCGCGGGCGACGGCACGATCGCGCGCCTCGACCCTGCCACCGGGCGCGTCGACTGGAAGATGAATGCCGACCATCCGCTATCCGCGGGCCCGGGCGCCGGCGACACCCTCGTCGTCGTCGGCACGAGCAAGGGCGAGGTGCTCGCGTTCGGCAGCGACGGCAAGCCGCGCTGGAACGTGCGCGTGTCGAGCGAGCTGATCGCGCCACCGCGCGTCACCGACAGCAACGTCGTCGTGTTCTCCGGTGACGGCCGCATCTACGGCTTGGCCCCCGCCGATGGGAAAACGGTGTGGGTCGATCCGCGCACGAATCCGCCGCTCACCGTGCGCAACTCCGCCGGCGGCGTGTACGTGCGCGGCGGACTGTTCGTGGGGACCGCAGGCGGCCACCTGCTGGCGATCGATCCGCGCACCGGCCAACTCGGCTGGGACGGCACGGTGGCGACGCCGAAGGGCGCGACCGAGCTCGAGCGCATCGCCGACGTCACGAGCCTGCCCTACGTCGACGACAAGGAAGCGTGCGCGGTCGCCTACCAGGGCCGCGTTGCATGCTTCGACCTCGTGCGCGGCACGCTCATCTGGACGCGCGACGTGTCGAGTCTCGCGGGCCTCACCGGCGACGACAGCCGCATCTACGTGGTCGACGACAAGGGTTCCGTGCAGGCATTCGATCGCAGCAACGGCGCCACGATCTGGAAGCAGGACGTGCTCGCGAAGCGGCGCATCGGCGGTCCGCAACTGATCGGCGACGAGCTCGGCGTGGTCGACGTCGAAGGTTACCTGCATCTGCTGTCACGCACCGACGGTGCCTATGTCGGGCGCATCGCCACCGACGGCAGCGCGCCCACGGCGCAGCCGTCGCGCCTCGGCGGCGGCATGGTGTGGCAGTCGCAGAAGGGGACGGTGTTCGCGGTGAACGCGAAGTGAGATGCTCCCCACCCTCGCCCTAGTCGGCCGTCCCAACGTCGGCAAGTCGACGCTCTTCAACCGGCTGACGAAGTCGCGCAACGCGCTCGTCCACGACTTCCCCGGGCTCACGCGCGACCGGCATTACGGGCGTGGTCGCGCCGGTGAGCGCGAATTCCTCGTCGTCGACACCGGCGGCTTCGAGCCCGTCGCCGCGTCGGGCATCATGGCCGAAATGGCGAAGCAGGCGAAGGCGGCGATCGCCGAATCCGACGTCGTGATCTTCATCGTCGACGCGCGTGAGGGCGTCACGCCGCAGGATCACGCGATCGCGACGCTGCTGCGCCGATCCGGTCGCCCGGTGCTCGTCGCGGTGAACAAGGCCGAAGGCATGCCGGCCGCGCAGACGGTGGCCGAATTCCACGAGCTCGGCGTCGGCGAACCGTTGCCGATCTCGGCTGCGCACGGCGAGAACGTGCGCGATCTCGTCGACATCGCGCTCGACGAAGTCCCGGCGCGGAACACGGTGGAGGAAGCGCCGGCCGACGAAGCGAACGCCGGCGAGCGACGCGTCAGGGTGGCCGTCGTCGGACGACCGAACGTCGGCAAGTCGACGCTCGTCAACACGCTGCTCGGCGAAGAGCGCGTGATCGCGTTCGACGAGCCCGGCACGACCCGCGACGCGATCCGTCTCGACTTCGAGCGCGGCGATCGTCGCTACACGCTGATCGACACGGCGGGCGTCCGCCGGCGCGGCAAGGTGAGCGAGACGGTCGAGAAGTTTTCCGTCATCAAGACGCTGCAGGCGATCGAGGATGCGAACGTCGTGATCCTGCTGCTCGACGCGGTCGACGGCATCACCGAGCAGGACGCGCATCTCGCGGGTCATATCGTCGAAGCGGGCCGCGCGCTCACCGTCGGCATCAACAAATGGGATGCCGCAGACGCCGATCAGCGCGCGCTCGCGAAGCGCGAACTCACGCGCAAGCTCGGCTTCCTCGACTTCGCCGAACAGCACACGATCTCGGCGCGCGAAGGCCGCGGCGTCGATGCGCTGCTCGCATCGGTCGATCGGGCGTATGCGGCCGCGATGTCGCGGCTGCCGACGCCGAAGCTCACGCGTACGCTACAGCTCGCAGTCGAGCGCCAGCAGCCGCCGCGCGCCGGTGTCGTGCGCCCGAAAATGCGCTACGCGCACCAAGGCGGCGTCAACCCGCCGATCGTCGTCGTGCACGGCTCGGCGCTCGTCCACGTGCCCGACGCCTACCGGCGCTATCTGGAACATTTTTTCCGGGACACGTTCCAACTGCGGGGCACGCCCCTTAGGATACAATTCAAGACGGGCGCCAATCCCTACGCGGACTCCACCGCACGCCGCTAGCGAGGCGGCACTCCCGGCCTTGCACCACGATCCGCCCGTCGGCAGAAGGCGGCGGGCCGGACGACAAGATGCGGAAATAACAAGCGCGGAGCTCAATCGATGAGCAATAAAGGGCAAATGCTACAAGACCCGTTTCTCAACACCCTGCGCAAGGAGCACGTGCAGGTTTCGATCTATCTCGTGAACGGCATCAAACTCCAGGGCCAGATCGAATCGTTCGATCAGTACGTCGTGCTCCTCAAGAACACCGTCACCCAGATGGTCTACAAGCACGCGATCTCGACGGTCGTGCCGTCGCGCCCGGTCGCGATGCCGCACCAGAATCATCACGAAAGCGAAAGCTGACGTTCGCGCGTTCGGCGCCTCCATTGACCGGTTGCTCGCGGCGGCACGCGCCGCCGCGGTGAACGCACGCGCGGTTGCCGTACGGCGTTCGGCCGTGCACGCAACCGGTACCGCCGCGTGACGACGACGCTGTTCGAACGGCCCACCGGGGGCGATCGCGCGCTCGTCGTCGCGCTCGACATCGGTCGCGAAGCCCACGCGTCGCGCCGCGAGGAAATCGAAGCGCTCGCGCAATCGGCCGGCGCGACGATCGTCGGCAACGTCGCCGGCCGGCGAAGCCGGCCCGATCCGGCGCTCTTCGCCGGACGCGGCAAGGTCGACGAGATTGCCGCCGCCCGGCGCGAAGGAGATGCCGATCTCGTGATCTTCGATCACACGCTGTCCGGCGTGCAGCAGCGCAACCTCGAGCAGGCGCTCGAATGCCGCGTCGTCGATCGCACGAGCCTGATCCTCGACATCTTCGCGCAACGTGCGCGCAGCGCCGAAGGGAAGCTGCAGGTCGAGCTCGCGCAGTTGAATCACATGGCCACGCGCCTCGTCGGCGGCTGGACGCACCTCGAGCGGCAGAAGGGCGGGATCGGCCTGCGCGGTCCCGGCGAGACGCAGCTCGAAACCGACCGGCGATTGATCACGCAACGCGTGAAGCTCCTGCGCGAGCGCCTCGCCCGCGTGGCGAAGAGCCGCGCCACGCAGAATCGCGCTCGCCGGCGCGCGTCGGTGCGCACGGTCGCGCTCGTCGGCTACACGAACGCCGGCAAGTCGACCCTCTTCAATCGCATGACCGCCGCGAAGGTGTACGCGGCGAACCAGCTCTTCGCCACGCTCGACACCACGCTTCGCAGCGTGCACGTCGAGGACGCCGAGACGATCGTGCTGTCCGATACCGTCGGCTTCATCCGCGAACTGCCGCACGATCTCGTCGCGGCATTCCGCGCCACGCTCGCGGAGGCCGCCGACGCCGACCTGCTGCTGCACGTGATCGACGCCAGCGCGCAAAATCGCCTCGAGCAGATCGAGGCCGTCGACGCGTTGCTGGGGGAAATCGGCGCGGCCGACGTGCCCCAGATCCGCGTCTACAACAAGATCGATCTCGCCGCAATCCCGCCGGGCGTCGAGCGTGACGCCTGTGGTAACATCGCGTCGGTCCGCGTGAGTGCCGCGACCGGCGCCGGCCTCGCGATGCTGCGGGCTGCGCTTGCCGAGCGCTTCCCGGCGCCCCGCGCCGCGATTTCCGAACACATCGACACGCCGGAACGCTCCGGCTAGCTCTTCGCTTGTCCCATTGCCCACGAGGGTGCGCCTTGCGCGCCGCATGTTCCATGTCCGAAGCCCGCGCACTCCGAGTATGTCGCTGAACGATCCCCAATGGGGCAAGCGCGGCAGCAACCAGAGCGGACCGCCCGACCTCGACGAAATCTGGCGCAACGTCAACCGGCGCATGAACGAGCTGTTCGGCCGCCGGCGCGAGCCGCAGGACAGCGGCGGCGGCGACGCCGGCCCGGGGCTGCGCCTGCCGCTCGGCGGCGTGGGCCTGCTCATCGTGCTCGTGGTCGTGATCTGGCTCGCGAGCGGCTTCTACATCGTCGACGAAGGCCGGCGCGGCGTGGTCACCCGCTTCGGCAAGTACACCGAGACGACGCAGCCCGGCCCGCGCTGGCATCTGCCGTTCCCGATCGAGGCCGTCGAGCTCGTCGACTTCTCGCAGGTGAAGACGATCGAGATCGGCTACCGCAACACGCCGAAGAACAAGATCGACAAGGAAGCGGTGATGCTCACGGAAGACGAGAACATCATCGATATCCAGTTCGCGGTGCAATACAACCTGAAGAGCGCGGAAGACTACGTGTTCAACAACCGGCGCCCCGACCAGATCGTGGCGTACGTCGCCGAGTCTGCGATCCGCGAAGTGGTCGGCAAGTCGAAGATGGACTTCGCGCTCTACGAAGGGCGCGAGCAGATCGCGAAGCAGACCGAGCAGCTGATGCAGCAGAACCTCGACCGCTACGGCACCGGGGTGTTCGTGCAGAAGGTCACGCTGCAGAACGTGCAGCCGCCCGACAAGGTGCAGGCGGCGTTCGACGACGCGGTCAAGGCAGGGCAGGACCGCGAGCGCCTCAAGAACGAAGGCCAGGCGTACGCGAACGACGTCGTGCCGCGCGCACGCGGCATGGCGGCGCGGCTGCTGGAGGAAGCGAACGGCTATGCCTCCGAGGTCGTGCAGCGCGCGGAAGGTGACGCCGAGCGCTTCGAAAAGATCCTCGTCGAGTACCAGAAGGCGCCGGGCGTCACGCGCGAGCGGCTGTACCTCGACATGATGCAATCGGTGCTCGGCAACTCGAGCAAGGTGCTCGTCGACCAGAAGAGCTCGAGCCTTCTTTACCTGCCGCTCGACCAGCTCGTGAAGCAGGCGACGCAGCCGTCGACAACGCCGCCGGATGCGACGACGCCGACCCGCATCCCGCCGCCGCCCGACGCGTCGATGCCGCTCGACGGCGGCACGCGCTCGCGCGAGGCGCTGCGCAACCGGGAGGGACGATGAAATTTTCGATACCTCTGCTCGCCGTCATCGTCGCGCTGCTGTTCATCGCGTCGCAGTCGATCTACACCGTCGACCAGCGCAAGTACGCGATCAAGTTCCAGCTCGGTGAAGTGATCGAGACCACGAACAAGGCCGGTCTCTACTTCAAGCTGCCGCTCGTGCAGAACGTCAAGTTCTACGACAAGGTGAACCTGACGCTCGACAATCCCGAGCCCGATCGCGTCACGACGTCTGAGAAGAAGCCGCTGCTCGTCGACTTCGTCGTGCTGTGGCGGATCGTCGACGTGCGCCAGTACTACGTGTCCGTGCAGGGCGACGAGGAAGCGGCGCGCCGGCGGCTGTCGCAGACGGTGCGCGCGAACCTCGCCGAGGAATTCAACAAGCACGACGTGCACGAGGCGATCTCGTCCGCGCGCGACAAGATCACGAGCGTCACGCAGCAGAAGGCGAACGCCGATGCGAAGTCGATCGGTGTCGAGGTGGTGGACGTGCGGCTGCGCCGCGTCGAGCTGCCGCCCGACGTGACGGGGCCCGTGTACCAGCGGATGGAATCCGAGCGGCGGCGCGTCGCGAACGAGTTGCGCTCGCTCGGTGCCGCGGAATCGGAGAAGATCCGCGCCGATGCCGACCGCCAGCGCACGGTGATCCTCGCCGACGCCTACAGCCAGGCGCAAAAGCTCAAGGGCGCGGGCGACGCGAAGGCGTCGGCAATCTACGGGCAGGCGTACAGCGCAAACCCGGAGTTCTACGCGTTCTATCGCAGCCTCGAGGCGTACAAGGCGACGTTCCGCAACAAGAGCGACCTGATGGTGCTCGACCCGAGCTCCGATTTCTTCCAGTACTTCAAGGATCCGGCGAGCGGACGCCCGCCCCAACGCACGCCGGCGAAGTAGGAGCAAGCCTTGCCGGATTCGCTGTGGACGGCGCTCGCGCTGCTCCTGATCCTCGAGGGGTTGCTGCCGTTCGCGGCGCCGCGGGTGTGGCGCGAAGGCTTCCGGCACCTGACCGAGTTGAGCGACGGTCAGCTGCGGTTCGTCGGAATGATGTCCGTCAGCGTGGGATTGCTCGCGCTCTTCCTATTGTCGTGATGAGGCACTGGCTTCTTCCGGAGGCGATCGACGACGTGCTGCCGCACGAGGCGGCCGAGCTCGAGCGCCTGCGGCGCACGCTGCTCGATCATCTCGCGTGGCAGGGCTACCGCCTCGTGCGCCCGCCGCTGATCGAGCACCTCGATTCGCTGCTGACCGGCAGCGCGCGCGACCTCGAGCTTTTGACGTTCAAGGCGGTCGACCCGCAGTCGGGGCGCCTCGTGGGTGTGCGCGCCGACATCACGCCGCAGGTCGCGCGCATCGACGCGCATCTTTTGAACGAGGCGGGCCCGACGCGGCTCTGCTACGCCGGCAGCGTGCTGCGCGCAGTCGCCGACGGACCCGGCGCCACGCGCGAAGTCGTGCAGGTGGGTGCCGAGCTCTTCGGCGTACCGGGCGTCGACGGCGATCGCGAAGTGATCGCGCTGCTCGCGTCGTCGCTCACCAAAGCGGGACTCGGCGACCTGCATCTCGATCTCGGGCACATGGGCGTCTACCGCGGGCTCGCAGGTGCGGCAGGCGTCGACGGCGACGATGGCGCCCTCTTCGACGCGCTGAGGACGAAGGACGTGCCCGCCGTACGGGCGCTGACGGCAAAGCTGCCCGCGGCCTGGCACGAGGCGTTCGCCGCACTGCCGGAGCTGTATGGGCCCGCCACCGAAGTGCTGCCCGCGGCACGCGAGCGCCTGCCCGACGTGCCGTCGATCGCGAACGCGCTCGCGTCGCTCGATTCGCTCGCGCAGGCGGCGGCGCCGCTCGTGCGCGCGCTGCACGTCGATCTCGCCGATCTGCGCGGCTATCATTACCACAACGGCGCGATCTTCTCGGTGTTCATCCCGGGCGAGCCCAACGCGATCGCGAAGGGCGGCCGCTACGATGGCGTCGGCAAGGCGTTCGGGCGTGCGCGCCCCGCCACCGGCTTCACGCTCGACCTTCGACAACTCGCGGGCCTGCTGCAAAAGTAGGGTCGGACTCCACTTTTGAACACGATGGGACGAACGATGCTGCCAGCCGAAGTGGAGTCCGACCCTACCTTTGCTGCGTTTGCAGCCCACCCCTGACCGCAATGGCCAAGAACGTCGTCGTGATCGGCGCCCAGTGGGGCGATGAAGGCAAGGGCAAGGTCGTCGACTGGCTGACCGAGAGCGCGCAAGGTGTCGTGCGCTTCCAGGGCGGTCACAACGCCGGTCACACGCTCGTCATCGGCGGCAAGAAGACCATCCTGCGGCTCATTCCGTCGGGCGTGCTGCGCCAGGGTGTGGCGATCCTGATCGGCAACGGCGTCGTGCTGTCGCCATCGGCATTGATGCAGGAGATCGGCGAGCTCGAGGCCGCCGGCGTCGACGTGCGCTCGCGCCTCACGATCTCACCGGCGTGTCCGCTGGTGCTGCCGATCCACGTCGCGCTCGACCAGGCACGCGAAGCGGCGCTCGGCGACACGCTGAAGATCGGCACGACGGGACGCGGCATCGGTCCCGCCTACGAGGACAAGGTCGCGCGCCGGGCGCTGCGCGTGCAGGACCTGCTCGATCCGGCGCGCTTCACCGAGAAGCTCGAGCGGCTCCTCGACCTGCACAACTTCATGCTGGTCAACTACTACAAGGCGGCGCCCGTCGATTTCGCCAGGACGCGCGACGAAACGCTCGCGATCGCGCAAGCGATCGCGCCGATGATCGGCGACGTGCCGGCGGCGATCCAGCGCGCGCGCACACGCGGCCAGTCGCTGCTGTTCGAAGGCGCGCAGGGCGCACTGCTCGATGTCGACCATGGCACGTACCCGTACGTGACGAGCTCGAACTGCGTCGCGGGCGCCGTGGGCCCGGGTGCCGGCATCGGGCCGAACATGATCGATTACGTGCTCGGCATCGTGAAGGCGTACACGACGCGCGTGGGCACCGGCCCCTTCCCCACCGAGCTCACCGACGACATCGGCGCGCGCCTCGCGAAACGGGGCAACGAATTCGGCTCCGTGACGGGCCGACCGCGCCGTTGCGGCTGGCTCGACGTGCCGGCGCTGCGCCGCTCGTTCCAGCTCAACGGCGTGCACGGCCAGTGCATCACCAAGCTCGACGTGCTCGACGGCCTCGACGAAATCCGCTTGTGCACGCATTACGACGTCGATGGCAAGCGCGTCGACTTGATGCCGACCGGCGCCGATGCGGTTGCGCGCTGCGCACCGGTGTACGAGACGCTGCCGGGCTGGCAGGAGAACACGCTCGGCGCGAAGTCGTTCTCCGCGCTGCCCGGCAACGCGCGAGCATACCTTTCGCGCATCGAGCAGCTGACCGGCGTGCCGATCGCGATGGTCTCGACGGGCGCCGACCGCGACGAAACCATCCTCGTCCGCCACCCGTTCGCGCCCTGAGTCTCCAGATGACGCTCGACATCGACTGGCCGCGCTACAACACGCTCGTCGAGAAGCTCGCGCTCGAAGTCCATCGGTCTGGCTTCCGCTTCAACCAGATCATCTGCATCGCCCGCGGCGGCTTGCGCGTCGGCGACGTGCTGTCGCGGATCTTCGACCAGCCGCTCGCGATCCTGTCGACGCACTCCTACACCGCGGACGGCGGCAAGATCCGCGGCGAACTGGTGATCGCCGAGCACATGACGATGACGAAGCCGAGGCTCGGCGATCGCGTGCTGCTCGTCGACGACATGGTCGATTCCGGCCACACGCTCGCGGCGGTCCACGACGAATTGCCCCGGCGCTTTCCACACATCGCCGAGCTTCGCACCGCCGTGCTGTGGTGGAAGGCCTGCTCGGTGTTCAAGCCCGACTATTACGTCGATTACCTGGCCGAGAATCCGTGGATTCGCCAACCGTTCGAGGTGTACGACGATCTCGATCCGCAGCGGCTGGCGGCGCGCCTTGCGGCTACGCACATTGCGACCGACGAGGTCTGATCAGGGGAAACTTCGAGGGGGAACTTCGAAGGGAATTGGTGCCCAGAAGAGGACTCGAACCTCCACAGTGTTGCCACCGCCAGGACCTGAACCTGGTGCGTCTACCAATTCCGCCATCTGGGCATGCGTGACTAACCCGCGATTTTAAATTTCACATCGAGTCTTGTCAAAGACGATTCCGCTCCGCCGACGCGCTGCTGCGCGACCCCGCACGAACAAGGGCGCGGACGATGCCCTTCCGGCGCCGACGTGCGAAGCGATCCTGCATGAACTGACGGAAGCGGGCGTGCCGCTCGCGCCGGCCGAAGTCGCCGCGCGCCTCGCGATCGGCCGCAAGCAGCAGCACCTGTTCGACGCGTGCGTCGAAACGCTCGAGCGCGACGGCGAGATCCTCGTCAATCGCAAGGGCGAGCTTTGCATCGTCGCCAAGCTCGACCTGATCCGAGGCACCGTGCAGGGACATCCCGACGGCTACGGCTTCGTCGTGCCCGACGAAGGCGGCGACGATTTGTTCCTGTCGCCGCGCGAGATGCACAAGGTGCTGCACGGCGACCGCGTCACGACGCGGCGTATCGGCTTCGACCGCCGCGGACGGCCGGAAGCGGCGATCGTCGACGTGCTCGAGCGGGCGAACCGCGAAGTGGTCGGGCGCCTGCACGAAGAGCGCGGGCTGTGGTTCGTCGAAGCGGAGAACCGGCGCATCAACCAGGACCTGCTGGTGGCGCCCGACGGGCGCATGGACGCGCAGCCCGGGCAGGTCGTCGTCGTCGAGATCGTCGAGCCGCCGTCGGAGCACGGCGAGGCCGTCGTGCGCGTCAAGGAAGTGCTGGGGAGTCCCACCGACGCGGGCATCGAAATCGAGATCGCGCTGCGCAAGCACGACCTGCCGTTCGAATGGAGCGTGGCCGCGAAGCGCCAGGCGCAGCGGCTGCCGGCGGAGGTGCGGCCGGCCGACTGCAAAGGCCGCACCGATCTCACCGACCTCGCACTCGTGACGATCGACGGCGAGACGGCGAAGGACTTCGACGACGCCGTGTATTGCGAGCCCGAAGGCCGCGGTTTCCGGCTCGTCGTCGCGATCGCCGATGTCGCGCATTACGTGCGCGATGACGACGCGCTCGACCACGACGCGCGCGAGCGCGGCACGTCGGTGTATTTCCCGCGCCGCGTGATCCCGATGCTGCCCGAGGCGCTGTCGAACGAACTGTGTTCGCTGCGCGCCGACGTCGATCGGCTGTGCATGGCCTGCGACATGAAGATCGACGCGCGCGGCGCGATCACCTCCTACGCGTTCTATCCGGCCGTCATGCATTCGCGTGCGCGGCTCACGTATACGCAGGTGTATGAGTGGCTGCGCGATCCGGCGACCGCGAAGGGCACGGTCGGTGCGCCACTGCTGCCGCATCTCGCGCAGCTCTACACGCTCTACAAGGTCCTCTTCGCCGCGCGCGAACGCCGTGGCGCAATCGATTTCGACACGGCGGAGCTCGCGCTGCAGTTCGATCCGCAGGGCAAGATCGCCGGCGTCGTGCCCGCGCCGCGCAACGATGCGCACCGGCTGATCGAGGAATGCATGCTGGCGGCGAACGTGTGCGCGGCGAACTTCCTCACCGAGCACGAGCAGCCCGCGCTCTACCGGGTGCACGAGGGGCCGCCGCCGGAGAAGCTCGCGGCATTGCGCGAGTTCCTCGCGAGCTCGGCGCTGACGCTGACCGGCGGCGACTCGCCGACCGCGATGGACTACGCGGCGCTGATCGATCGCATTCGTGAGCGCCCCGACTTCGCCCTGCTGCAGACGGTGCTGCTGCGCTCGCTGTCGCGCGCGGAATACAGCCCCGACAACGTGGGACACTTCGGGCTCGCGTACGACGCGTATGCGCACTTCACGTCGCCCATTCGCCGCTATCCCGACCTCCTCGTGCACCGCGCGATCAAGGCGGTGCTGGCGGGGAAACGCTACACGCCCAAGGGCGCGACGTGGGCCGAGTTGGGCGTGCACTGCTCGATGACCGAGCGGCGCGCCGACGACGCATCGCGCGACGTGCTGCAGTGGCTGAAGTGCTACTACATGAAGGACCGCATCGGCGAGACGTTCGCGGGCACGATCAGCGGCGTCGCGAGCTTCGGCATCTTCGTGACGCTCGACGGGCTCGAGATCGACGGCCTCGTGCACGTCACCGATTTGCCGCGCGATTACTTCCACTTCGACGGCGTGCGCCACGCGCTGATCGGCGAGCGCACCGGCCGCGTGTTCCAGCTCGCCTCGCGCGTGCGCGTCAAGGTCGCGCGCGTCGACCTCGACCGCGCGAAGATCGACTTCACGCTCGACGAATCGGCGCAGGTCGAAAAGGCTGCCGCCGTCGGCCGGCCGACGTTCGCCGAGCCGCTTGCGCGAAGCGATGGCACGCGCCGGATCGCCAAGCGCGCGAGTCCCGGCCGGCGTCGCCAATGAAACTGGCGAATGCCGATCTCGTGATCCAGGCGCCGCAGGTCCTGCGCGAGGATCTCGAGATCCTGCGCCTGATGACCGGCGCGCAAGGGGTCGAGCCGCTCGCGCGCGCGCAGTGCGACGCGTATCGGCTGCGCGAGCCCGATGCGCTCGCAGGCGTCGCCGAGGCGTGCACGGCAGCCGGCTACGACTTCGCGGTGGTGCCGCACGCGCGCACGCTCGACCGCGTGCGCCTCGTCGCGCTCGACATGGATTCGACGCTGATCACGATCGAGTGCATCGACGAGATCGCGCATCTGCAGGGCATCGGGCCGCAGGTCGCGGCGGTGACCGCGGCGGCGATGCGCGGCGAGATCGACTTTCGCGAAAGCCTCGCGCGCCGCGTCGCGCTCCTCGCGGGCCTGCCGCTCGACGCGCTCGAGCGCGTCTACGACGAACGGCTGCAGCTGTCGCCGGGTGCAAAGCGGCTGTTCGAAACGCTGCGCGACGTGCGCGCGCAAACGCTGCTCGTCTCGGGGGGCTTCACGTTCTTCACCGATCGCCTGCGCGTGCGGCTCGGCATCGACCACGTGCTCGCGAACACGCTCGAAGTCGCCGAAGGGCGGCTGACCGGGCGCGTCGTCGGCGACATCGTCGACGCCGACGCGAAGGCAAACGCGTTCTCCAGACTCGCCGAACGCTGCCGCGGAGACGAGGGGGCCGCCGTCGCGATCGGCGACGGCGCGAACGACGTGCCGATGCTGAAGCGCGCCGACGTATCGGTCGCGTACCACGCGAAGCCCATCGTGCGTGCGCATGCCACACACGCGATCGACCACTGCGGTCTCGACGCAGCGCTGAACCTCTTCGCCTGAAAAGCAGGGTCGGACTCCATGATTCGTCCTCGACAAATCAGTGGAGTCCGACCCTGCTCAGGACCTCGTTTCAGACGTTGAACGACTCGCCGCAGCCGCACGAATCGCGGACGTTCGGGTTCGTGAAGCGAAACGCCGCGTTCAACCCGTCGCGCGTGTAATCGAGCTCGGTCCCTTCGAGCATCGGCAGGCTCTTCAGGTCCACCAGGATGCGCACGCCGTGGCTTTCGAATTCGGCATCGCCAGGGCGCACCTCGTCCGCGTACTCCACGTCGTACGCGAAGCCCGAGCATCCGGACCTTCGTACGCCGAGACGCAATCCGACGCCCTTGCCACGTTTCGCGAGATGGGCGGCGACGTGACGCGCCGCGCTTTCCGTCAGGGTGATGGCCATTTGAGTGGTTCCACAGGTTTCGCCGCTTCGCGTTCCGCGTGCTTGCCGCGGTAGTCGGCAACCGCATCGCGTATCGCGTCGAAGGCGAGGATCGAACAATGGAGGCGCTCGGGCGGCAGCGCAAGCGCCGAGGCGAGATCGGCGTGGCCGATGGCGAGCGCGTCGTCGAGCGAGCGGCCCTTCAGCCATTCGGTCGCAAGCGATGCGCACGCGATCGCCGCAGGACTGCCCTGCGTGCGGAATCGCGTGTCGGCGATCGCGCCGTCGCCGCCGACCTTGATCTGCAACTTCACGACGTCGCCGCCGGGCGCGCCTGCGCGCCCGGTGCCGACGTTCGCATCGTCGGCGGCGAACGCGCCGACGTTGCGCGGCCGTGCGAAATGGTCGAGCAGGAGCTCGCTATGAGCCATGCGCAACCTCGGCTTCGCGCGGCGTCGCGCCCGCGGCAGCGAAACGCCCGCGCGCTTCGCGCGCTTCCCACAGCGGCGACAGCTCGCGCAATCGCGCGACCTGCTCGCGTATGCGCGCGATCGCGAAATCGATCTCGTCTTCGGTGCTGAAGCGCCCGACGGTGAAGCGGATCGACGCGTGCGCGAGCTCGTCGCTGCGCCCGAGGGCGCGCAGCACGTACGACGGCTCGACCGACGCCGACGTGCATGCCGAGCCCGACGACACCGCGATGTCGGCGAGCGCGAGCAGCAGGCTCTCGCCTTCGACGTAACCGAAGGTCAGGTTCAGGTTGTGTGCGATGCGCTGCGCGAGATCGCCGTTGACGTACACGTCGTCGAGATCGCGAAGACCCGCCCACAGGCGATCGCGAAGCGCGCGGATGCGCGCGTTGTCTGCGTCCATCTCGAGCTCTGCGACCCGATACGCCTCGCCCATGCCGACGATCTGGTGCGTGGGCAGCGTTCCCGAGCGCAATCCGCGCTCGTGGCCCCCGCCGTGCATCTGCGCCTCGAGCCGCGCACGCGGCTTGCGCCGCACGAACAGCGCGCCGATGCCCTTCGGGCCGTACGTCTTGTGCGCCGAGAACGACATGAGGTCGACGGGCAGCGTCGCGAGGTCGATCGGCACCTTGCCGGTCGCCTGCGCGCTGTCGACGTGGAACACGATGCCGCGCGCGCGGCACAGCGCGCCGATCGCCGCGATGTCCTGCACGACGCCGATCTCGTTGTTGACGTACATGACCGACACGAGCGTGGTGTCGGCGCGCAGAGCAGCTTCGAGGCGCGCAAGATCGAGCAAACCGTCGGCCGCGACGTCGAGGTACGTCACCTCGAAGCCCTCGCGCTCGAGCTCGCGCATCGTGTCGAGCGTCGCCTTGTGCTCGGTGCACACCGTCACGAGATGGCGTCCCTTGGCGGCATGGAAATGCGCGCTGCCCTTCAGCGCCAGGTTGATGGACTCGGTGGCGCCCGACGTGAACACCAGTTCCCGCGCCTCGCAGCCGACGAGCGACGCGATGCTCTCGCGCGCGGCCTCGACCGCCGCCTCCGCGTCGCGGCCGTACTCGTGCGAGCGCGACGCCGGGTTGCCGTAGCGCTCGCACAGGAACGGAATCATCGCCGCCGCGACCCGCGGATCGACGGGCGTGGTGGCCGAATAGTCGAGGTAGATCGGAAGATGCATCGGCAATGTCCTGACTAAGCCTGCGCGGCCGCGCGCGGCGGCCGTTCGTCATGCAGCACGGCAACCTCGCAGGGCGACGTGCGCTGCTGGCGCACGAGCTCGGCGAGCGTCACCGATTGGAGGTACGCGAGGATGCAATCGTTGAGGCCCGCCCACAGTCCGTGCGTCATGCACCGGCGATCGTCGTGGCAGTTCTCGCGCCCGCGACACTGCGTCGCATCGATGGGCTCGTCGACGGCAAGCATGATGTCCGCGACCGCGAGGCGCTCCGGCGCGCGGCCCAGCGTGTAGCCCCCGCCCGGCCCGCGCACGCTCTCGACGAGGCCACTGCGCCGCAGCTTGCAGAAGAGCTGCTCGAGGTACGCGAGCGAGATCTTCTGCCGCTCCGCGATCGCGGACAGCGTCACCGGCCCCGCACTGCCGTGCAGCGCGACGTCGAGCATGGCGGTGACCGCGAAGCGTCCCTTGGTCGTCAGGCGCATTTCAAGCGTCGATCCTTGAACAAATCATCAACGACGAACGTTCTCGCCTATTCGAACATGCGGTTGATCTGCCGCGGGTCAAATGCATCGGCCACTTCTTTCGCCGACGTGCAGTCGACGCCTTCCTGCTGCAAAAGCGAGCAGAGCCGATCGAAGCGCTCCTCGGTCGCCGCGGCGTGCTCGAGGAGCTTGTGGATCGCCTGCACGACGGGATCGTCCATGTCGGACGAGATCGCGTAGGCCGAAAAGCCCAGCTTCGCGGCCTGCGCCTCGTGGCGGTCGCGGTCGGATTCGGTGAGCGTGCGTGCGGGAATGCCGACAGCCGTCGCGCCGGACGGGACATCGCGCACCACCACCGCGTTCGAGCCGATCTTCGCCGCGTCGCCGATATGGATCGGTCCGAGGATCTTTGCGCCGGCGCCGACGACGACGCCCCTGCCGAGCGTCGGGTGCCGCTTGCCCTTGTTCCACGACGTGCCGCCGAGCGTGACGCCGTGATAGAGCGTCGTGTCGTCGCCGATTTCCGCCGTTTCGCCGACGACGACGCCCATGCCGTGGTCGATGAACACGCGCCGGCCGATGCGCGCGCCGGGATGGATCTCGATGCCGGTCCCGAAGCGGCTCCAGTGCGCGAGCCAGCGCGCGAGCCAGCGCAGGCCCATCCGCCACGCGGGATGCACGACGACGCGATGCCACACGAGCGCATGCAGGCCCGGGTAGCAGGTCAGTACCTCCCACCAGGTGCGCGCCGCGGGGTCGCGCTCGAACACGACACGGATGTCTTCGCGCAGGCGATCGAACATTCGGCGATTATGCCATTTCCCGAGTTTTTTACTCGACTATTGCCGATGCGCTGCGTGCCCTTTGCTACACTGGCGCGCGCCGACCGCGCCCTCGCGGCCGAGGAGGACATTCGAGATGCCAACATTGCTTCGTCGCGCGTGGCTCGTCGTGCCGCTCGCGGCGCTCGCCTGCATGACTGCCGTCGATGCCGGCGCCGCCGATCAGTCGCGGCAGTGCACGAAGGCGCAGCGCAAGGTCACGAAGGAGCAGAACTGGGCCGTGCGGGCCGAGGCGACGAGCGAGCGCGATCGCAAGGGACGTGCAAGCTGCACCACACCCGAAGTCTGCCAACGCTACGACGCGCGCCTCGGCGAAATGGAAAAGCGCAAGCTGCGCCACGAGTCGCGGCTCGCGAAATTCAAGGCCGACGCGGCGAAGGCCTGCGCGAGCGGCTAGCTTCTAACGCAGCAGCACCGCGGCCACGACGACCATCGCGGTCGCGACCGCGAAGAGCAGCAGGTAGACGAGCCCGATCACGCCCGCGCGCAGCACCACGCCCGGCCATCGGCCGCCGTACACGGCCTTCAGCGCGACGAGCGCGTAGACGAACGCGCCGACGACGAGCACGGTGTGAAGGGGTGCCCACGGCGTCACGACGACGAACGTCGCGACGACGAACGCGAACGCATGCAGATGCGCGCCGAACACGAGGTGCGCCGCATAGTGCCGCGGACGATCGGGATGGCGGCCGCGACTGCCGGCATAGGCGAGTGCGACCAGCAACGCGAAGAGCGGCAGCAGCGCGATCGCCGCATACGGCGCGTAGCGGAACAATCCGCTCTTCAACTGCTCGCCCTTCAGGTCGCGCGGCAGCTTGTTGAACGCGTCGAGCCGCTCGCGCACCGGCGCGAAGACCTTTGCCTTGCCGAGATCGATGTCGAGCACGGGCTCGACGTCGTCGGCGCCGAGCCGCACCTCGGCCCGCGTCTTCGCGGCGCCGCCGTCCGCAGCGTCGGGTGACTCGAATTGGCGAAACGTCGGTGTGCCGGCCGTGAGGCGCATCACGGCGAAGAGCACGATCGACAGCGCGACGAAAAGGCGTGCGGGCGCCACGTAGCGCCTGCGGCGGCCGACGAGATACTCGCGCGTCAGGAAACCGGGGCGCAGCAGCAGCGCCGCGAGCGTGCGCCACATGCGTCCGTCGAAACGGATGTAGCGGCCCGCCGCGTCGCGCAGGAACGCGAAGGCCGACGGCAGTTCGATGCGCGTCTCCTGTCCGCACGATGGACAGTAATTCCCGGGCGCACCGGCGCCGCAATTGGGGCATGGCCGCATCGCCTCGGCTTCCGGGCGCACGATGTTGCGCGCGCGTTCGGTGCGCTGCGTGAGGACGTTCATCGCGGTTCGCGCGCGCAGACGTCGTCGATGCGTGCGAGCACGCCGCGCAGGATGTTCACTTCCTCGTGCTCGAGGCCCGAGCGCGAGAACAGGCGCCGCAGCCGCGTCATCAGCCGCCGGGGCCGCTCGGGATCGTAGAAGCCGAGCGTGCGCAGCGTCGCGAGCGCGTGCGCGTACAGCGCCTCGATCTCGTCGTGCGTCGCGGTGGCGAAGCGACGCGCCTCGGGCACGTCGCCGCCCACGGCGGCCATGCGTAATTCCCAGGTCGCGACCTGCACGGCCGCCGCGAGGTTGAGCGAGCCGTACTCGGGATTCGCGGCGATCGTCGCGGCATGGGTACAGCGCAGCAGCTGCTCGTTCGAAAGCCCCGACATCTCGGTGCCGAACACGAAGGCAACATCGCCGCCGACGGTCGCTGCGACCGCGCGCGCGGCCGCGTCGCGCAGCGGCAGCACGCGGCCGGCGAACTTGCGCGAGCGTGCAGTCATGGCGACCGAGAGCACGCTGCCTTCGAGCGCCTCGTCGAGCGTGTCGACGACGCGCGCGCGCTCGAGCACGTGTGTCGCACCGGCGGCAAGCGCCGTGGCATCGGCGTGCGGGAAGTGCTTCGGGCGCACGAGCGCGAGGCGCGTGAGGCCCATCGTCAGCATCGCGCGCGCCGCCGCGCCGATGTTCGCGGCAAGGCTCGTTTCGACGAGCACGATGCGGATGCGGCCGAGGGCTGGCGCGGGCATTCCGTAGAATAGCGGAATGCACCCGATGCTCACGACGGCCGTGAAGGCCGCCCGCCGCGCCGGCAACGTGATCACGCGCGGCGCACGCGATCTCGACCTTCTCACCGTCACCGCGAAGGGCCCGAAGGACTTCGTGAGCGAAGTCGATCGTGCGGCGGAAGCGGCGATCGTCGAAACGCTGCTCGGCGCCTATCCCGACCACGCGATCCACGCCGAGGAAGGCACCGAGCGCGGACGCAATCCCGACGCCGAGCACGTGTGGATCATCGATCCGCTCGACGGGACGACGAATTTCCTGCACGGTTTCCCGCAATACTGCGTGTCGATCGCGCTCGCGCATCGGAACGTGATCACGCAGGGCGTCATCTACGACCCCGTGCGCAACGACCTCTTCACCGCCACGCGCGGGCGCGGCGCGTTCCTGAACGACCGGCGCATCCGCGTGTCCCGCCGCACGCACCTGCGCGACTGCCTCGTCGGCACCGGCTTTCCGTTTCGCGACGGCAGCTACCTCGACACCTACCTGCAGATGATGAAGGCCGTCGTGATCCACAGCGCCGGCCTGCGCCGTCCGGGGGCCGCGGCGCTCGATCTCGCGTACGTCGCGGCCGGGTTCTACGACGGCTTCTTCGAGATCGGCTTGAACCCGTGGGACGTCGCGGCGGGGAGCCTCCTCGTGCTCGAGGCGGGCGGGCTCGTCGGCGATCTCGGGGGCGAGGGCAACTACCTCTACGGCGGCGAAGTGATCGCCGCGACGCCGAAAGTGTTCGCGCAGATGGTGAACCTGCTGGCGCCGTACCGCGCCGATTTGGCGCGCGACCGCGCACCGAAGGAAAAGTAGGGTCCGACCCTACTTTTCCCGCTCCACGCTCCGAAGCTCGGCCCACTCGGCAATCAGCGCGTAGCCGACCGCGAGCAGCACGGGTCCGAGGAACACGCCGATCGCACCGAACGCGATCGCGCCGCCGAGCACGCCGAGCAGCACGAGCAGGAACGGCAGCACCGCGCCGCGGCTGATGATGAGCGGCTTGATCACGTTGTCGATCGTCGACACGGCGAACACCCCCCACAGCAGCACGAAGATCCCCCACGCGGTCTCGCCCGAATTGATGAGCCACAGGCCCGCCGGCGCCCATACGAGCGGCGGTCCGACGGGCACCGGCGACAGCACGAACGTGAGGAGGCCGAGAAGCGGCGCCGCGGCGATGCCGGCGATCCAGAAGCCGATCGCCGCGACCACGCCCTGCACGAGTGCGGTGCCGAGGATGCCGAGCACCACGCCGCGCACGGTCAGCGTGGCGACGGTGGCAAGATGCGCGCCGCGCTCGCCCGCGATGCGCCGCGCCGCCACCTGCAGCCGCTCGGCGATCGCGTAGCCGTCGCGAAACATGAACCACGCGATGAAGATCGACAGCGCGAGCTGCAGCAGCGCGCCGACCACCGACGCGCCCGAGGCCACCGCGAACTTGCGCAGCGGATCGAGGTACTGCGACAGCACCGCGAGCATTTGCGCGGTGTCGTGCGCCATGCCGTTCCAGTACGCGGCGATCGTCGCGCCGATCCAGGGCAGCGACGCGATCCAAGGCGGCGCTTCCGGCGGCCCGCCCGCGAGCGCCGCCCTCACCCACGCCACCACGCGCTCGGCGTTGTCCGCGATCGTCGCGCCCACGACGACGAACGGCGCGAGCATCAGGAGGGCGAGCACGAGCACCATCGCGAGCGCGGCGAGCGCATCGCGGCCGCCGAGGCGCACGTGCAGGCGCACGTAGAGCGGCCACGTCGTCGTGCACAGGATCGCCGCCCAGACGAGCGCGGTCAGGAACGGCTGCAGCACGAGGTAGCAGCCGCCGATCAGCATCGCCAGCACGGCAAGCGTCAGGATCTGGTCGATCCGCGAAGGCGCTTCAACGACGCTTCGCGCTTCCCGCTGCGCGGCCTCCTCGGGATGCCCTTTCAGATGCATTGCAGTTCCCTCCGCGCTTTGCGCTTCGGGGCTCGTTCGCCCTTGGGGCGGCCCGTCGGGCTCACCTGATCACGCCCGACGCGGTGCGTCGGCAAGAATGGCTTCGATGCGCGCGTCGAGTTGCTCGAGGTCGACCGGCTTCACGAGGTAGCCGTCGAAGCCCGCCTCGCGCGCCTGTTCCGTGTCTCCGGGCTGGCCGTAGCCCGTGATCGCGAGGAGCTTCGCGCGCCGCGCGACGGGATCGGCGTGCAGCTTCTTCGCGAGCTCGTACCCGGTCATGCCGGGCAGGCCGATGTCGAGCAGGATCACGTCGGGATCGAACGCGTGCGCGCGCTCCATCGCCTCGGCGGGGTTGTGTGCGGTCTTTACGTCGTAGGCGTTGAGCGAAAGCAGCGTAGCGATCGCATCCGCGGCGTCGACGTTGTCGTCGACCACGAGCAGCTTCCGCGCAGTCGCCGTCGCACGCGGCGCCCCCTGCTCGCCCGTCGTTGCGATGTCCGCCGCGCCGGGCAACCGCAGCACGAACGTGCTCCCGCGACCCCTGCCTTCGCTCGCCGCGTCGATGCTGCCGCCGGACAGGCGCGCGAGCCGCGCGACGATCGCGAGGCCCGTACCGAGCCGATGCGAGTTGTCGATGCCGGCATTGTCGAAGAGGTCGAACAGGATCGGCTGCAAGGCTTCGTCGATGCCGGCACCCGTGTCGTGCACGTCGATCTCCACGTCGCCGTCGACGCTCTTCGCGGTGATGCCGATCTCGCCGCCCTGCGGCGTGTGCTTCGAGGCGTTGCCGATCAGGATCGACAGCATCTGCTCGACGCGCTCGGCGTCGCCCTGCACGTGCACGCCCGGCTCGACGTCGATCGCGACCTGCTGGCCGCGGTCGCGCATGGCCGCGGCATGACGCGCGGTCGCGCGCTCGACGGCGGCTTCGACGTCGACCCGCCCGATGTCGAGCTGCACGTTGCCGCTGTCCAGTCGCGAGAGGTCGAGAAGATCGTCGACGAGCCCGGCGAGACGTGCGCAGTTGCGCTCGATGATCTCCTGCGCGCGTTGCACGCGCGGGTCGTTGCCGGCGGGCATGCGTTGCAAAAGCTCGATCGAGCTTCGGATCGGCGCGAGCGGGTTGCGCAGTTCATGCGCGAGCGACGCCAGGAACGCGGTGCGGCGCTGCTCGAACAAGCCGCGCGTCGTCGCCGCCTCCTTGCGATCGGTCACGTCGAGCACCGCGCCGATGTACCCGGCGAAATGCGCGTCGCCGTCGAAGCGCGGCGCGCCGTGGTCGAGCACCCAGCGGTACTGGCCATCGTGCCGCCGCAGCCGGTATTCGAGCGTGAACGACGTGCGCGCCTCGAACGCGTCGGCGAACGCCGCCTGCCGCGGACCGAAGTCCTCGGGGTGGATGCAGGCGGTCCAGCCATCGCCGAGCTCCTCGTCTTCTCGGCGACCGGTGAACGCGAGCCACGCGGGATTGACGTAGACGTAGGCGCGATTCTCGTCCGACATCCACACCGGCAGCGGCATCTGGTCGGCCAGCACGCGAAAGCGCGCTTCGCTTTCCTCGAGCGCGGCGCGCGCACGCCGCGCTTCGGTCGTGTCGTGGAACACGAGCACGAAGCCCGCGGGCGCATCGTTGCGCCCGCGCAGCGGACGCACCTTCGACGCGACCGCGCGCTCGGTGCCGTCGCGCGCGACGAGCAGCATGCCCGCGGTCGCATCCGCCTGCTCTTCCTCGACCGACAGCGTGGTGTTGCGCCGCGTGCTCTCGTCGATCGTGCGGAAGATTCGCGACAGCGGCTTGCCGACCGCCTCGGCAGCGGGCCACCCGGTCAGCGCCACCGCGCAGTGGTTGACGAACGTCACCGTCCACTGCGCGTCGGTCGCGATCACCGCGTCCGCGATCGATTGCAGCGTCACCTGCATGCGATCGCGCTCCGCTGCGAGGTCGCGTCGCGCGCGCTCGAGGCCCGCTTCGCGCGCGAGCACTTCGCGGGCGAGCGTCTGCGCGCGCTCGCGCGAGGCGCGCAGCGCCGACGCGATGCCGCCGATGCAGAGCGCAGCGGCGCAATAGAGCCCGAGCTGCACCGCGTCGTCCACGCCGAGCACGCCGAAGCGATCGCGCGGCGACAGGTATGCGTACCAGGAAATGCCCGCGCCGAGCAGCGTCGCCAGGGCGGCGGGCCCGAGGCCGCCGTACCACGCGGCGAAGGCCACCGACAGCAGAAGGGGCGCGTACGTCACCTGCTGGCCGAGCAGCGGATCGAGCAGGATGCGCACGCCCCAGGCGGCGATGCAGGCAAGCACCGCGACGACGTACGCCCAGGCGACGTTCGCGAGCACCGGCTTCGGCGGGACGATGGGCTCGCTCGCCTCCTCGTCGTCTTCGAGGTCCGCCTCGCCCGACCCGAGCGAGTTCAGGATCCACGCCACGACGAACGCGACGACGGCAGGCAAGCCAAGGCCGAGGCCCGCGACGGTGAGGGCCACGAGCAGGTCGTCGACGCCGACCGTGCGAAACACCGCCCACACGATGACGGCGCCGCTCGCGACGAGGAATGCGCCCCCGATCCACGTGAGTCCCTGGGCGATCTGCGAAAGCGTACGGTCGCGTTCCAAATTGGCGCTGATCCTCGTGCTGCGAACAGGTGACGGCGCCAGGCACTGCGACAAGACGCCGTCGATTGCGCGGCGCGCGACGCGCACCGCGAAGTCCCATTGTATCGGTCAGCTGGCGCTTGCCCCGCCGGGCCTCCCCGCGAGGCGGACGGGCGGCGCCGCGCCCCGTGCGCGGGCCGGGTGCTGCGACGACGCGAGAGTTTGCAGCAGATCGCCCATGCGGCTTGCGCATGCGCGTTGCGGCCACGTTGCGAGCGCGTGCTCGCGCGCTCGCGCGCCGATCGCGGCCGCCCAGGGTGGGTCGTCGAGCAGCCCGTCGACAGCGATCGCGAGATTGCGCGCGCTGCCGGGGTCGACCAGGAGTCCGGTACGAAGATGGGCGATCAGCTCGGGTACGCCGCCGACCGACGTCGCGACGACCGGCAGCCCGGCCGCCATGCCTTCCATGAGCGCGAGCGGCATGCCTTCGGCGTACGAGGGCACGACGAGCGCGGTGAGCGAGGGCAACAGCGGCAGCGCGTCCCGCGTCTCGCCCATGAAGCGAACGTACGCGTCGAGGCCGAGCAGGTGTACTTCGGCTTCGAGACGCTCGCGCATCAGCCCGTCGCCGATCACGACGAAGCGGGCACGCGCATGCTTCGGCAGCAGCTCGGCGACCATGCGCACGAAGAGGTCCGGACCCTTCTCGGGCGACAGGCGTCCCACGAAGGCCACGAGCGGCGCATCGGCGGGAAAGCCCAGCCGCGTCGCGAACGCGCCGGGCGCTTCGCCGCGATCGGCCGCGGGCACGCCGTTTTGCACGAGGTGCAGGCGGTCGCGCGCGACGCCGATGGCGAGCGCATGGCTTTCCGCGGCCCGGCATACGACGCTCATGTGCATCGCGTCGGACATCCGGTGCGCCTCGAGGTCGAGCATCGGCACGCCGCGGCCGTGGATCGTCGCGAGGCCGGGACGCTCGGTCAGCGACGAGACGAGGGACGCGAGCGCGTGCGCGTTCGCGAGGTGCGCATGCATGACGTCGACGTCGTGGTCGACGACGAACTGCGCAGCGAGTTCGATCGTGAGCCACGGCGGATCGTCGCGGATCGGTGCGATCAGCACGTCGGCGCCAGCCTCGCGCAGCGCCTCGGTCACGTGGCTTTCGAACGGACACAACGCAGTGACATGGATGTCGCTGCGTGACCATTCGCGCACGAGCCGCACGACGTAGGTTTCCATGCCGCCGACGATCGCGTTGCCGAGGATCTCCAGCACGTGCAGCGGGCGCGCTGCCGCGCCGGCCTGCGCGTCGCGCGTCATGCTTTCGCGATGCCGAGCCACGCCGCAGCGGTGCCGGCGAAGATGCGCTCGCGATCGCCGGCCGCGACCTCGAGCTCGTCGAAGAGGCGACGCACCGTGTCGATGCGCGCGGCAATGTCCTTTCCCGCACACGGCAGGAAGCAATCGCTGCCGAACTGCAGCAGCGCGGGCGTCAGCACGTCGAGCGCGAGACGCAGCACGGGAATCCGATACGGCGGCGGCGGGCCGAACGAGATGTCGAAGCGGAACTGGCTCTCGTCGGGCGGCACGCCGTTGATGAGGTCGATCACCCCGACGGCGTTCGCCTCGTCGCACCAGGGCCAGCCGAGATGCGCGAGCGTCACCTTGAGCGTCGGATGCTCGCGCACCGCCTCGTATTCGACCGGCCGGCAATAGCGTCCCGACTTGCCGTCGATGAAGATGCCGCTGTGGAACAGGATCGGCGCGCGAAATTCGGCGGCGACGGCGAACACCGCCTGTGCGCAATCGTCGGCGGGCACCCACCCGGACGGCACCATCTTGAGTCCGCGCAGGCGATGCTCGCCGAGCGCGCGCCGCGTTTCGTCGACGGCGCCGGGCAGGCTCGGATTGACGACCGCGAGGCCGATCAGCCGCTCCTCGTGTCCGCGCACCAGCGACGCGAGGTACGCGTTCGCGCGCGTAAGCGACGCGGCGTCGTGCATGCTGTAGCCGTCGGACAGAAACGGCGCGAGCAGCACGCCGGCATCGACGCCCGCTTCGTCGAACGCGCGCAGCACGTCGCCGGCGCGCTCGCGTCCCGTGCAGTGCAGGTGCGCGTCGATCAGCACGCCGCGGCGCCCGCCCGGGTCAGGCCGATTTCGCGGCCACCTGCGAGCTGCCCAGTTGCTGCGCCACCTCCGCCGCCTTCTTCCCGGCGATGAACGCGTGGTCCGAGTTGTAGTACTCCCATTCGCTGTAGCGGCCGGCGAGGATGATGTCGAAGTGCGTCAGCCATTCGCGGATCCGCGCCACGCGCTCGGCGCGCCCGTGGTCGTACACCACGTACGCGTACGGCATGTCGACTTCGTTCCACGTGAGCAGCCCATCCGAGGGATCGAGCAGGCCGACGCGCACGCAATCGGCGACGCAGCGGTCGACGAGCGCCCGCCCCGTGGCGGGCAGCGGCTTCCACGGCGAATAGCTGATCTCGCACGTCAAGCCGAAGCCGCCCGGCGGATTGCAGTGCGGGCTCGCATTGCCCTGCAGGAAGACGCGATGGAACACCGTGTCTTCCGGGAAGTAGATCCAGTGCTTGTCGGAAAGGTGCGGCCGCGCAATGCCGAGGTTCACGCAGCGGATCGACACGTGCCGCAGCTCGCTCGCCGCCTGCCGGATCTCCGCCGGCGCTTCGTCGCCCATGGCCGCGATCAGCACGGGCAGCGGCAGCGTGCTGATCAGCGTGTCGAAGTGGAAGCGCCGGCCGTCCTTCAGCGTGACGTTGCGCAGCAGCGGGGACACCTTCTCGACGTCGGCCTGCAGCACGAGCTCGCCGCGCAGAAGCGGCAGGAAGCCGTTCATCAATGCCTGGAAGCCACCGCGGAGCGGATAGCCGAAGCGCGCGTTGGGTCCCATCGGCTTCGGCACCGGCGACAGCGCGCCTTCGATCATTTCCTCGAGATCGGGGAGCGGGACGCGTCCGCCGAGCCACGACGTTTCCATCTCCGCCAACGGTACCGTCCACAGCTTGCGGTTGTAGGGAATCGCGAAGTGCTTGGCGACGCCGGCGCCCCACGTGCGATAGATGAATTCCTCGAAGTTCTGGGGCCGATCCGCCGGTGCCGACTCGCGCGACGCGACGCCGGTCGCGTCGGCGCAGCAATCCTTGACGTCGGCGCCGTCGCCATCGGGCGCATCGGCGTTTCGCGCGAGCGTGCCGAAGCGCGCCTCGATCGCGCCGATCAGGCATTCGCGCAGCACCTCGGGAGGCAGGCCGTGCAGCGCACCCTGGAACGGATAGCGCGTGTACACGCCCTTGCTGTGGATCCACGCTTCGCGTTCCTGCCAATGCACGTTGTCGCCGAGCAGCAGCCGATAGAGGTCCTGCACGTACGGATCGTCGGAGAACATGATGTGCCCCGCGTGATCGAACGTGAAGCCGGTGTCCTCGATCGAGCGGCACCAGCCGCCGACCTTCGCCTCGCGCTCCAGGACCGTGCATCCGGCGCCGTAGTGATACGCGGCCGACAGTCCGGTGGGGCCGGCGCCGAGGATCAGGCACGACGACGCGGCCGAGGATGACGACTGCGCCACCTGCGGCACCTTCCGGCCACGCGATGGCTCGAGCATCATGCGTGCGGCTTCGGTGAGGCCGCGCGTGGCCGCGACATCGATTACGCGGCGCATCTCGCGCGCCGTTTCGTCCCATGACGTCGCCGCGACGATGCGGCGCATGGCCGCGACGCGTTCGCTGCGCGACGCTTCGGGCTCGACGAGCGCCGCTTCGCATGCCGCGACGAAATCGTCCGGCGTGTCGGCGAAGCGGACGACGTCGCCGTACAGGCGCTCGACGTCGCCGATCGACGTCGACACGATCGAGCGGCCGGCCGCCATGTATTCGAGCGTCTTCGTCGGGCTGATGCAGCGCGTCGCCTCGTTTCGCGCAAACGGCAGGATCGCGAGATCCCAGCCCGCGAGAAACGACGGCAGGTCCGCGTAGTCGCGCTGGCCGAAGTAGTGGATGTTGGGCGCGCGCGGCAGCGTGGCGCGGTCGATCTTCACCACCGGCCCGACGAGGCAGATCTCCCATTCGGGACGGCGCTCGGCGATCGCAGCGACGAGGTCGACGTCGAGGCGCTCGTCGAGCACGCCGAAGAAGCCGAGGCGCGGGCGCGAGAGCGCCTTCACTTCAGGGTGCGTGATCGCGACGTCGCCGCCGCGTGCGAAATGGTCGCGATCGACGCTGCTCGGGAAGAGATGCACGTTGAAGTGCCGGCCGCGTCGCGCTTCGTAGAGGCTCGGGCCACCGCAGAACACGACGTTCGCCACGCGCAGCAACGCGTTCTCGCGCTGCACGAGCTGGCGCGGGGCCGCCTTGAACGCCGTCAGCTCGTCCATGCAGTCGTACACGACGATCTTCGGCGCGAGCTTCGTCAAGAGCGGCAGCGCCATCGGCGTGTAGAGCCATACGCCGTAGTCGTCGAAATGCTCGCGCGCGAGCGCCTGCCCGACGAGCTTCTGCAATAGCGGGATCTGGTCGTCGTGGAACCCCGGCGCGGTGAGCGGGGTGTGCGGCGTCAGCACCGTGACGTTCGGGGCCGGCGACGCAAGTTCCGCCCGCGGATCGCCCGCCGCGTAGCGCGGCTCCTCGACGAACAGCACGCGGTAGCGACGCGCGAGGCGCGACAGGATCTGCTGCGGGCGCTGGTACACGAAGTCCCAGCGGAGGTGCGAAAACACGACGAGCTCGTTCATGACGTATACCTGGATGGGTTCGAGGCGACGAGCGGGTCGATGCGCGAGCGCAAGTCGCGCAGCGCCTGCTCGTAAGCGGAATCGTGCACGCGCGGCGCGTGATGGTCGGCGTGCAGAAGTACGTCCCAGAGGCGGCGACCGCGCCAGTAGCGCGGGTCTTCCCAGGCGGGCCGCTCGACGACGCGCGACAGGCATAGCGCCACGACCTCCACGCCGTGCTCGAGCGACGTGCCGACTTCATCGCCGATGTCGCGCAGCCATGCGGCGCGCCCGGCCGGCGACGGACTGTTCTCGTCGACGACGATGGGCGTGCCGTAGCGTGCATACACGTCCTCGAGCAGGCGGCAAAGCGCCGTCGGCGACGACGGGCGTGTGCGGCCGGTGGCGGCCTCGGGCGTGCCACGCCACGCATGCGCACCGCGGTGACAGTGGATCGCGATCGCGTCGAGGTAACGCGGATGGCCGCCGAGCTGCGGCTCGAGGCGTCCGCACAGCATGTCGAAGGCGCGGAACTGTGCGGCGTGCTGCGTCTCGCCCTGCCCGATCGCGATCACGCTCGTCGCCGGCTCGCTATGCAGGAAGCGCGCGTTCGGATCCATCTCCAGGATCGCGTCGCATGCGGCGAGTGCGCCGCGTACGAGCTGCTGCTTCAACTCGTAGCTGCGATTGCGAAGCTCGGCGCGCGGCGCGCACACGAGGCCCGTTTCGGCGAGCGCCCACGCCAGAAACGAAATCTCGTTGACCGGCGTGTACACACGGCCTTCCGGGCCAGCGTAAGACGCGAGCACGTGCGCCGTCGAGCGCGCGAGCGCGCGCAGCGCGTCGACGAACGTCTCGCGGCACACGTCGATGCCTTCGGGAATGCCATCGCGGCAGAGCGTCCACACGATCTGCAGCCCGTGACGTTTCGCGCATTCCTCGCGCGCGACGACGGTGGAGAAATCAGGCGCGTCGCCGGTGCCGATCCGCCGCCAGCCGACGCTCTCGCGCACGCATTCGATGCCGGCATCGCGCACGACCGCATAGTCGTGGTCGACGCGCGCTCGGTACTCGGCGAGATCGATGCCGTCGCCGGTGCCGAGCTGCCGGATGCCCGGCAGATGGTCGGCCGCGGCGAAGCTCGCGAGCCAGAACGAGCGAAAGAGCGCGTGGCGTTCGCGCTTCATCGCTCGTTCGGTTCGCATGTCATCGGAGGTTCGTTGAGAAGGTTTTGCATACGCGCTCCAAAGCGCGCCGGCCTTGCATTTCTGCAATCTCCATGCCGCGGCGCCGCACACGCGCTTTCACGACACGGCAATCGCGCGCCGCACAAGAGAAGCGGCGCGGTGCGGATCTGATCGAGCGTGCGTCCGGACGATGCCCCGCGGCGCGAGTTACCTGCAAAAGCTACCGCTCGGGAGCGCGCCCATCCACGGTCGCCTAGTTGCGGTGCGCACTCCCTGCGATGGCATGTCGCTTGCGACGATGCGTCGCGTCGCCCAAGCTCCCGGAGTTCGCCATGTCGCATCCCGCCGAACCATCCCGCGCCGACGTGTCGAACGGTAGCGGTGCACGGCTACGCAACGCGAGCGATACGCGCGCGTTTCCGCGCTGCGAACCGGCATACACGCATTTCGAGCTCGGCGCATCTTCGGAGCAACGACCGACGGCCGGAATGGCCAAACGCTACACGCCGCGGTACGGCGTACGAAAGGAGTAATGATGGCAACCACGCAAACTGGAACGACCACCTCGTTGAACCCGATGTGGGCAGGCGACGTCGACGCGCGCTATCGCACCGGCGACGATTACTGGACCGAGCGCAGCGGCGGTCCCGGACCGCAGGTGATGGCCGCCGACACACTGCAGGGCGACAAGGTGAAGAACGACGCCGGCGAGGATCTCGGCGAGATCACCGACATCATGATCGACGTGCCGACCGGTCGCGTTGCATATGCGGTGATGTCCGTCGGCGGCTTCCTCGGCATCGGCGACAAGCTGTTCGCGATTCCATGGTCGGCGATGCAGCTCGATCCGGACAACAAGTGCTTCCGCATGAACATCGCGAAGGAACGCTTCGAGCAGGCGCCCGGCTTCGACAAGGATCATTGGCCGACGATGGCCGACCAGCGCTGGGCCGAGGACGTGCATTCGTTCTACAACGCGCGCCCGTACTGGTACTGACCCCGCGACCGGGCCAGTGCGGAAGCAGGCCCGCACGAAAGTAGGGTCGGACTCTGCTTTTCCGGCTCGCACTCGCACGCAGAAAGCAGGGTCCGGCCCCGGGTCTGGCCCTGCTTCTTCTTGCGGCAAGTAGAGCCTGACCCTACTTTCTTCGTGACCGTGCTTTCTTCGACAGGCGTACACGGAACGCGCGATCGCAGCGTCGCGTCATACGTTCGCCATGTCGACCCTGACTGAATCCATCCGCGTCAACGGCGGCGCATCGCCTGCAGTTGCGGTCGATCCCGAACTGCGGGCAACGCTGCGCAAGGCGTCGCTGCATTACAGCCGTCCCGGCGATCGCGGCTTCCGACGCGAAGGCAAGCCCGACGCGTTTCGCTACATCGACGCCGACGGCCGCCGGGTGCGCAACACCGACACGCTCGCGCGCATCCGCAACCTCGCGATCCCGCCCGCATGGACGTCGGTGTGGATCTGCGAGGATCCGCAAGGCCACCTCCAGGCCACGGGCCGCGATGTGCGCGGTCGCTTGCAGTACCGCTACCACGCGCAGTGGCGCGCGCAGCGCGACGAGCACAAGTTCGACCGCCTCGCGCAGTTCGGCGCCGCGTTGCCGGCGATCCGCGATGCCGTCGAGCGCGATCTCGCGCAGCCCGGCCTCACGCGCCGCAAGCTCCTGGCCGCGATGGTGAAGCTGCTCGATCGGACGTACGTGCGCGTGGGCGACGAACGCTATCGCCGCGACAACGGCAGCTTCGGCCTCACGACGTTGCGCACGCGCCACGTGAAGGTGTCGGGCGACACGATCCGCCTGCGCTTTCGCGGCAAGTCGGGAAAGGAGCACGACCTCGCGCTGTCCGACCGGCGGCTCGCGCGCGTCGTGCGCCGCTGCATGGACCTGCCCGGTTACGAGCTCTTCCAGTACGTCGACGACGGGGAAGCGCGGACGCTCTGCGCGACCGACATCAACGAATACCTGCAGGAGATCTCGGGCACCGACTACACGTCGAAGGATTTCCGCACGTGGGGCGCGACCGTGATCGCCACCGTGCTGCTCACGCGCTACGGGCTTCCCGATGCAGTGAGCGAGCGCACGAGGACGGTCAACCGCGCCTTGCGTTCGGCGGCGCATGCGCTCGGCAACACGCTGGCCGTGTGTCGCAAGAGCTACGTGCACCCGGGCGTGGTCGAAGCGTACCTCGAAGACGCGCTGCCGCCGCGGCGCGTCAACCTCGACGTGCCCGGCCTTCGCGCCGGCGAGCGGCGCACGCTCGCACTGCTCAGGAAATTTCGGACGCCGGTGAAACGGCGTCGTGTACGCTCGCGGCCGCGGGGCGAGGCGCGCTCGCCAGCCGGCGCGGCTGCCGCCTGACGCGGCGCACCCATTCGCCCTTCGTCACCGGACGCCGCTCGGCAAGCGCGGCGCAGATCAGCTCGCGCCAATGCGCGACGACGTTCTTGTCGCGCACGTCCTGCGGATGCAGCGACACGCGCAAAAGCGGCATGCGTCGCGCGCGCCGCAACTCGTGCCCGATCGCAAGCCTCGACACCGCACGTCGCACGACGCTGTCGGGGCTGTACCACAGGTTCGCCGTCGGTTCGAAGCGCCAATCGGGCAGATGATAGATGCCGCTTCGCACCGTCACGTAATCGAACGGGTGCGGCGATGCGGTGAGCGCCGCGCGCGCACCGGCGCCGAGCAGCCATGCGGGCGGCACGAATCCCGCCAGCGGCCAGCGGCAGGCGCGAAAGAGCGCGACGCCGCGCGCGAGCCGCCACGCGGCGGCCGCGCTGTCGAGCGCGGCGAACTCGCCTTCGCTGCGCGTCAGCACGCGCCGCTCGACCCACTCGCGCACGCTCGTCGCCGCCGCCGCATCGTCCAGGTGATAGCAGCCGTGCAGGATCAGTTCGTCGCCGCGTGCGCGCCGCGCGTCCATCGCCGCGACGAACGCATCGTCGACCCCGAACTTCGCGTGATAGTGGAAATGCGGGACGACGAGGAGCGAGATCGGCGATGCACCGAGGTCGTCGAGCATCGCGAGCAACTCGCGGCATTCGGGGAGGGTCGCCGGCGACACGTCGTGCAGCGCGACGGCGACCCCGCGATGCGCGCCTTCAGGAAGTGGCATAGCGCGCCGTGCCCGTCGGTTGCGACGCGAGCGCCGCGCGATAGAGACCCAGCAATCCTCGCATGGCGTTGTCCCACGCGTATTCGCTTTCGGCGTGGCGGCGCGCCGCTGCACCCTGCACCGCCGGATCGCGCCGGTAGAACTCGACGATGCCCTCGGCGAGCGCGACCGGGTCGCGCGTGCGCACGAGCACGCCCGCGTCGGGCGCGACGATCTCGGGCAACGCGCCGGCGTCGGCCGCGACCACGCCGCGGCCGCAGGCCATCGCCTCGATCACCACGAGGCCGAACGTCTCCTGGTCGCCCGCGTGCACGAGGCCGTCGACGCTCGCGAGAATGCGAGCGAGCTCGCGCGACGAATGCAGGAAGGGCAACAGCGTCACGTTCGACGGCAGCGGCGCATCGAGCGGCGGTCCCGCGAGCACGAGGTGATAGCGCGAACCGAGCAGGCGAAACGCATCGAGCAGCACGCCGACGTTCTTCTCGCGCGAGAAGCGGCCCGCGTACGCCAGCAGACGCACGCGCGGCGACAGCCCGAGTTCGCGCCGCAGCGCAGGCACCCGCCGCGCAGGCGAGAACAGTTCGGTGTCGACGCCGAGCGGTCGTGCGACGACGCGGTCGACCCCCCAGCGCAAAAGCTCGTCGCGCATGAACGTCGACGGCGCGACGACGAGATCGCAACGGCGGTAGAACGCGCGACCGTACGCGCGGACCGCGGCGCCGGGCAGCGCGCCGAAGCGCCGCGTTGCCATGCGGGCAATGTCGCTATGGCAGAACGCGATCACCGGCACGTCGAGCGCGCGCGCCGCCGACAGCGCGCTCCACGCCTCCGGACCCGCATCGCCGACCTCGATGAGGTCGGGGTCCGCATGCCGGATGGCGCGCGCCCAGCGATGAACGCCGAGCGGCCAGCGATGACCGTTCACCGTGCGCGTGCGCGTGCGAAGGAAGATCTCGCCGTTCGCACCACGCGCGTCGGCCGCACCCGGCACGAGCAGCGAGTGACGCAGCGTCGTGTGCCGGCGCAGCCACGCGTGCTTCGCGCGAAGATAGCGGACCACACCCCCGCTCGTCGGAGCGTACAGCATCGTGACGTCGAGCAGATGCATCCGTGAGGCCGGCCTCGTGGCGTCCGGGAGGAAGCGTGGAAAACCCCCGATGCCGGGGGGACGTGCGGGTGAAGCGACGGCGTCCGGCACAACCGCCGGAGCCGTCATGCATGACCCCGCGCACTATCTTTCGAGTGTCGCACTCTGTCAACCCCGGCCAGCGTTGGCGGCTACTTGCCCTTGTTGTTGTCGTTCGGCGTGGTCGACGTCGCGCTCGAGCTCGACGACGGCGTGCTCGAGGTCGACGAAGGCGTGGACGACGAACTCGACGACGTGTCGGACGACGACGAAGACGACGGCGGCGTGCCCGGCGCGCTCGACGACGACGGCGTGGCCGGCGGCGAAGACGACGACGTATCGGACGACGGCGGCGTGCTCGGCGTGGTCGGCGTGCTGGACGACGAGGATGACGACATCGAGCCGCTCGTCGCCGGCGGCGTCGTGGTCGACGACGACGAAGACGTGGACGGCGAGGGCGTGACTGTCGGCGGCGTGGTGCCCGTCGTCGACGATTCACGGTTGCAGCCGGCGATCCCGAGGACCAGGCCGGTGGCAAGCAGGGTGACCATGACGGTTTTCATTGAGATCTCCAATCGAGTTGATAAAGGGTTGCCCCACGCGGATTTAGCAGATTCGATGCCATGAGAACGCGCCGGGCGCGCTGCGAACGTCGCGAAAATCGCGTTGCGAATCAACACTGTCGTCGTTCGACTACAGGGTGTTTGCGAGCGCGAACGGGGCACGTTCACCCACGTCCGACAACCGATTTGCATCCCCGGGCGGTAATAATTACGCGGCTTTTTCCGGTGCATTGCGCGAGAATGCGAATTGCGAGCAGATTCATGCACATGGATTTGCGCGGCCGCGAGGTACGCTCCTTGCGCCTGCACGGATTGCGATGCCACATGCCCTGATCGTCGACGACGATGCGAACGCGGCGGAAGCGCTGGCCGACCTCGTCGCCGACAACGGATTCACCACCGCCTGCGCGGATTCGCTCCAGGCCGCGCGCGACCTCCTGTCGACGTCGCCCGACGTCATCCTGCTCGACCTGATCCTGCCCGACGGCAACGGTCTCGAGCTGTTGCGCGACGCGCAGACGCGCGAAAGCGATACGCAGGTGGTCGTGGTCACCGGACATGCGACGCTCGAAAGCTCGATCGAGGCGATGCGTCACGGCGCCACCGATTACCTGCTGAAGCCGATCAACCTGTCGCAGCTTCGCGGCGTGCTGTCGCGCGTTGCGCGTCCGCCCGAACTGTCGGCGGAAGTGAAGGACCTGCGCACCGAGTTGCGCTCGCTCGGCCATTTCGGACGCCTCGTCGGGGCGTCGCCGCCGATGCAGCGTCTCTACGATCAGCTCTCGCGCGTCGCGCCGACGAACGCAACGGTGTTCATCACCGGAGAAAGCGGCACCGGCAAGGAAATGGTCGCGCAGACCATCCACGAGGTGAGCCGGCGACGCCTGCGTCCGTTCCTCGCCGTCAACTGCGGCGCGATCTCGCCGCAGATCATCGAAAGCGAGCTCTTCGGTCACGAGAAGGGCAGCTTCACCGGTGCGAACCGCCAGCATCGCGGCTACTTCGAACGCGCGCACGGCGGCACGCTGTTCCTCGACGAAATCACCGAGATGCCGATGGACCTGCAGGTGAAGCTGCTGCGCGTCCTGGAAACGCAGGCAGTGAGCCGCGTGGGCTCCGATCGGCTGATCGAGATCGACGTGCGCGTGCTCGCGGCAAGCAATCGCAATCCGCACGATGCCGTCGCCGCGGGAAAGCTGCGCAAGGACCTGCTCTATCGCCTGCAGGTGTTTCCGCTGTACGTGCCGCCGCTGCGCGAGCACGCCGACGACATCGAGCTGCTCGCCGCGCACTTCCTCGCCGATCTCAACAAGCGCAGCGGCACGAGCAAGGCGTTCACGCCGGCGGCGATCGATCGGCTGAAACGCTTTCACTGGCCCGGCAACGTGCGCGAGCTGTCGAACGCCGTGCATCGCGCCTACATCATGACCGACGGCGACTGGATCACGCAGGTGGGGCTCGCGCCGGAACCCACGCTCGCCGCGGATTTCACCGGCCGCTCGTTCCAGGTGGGTGTCGGCGATCGCATCGACGCGGTCGAGAAGCGGCTGATCCTCGCGACGGTCCAGCACACGCATACGAAGGAAGCCGCGGCCGAGATCCTCGGCATCAGCGTGAAGACGCTCTACAACCGGCTGCGCGCCTACGAATCGGGCGCCGATTTGCGCCCCGTGTCGTCGCCGGCGCCCGCCTCGCCCCCCGCACCCGGCTCGCGCACGCCGGCAACATGAACGATCGTCTCGACGAGGAGGTCGAGGTCGACCGGTTTCGCGACCACCGCGTCGAATCCCGCGTCCATCGCGCGCGCACGATCCTCGGCCCGCGCGTACCCCGTGCACGCGATCGCCGGAATGCGACCGCCCTCGCTCGGCGGCAAATCGCGCACGCGCCGGATGAGGTCGTAGCCGTTCTCGCGCGGCATGCCGACGTCCGAGATCATCAGGTCGGGATGCCACAGCACGAGCGTCTGCCGCGCTTCGCGCGCCGACGCGGACGCGCGCACGTCGGCCCCGCGTCCCTCCAGCGCTTCCGACAGCAACGTGCGGGTATTGGGATCGTCGTCGACGATCAGGAGCTTCAGGTTCGACCGCGGCAGCGTGCGCATCCCCATTCCGTGATCCTTCCCTGACGAAACGCATTCTTCCGTGAGTACGTCGGTGCTCTTGCAGGATTCGGGCCTGCCCGACAACCGGCTGCTCGCGCGGCTCGTCGAGGCCGGCACGCTCGTGCTCGACGAACGCGACACGCTGCACTTCGCGAGCCCCGGTGCCTGCGAACTCTTCGGTGCAAAAGACGAAGCCGCGCTGAAGCTCGCGTGGGCCGGCCTCGCCGCGCAGCTGCGCATCGCGCAATGGCCCCGGGCGCGCGACGACGCGCACTCGCATTACGGTCGCGCAGACGTGCACACGGCGCGCGGGCCCTGCGCGATCCGCTACGAGATGCACGCAGTCGACGATGGCGGCAGCGGACATCGCGTCGTGCTCGTGCGCGATCGCGCTCAGCTGCTGCCGAGCGATCGCGCGTTGCTGCTCGCCGCGCACGCGGTGGCGAACCGGCACGTGCTGACGGGCCTCGTGCACGCGGCGAAAGGGCCGCTCAACAATTTCAATCTCACGCTCGCGCTGGTCGCTGCGGCCGCGGCACGCGCCGACACGGACAACGCGCGACCCGACGCTGCCGCGAGGCGCGCACGCTACCTCGAGGTGCTGCAGAACGAAGCGGTGCGCCTCGCCGCGTGCATCGACGAGATCCACGCACTCACGCTCGTGCACGACGGCACGCGGGAGACGATCGATCTTTCCGCGCTGTCGCAGGATTGCGCGCGCGTACTGCGCCACGGCGCGACGATGCGCGAAGTCGCGCTCGAGCTCGACCTGCCCGCGCGCACGGTGAACGCGATCGGTGATCCCGCGCTCGTGCGCCTCGCACTGCTGTCGTTCGCGATTTCGCTGATCGAGCTCACGCCGCACGGCGGACGCGTCGGCTGGCAGCTTACGCAGGAATGGCGCGGCGCACCCCCGAAGATCGCGATGACCACGTCCGAGCCGTCGCTGCCGCACGCGCTCGCGAGCGCGCTCTTCCGCCTCTCGTGTACGGCCGAATCGCCGTTCTGCTCCGCAATCGCCGCGCGCCTCGTCGTGGAAGCACAAGGCGGCGAGGTCGTGCTGCGCGACGGCAGCGACAGCGCGGCGGGCATTCTGCTCGCACTTCCCGCCGCCGCCTGAGGTCGCGTCGCCACCGCGCGCCGACGCGCGCGCCGTTTGCGCGCACCGTTGCAGGTAAGAATTGCCGCCTTCACGGCGCATGAGTGCCGACGAAGCGCTTCTGCGTACTTGAAAGCTCAATCAAGAGAAGCGGCACGCGGATTGCAAAAGCAGACGCGCTTCTGCTTCTCTCCAGCGTGACTGCATGCGATTGAACTTCCGGACAACAACCACGACTCCGCACCGGTGACAGCCAACATCGCGATGATCAGTGAACACGCGTCGCCGCTCGCCACGATCGGTGGCGTCGACGCGGGCGGCCAGAACATTTACGTCGCGCACACCGCGCGGCATCTCGCGAGCCTCGGCTACGCGGTCGACATCTTCACGCGGCGCGACTCGCCCGACCTTCCCGACATCGTCGACTGGATGCCCGGCATTCGCGTGATCAACGTGCACGCGGGCCCGCCGTCGTTCGTACGCAAGGAATCGTTGCTTCCGTACATGGCGCAGTTCGCGCGTGCGGTCGTGGACCACGCGCGCGAGCAGCGCGACGCGGGCACGCCCTACGCGGTGTGCCACGCGCACTTCTTCATGTCGGGACTCGTCGCGCGGCGGTTGAAGCAGGCGCTCGGCGTTCCGTACGTCGTGACGTTTCATGCGCTCGGGCGCGTGCGGCTCATGCATCAGCCGCACGACGAATTCCCGCCGCAGCGCTGCATCCTCGAGCAGATGGTGATCGACACCGCCGACGCCGTCGTCGCCGAATGCCCGCAGGACGAGCTCGATCTCGCGCGTCACTACGCAACACCGGTGTCGCGCGTGCGCATGATCCCGTGCGGCTTCGATCCGGAGGAGTTGCAACCGGTCACGCGCAGCGAGGCGCGCCGCCACCTCGGCCTGCCCGCCGAGCGGCCGATCGTGCTGCAGCTCGGGCGCATGGTGCCGCGCAAGGGTGTCGACACGGTGATCCGTGCGCTCGGCATCCTCGAGCGGCGTTACAAGCTGTCGCCGCTGCTGCTGATCGTCGGGGGCGAATCGGCCGAACCCGACCCCAGGCGCACGCCCGAGATCGGTCGGCTGCAAAGCGTTGCCGACGAGGAAGGCGTGCGGGCCGACGTTCAATTCGTCGGCCAGCGACCGCGCAGCGCGCTTCGCTACTTCTACAGCGCGGCGGACGTGTTCGTGACGATGCCGTGGTACGAGCCGTTCGGCATCACGCCCGTCGAGGCGATGGCCTGCGGCGTGCCGGTGATCGGCGCGCGCGTCGGCGGCGTGCAGTACTCGGTGGAAGACGGCCGCACCGGATTCCTCGTCGAAGCACGCAACGCGGATGCGCTGGCGCGCCGCCTCGCGCACGTGTTCAGCGAT
Source organism: Burkholderiales bacterium (assembly GCA_025927765.1). Taxonomy (GTDB): domain Bacteria; phylum Pseudomonadota; class Gammaproteobacteria; order Burkholderiales; family Casimicrobiaceae; genus VBCG01. The sequence continues at coordinate 74,742 of JAICKU010000008.1, forward strand.
CCATCCATCCCGCGTCTTTTGGGCAAGCGCGCACGGCGTCGCGCGTTCGAGCGATTCACGTGGCAGCGCGTCGCGCGCTCGCTCGCCGATCTCTACGCCGAAGTGGCGACCGCCGCCGCACTCACACGTCCGGCGGTCGCGCAGGGCAACTGACTCGAAGCCACACAACGACTCGAAGCAACAGAAGGAATTCCTTGGACAACGATCTCAACGGCAAGGCCATCCTCGTCACCGGGGGCGGCCAGGGACTCGGTGCGGCCATCTGCACCGAGCTTGCAACCGGCGGCGCCACCGTGTTCGTCGCCGACCTGTCGCAGGATGCGGCGGAGCGCGTCGCGGCGACGCTGTCGAGCGACGGCCTGCGCGCCATCGCGCTGCAGGGCGACATCGGCAGCGAAGACGACGTGAAGCGGCTGCTCGACGACGTCAAGCGCCGCAGCGGCCGGCTCGATGCGCTCGTCAACAACGCCGGCATCGACAAGACCACGGGCATCGACTCGCTCGAGGTCGGCCAGTGGGACGCGATCATCCGCACGAACCTGCGCGGACCGTTCCTGCTCGCGAAATTCGCACTGCCCCTGCTGCGCGAAACTCAGGGCGACGTCATCAACGTCGCCTCGACGGCGGCGAAGCGCGGCTGGCCGAACGCGAGCGCCTATCACGCGAGCAAGTGGGGATTGCTCGGTCTGTCGTACGCGCTGCACGCCGAATTCCGCGAGCACAAGGTGCGCGTCACCGCAGTGATCGCGGGCGGCATGCGCACACCGTTCCTGCTCGACCGCTTTCCCGATCTCGATCCTTCCAAGCTGCAGGATCCGCGCGACGTCGCGCGCGCCGTGCGCTTTGCGCTCACGCAGCCGCGCGAATCGGTCGTCGCGGAGATCACCGTGCTGCCGGTGCAGGAGACGTCATGGCCATGAGTGCAACGAGCACGCCGCAGGCGTGGAACGGCGGCAGCGCCGCGGCGCGCCTCGACGATCGCATCGAACCGCGTCAGGCGAGCGCGGTGTTCCTCGACAAGGACGGCACGCTGATCCACGACGTTCCGTACAACGTCGACCCTGATCGCATCACGCTGCTGCCGGGCGTGGGCGCGTCGCTGCGCGGCCTGCAGGATGCCGGCTTCCTGCTCTTCGTGGTTTCGAACCAGCCGGGCGTCGCGCTCAACCGCTTTCCGGCGAGCGCTCTTTGCATGGTGGAAGCGCGCATCGACGAGCTGCTTGCCGAATTCGGCGTCGTCATCAGCGGCTATGCGTGGTGTCCGCATCCGCCGGCCGGCACGCGCGGCACGAGCATCGCGTGCACGTGCCGCAAGCCGCGGCCCGGCCTGATCCTCGACACCGCAACGACGCATGGCGTCGCGCTCGATCGCTCCTGGATGGTCGGGGACATCCTCGACGACATCGAGGCGGGCAACCGCGCCGGTTGCCGCACCATCCTCGTCGACCGCGGCAACGAGACGCGCTGGCGCGCGGGCAAGGTGCGCACGCCGAACGCGATCGTCTATCAGTTCCCCGACGCCGCACGGTTCATTCTCGACGGCATGCGGCCACGCGCCGATCGGCCGCACGTTGCACCCGGGTGACGTGAACAAATGAACCGGCAAGCGTGGGACGACGCGCGCTCGCTGCTCGCGGTGCGGCTCGACGGCATCGGCGACCTGCTGATGACGACGCCCGCGCTCCATGCGCTGAAGGACGCGCGGCCCGGGCGCACGCTGACGCTGCTCACGTCGCCGCAGGCCGCCGCCGTCGCGCGCGAACTCCCCTTCGTCGACGACGTGATCACGTTCGTCGCGCCGTGGATGAAGTCGGCGGAAAGCGCGCGCGCGTCGTGCGAGGCGACGCTCGCGCTCGTGCGCGCCCTGCGCGAGCGTGCCTTCGACGCCGGCGTCGTGTTCACCGTATGCACGCAAAGCGCGTTGCCGCCCGCGATGCTGCTGTTCGAAGCCGGCATTCCGCTTCGCGCCGGCTACGCGCGTGAAAACCCGTATGCGCTCCTCACCGACTGGCGCGTCGATCCCGATCGCGAGCTCGCGTTCGGCATGCGCCACGAGGTGCAGCGGCACATCGACCTCGTGCAAAGCCTCGGCGTCGCCGTGTCCGACGAAGGACTGCAGTTCCCGGTGCGCGGCGAGGCGCGGCGCGCGATGCTCGCCAAGGCCGCGACGGCGGGCATGGATGCGCGCCGTCGCTGGCTCGTCGTGCACCCCGGCGCGACCGCATCGTCGCGGCGCTATCCCGAAGCCAGGCTCACCGAAGCGGTGCGCCTGCTCGCTGCCGAGGGTCGGTGGCAGATCGCGATCGCCGGCGCGAACGCCGATGCGCGCTGCGCGGAAGCGATCGCGAGCCGCGTGCACGACGTCGTTTCGCTCGCCGGGCGCCTCGACTGGCCCGAGCTCGCGGCGCTGATCGCCGCGGCCGAGGCGATCGTCTGCAACAATTCGGCGCCCGCGCATCTCGCCGCTGCCGTCGGCACGCCGGTCGTCGACCTCTACGCGCTCACCAATCCGCAGCACACGCCATGGCGCGTGCCGCACCGCGCGCTGTGGCACGACGTCTCGTGCCGCTTCTGCCTGAAGAGCGTGTGCCCGCACGGACACCAGCGCTGTCTCGCCGGCGTCGCACCCACGGAGGTCGTCGACGCGGTGCTGTCGCTCACCGGATCCATGGCACGTGCGCAACGCGCGTCGCGCGACGGCGCACACGTCGGCGCGCTGTCATGAACACGCTCGGCATCAATGCGGCCTTTCACGATTCGTCGGCGTGCCTCGTCGTCGACGGCAACGTCGTCGCGGCGGCCGAGGAGGAGCGTTTCACGCAGATCAAGCACGGCAAGCGCCCGGTACCGTTCTCGGCGTGGGAGCTGCCCTACCACGCCATCGACTATTGCCTCGCCGAAGCGGACCTCCACATCGGCGACGTCGACCACGTGGCGTATTCGTTCGCGCCCGAGCTCCTCGTCAACGGCAGCGGAATGCCGCGCGAAATCACGCTGCCGCTCGAGCCCTCGGCGATTCGCGTCGCCAACCGCGCGCCGTGGGATGCGCTGTTCCTCTCGTACGTCGTCAACGCGCCGCGGCAGCTCGCGGGCGGCGTCCCGCACCACCTGCACCGGCGGCTCTCCACGACGTCGACGCCGCGCTGGCAATGGCATTACGTGTCGCATCACCTCGCGCATCAGGCGAGCGCGTTCCTCGCCGCGCCGTTCGACGATTGCGCGGTGCTGACGATCGACGGCCGCGGCGAGAACACGTCGACGCAATACGGTGCGTTCCGCAACGGCCGCTACGAGCGCCTCGACGACGTGCCGCTGCCGCATTCGCTCGGCCTCTTCTACGAGGACGTCACTCGCCACCTGGGCTTCCTGCACTCGTCCGACGAATACAAGGTGATGGCGCTCGCGTCGTACGGCACGCCGCGCTTCGTCGACGTGCTGGCCGAGCACGTGCGCTGGCAGGGCGACGGCCGCTACGTCGTCGACACGCCGCCGCTCGCGTCGCTGTGTGCGCCCCGTGCGCCGGGCGAGCCATTCCTCCCCGTGCACGCCGACGTCGCGCACGCCGCGCAGCGCGTGCTCGAGCATACGGTGCTCGAGATCGCGAAGTGGCTGCGCACCGCGACCGGACAGCGCAACCTCGCGATGGCCGGTGGCGTGGCGCTCAATTGCGTGATGAACGGCAAGCTGCGCGAGGCGCGCGTGTTCGACGACATCTGGGTGCAGCCGGCCGCGGGCGATGCCGGCACCGCGCTCGGCGCGGCACTGTGGATCGACCGCGAAGCGCGCGGGGGCGACGCTGCACCCCGCCGCTACACGATGCGCGACGCGTACCTCGGCCCGCAGTACTCGCCCGACGAGATCGAGGCGGCGCTCCGGCACGCGCGTGTGCGCTACGACACGCCCGACGATCTGCCCGATGCGATCGCGAAGCGACTCGCCGACGACCGCATCGTCGGCTGGTTCCAGGGACGGATGGAATTCGGCCCGCGCGCGCTCGGCGCGCGCTCGATCCTCGCCTCGCCGCTTTCCGCGGCGATGCAGTCGCGCCTCAACGAGCTCAAGGATCGCGAGGATTTCCGGCCGGTCGCCCCGGCGGTGCTCGCGGAAGCGGCCGCCGACTGGTTCGAAGGCTGCGCGGATTCCCCGTACATGCTGTTCGTGCATCGCGTGCCCGACGACCGGCGCGCGCGCATTCCCGCCGCATGCCACGCCGACGGCAGCGCGCGCGTGCAGACCGTCTCGCGCGCGGCCAATCCGCTGTACCACGACCTGATCGACGCGTTCGCGCGCCGCACGGGCGTGCCGGTCGTCATCAACACGTCGTTCAACACGCGCGGCAAGCCGATCGTCTGTACCCCGCGCGACGCGCTCGAATGCTTCTTCACGTCACCGCTCGACGTGCTCGCGATCGGGCCGTACATGATCGAGAAGACGCCTTAAATGAACCCCGAGATCACCGTCGTCATCGCCACGTACGAGCGCCCCGTCCTCCTTCTGCGCTGCGTCGACGCGCTGCTCGCGCAGACGCTCGCGCCCGAGCGCTTCGAGATCGTCATCGTCGACGACGGCTCGTCGCGTGCCACCCGCGAAAGCGTGATCGCGGAGCTCGGCGCGCGCCGGCGCGTGCGGCGCGCGCCGATCCTGCGCTTCCTGTGGCAACCGGAGAACCGCGGACCCGCGGCGGCCCGCAACTGCGGCATCCTCGCCGCGCGCGGGCGCGTGATCGCGTTCACCGACGACGACACGCTGCCCGCGCCCGACTGGCTCGCCGCGGGCCTCGTCGCGATCGCGGGTGGCGCCGACGCCGTCGCGGGCAAGGTCGAAGTGCCGTTGCCGGCGGTGCCCACCGACTACGAGCGCGATGCCGCGGCGCTGTCGAACGCCGAGTTCGTGACCGCGAACTGCTTCGTGCGCCGCGACCTGCTCGCCGCCGTCGGCGGCTTCGACGAGCGCTTCCGCTTCGCCTGGCGCGAGGACACCGACCTCTGCTTCCGGCTTCGCGCGAGCGGTGCGGTCGTGCGCTCGTCGCGTGCCGCGCGCGTCGTGCATCCGGTGCGACCGGCCGCGTGGGGTGTGAGCCTCGCGCAGCAGCGCAAGGTGATGTTCGACGCGCTGCTCTACAAGAAATTTCCGCTCGGCTATCGGCGCTACATCCGCCGCCGGCCGCCCTGGGAGTATTACGCCGCGGTGGCCGCGGGCCTGTGCACGGTCGTCAATGCCGTGGGCGGCGTGTGGCCGCTCGCGCTCGCGAGCCTCGTCGCCTGGATCGCGATCGGCGTCACGTTCGCGCGCCGCCGCCTCGCGCACACGAGCCACGCGCCGTCGCATGTCGTGGAGATGGTGGTGACGTCGTTCCTGATCCCGTGGCTCTCCGTCTACTGGCGAACGCGCGGCGCATTGCGCTTCCGCGTGCCGTTCGTGTAGCGCGAATCGATGGTCCCGCTCGACAGCGCCCACGACTCACGGCTCGACGACGTGGCGCCGCCGTTGCCGCGCTTCGTGCAGATCGAGCCTGTCGGGCAATGCAACCTGCGCTGCGAAATGTGCGCGATCCAGTTCCGCGGCGAAGGCGCGCCCAACGGACCGCTCGCGTTCCTTGCGTTCGACGACTTCGTGCGCCTCGTCGAGGGCTTCGGCGACATCGACGAGCTGCAGTTGCAGGGCCTCGGCGAGCCGACGATGCATCCGCGCTTCTTCGACATGGTCGCGTGGGCGTCCGCGCGCGGCATCCGCGTGTCGACGAACACGAACCTGACGCTGTGGTCCGAACGGCGCGCGCAGCAATGCATCGACAGCGGCCTCGCGACGCTGCACGCGAGCCTCGACGCCGCGTCGCCGGCGCTCTACGAAAGCATTCGGCGCGGCGCGCATTTCGAGAAGGTGCGCCGCAACCTGCGTCGCGTGGTCGCCGCGCGAGCGAACGCGCACTCGCCGCTCGACATCCGCATCGTGACGGTGCTGATGCGCAAGAACCTGCACGAGCTGCCCGCCATCGTGCGCCTCGCGCACGACGAGGGTGTCGGCAACGTGTTCGTGCAGTACCTCTGTCACGACTTCGAGGAGGCGACGCTGCCGCCGGAATACCGGCCGATGCGCGACTACGTGCACGAGCAGTCGCTCGACGCGATGCCGCGCGACCGCCTCGAAGAGGCGTTCGCGGCGGCCCGCGCCGAAGCTTCGCGCTGCAATGTCGATCTGCGGCTGCCGCCGCTCACGCGCCGGCTGCGCACGCAGGCAACGCCGCGCTGCGACTGGCCGTGGCGAGGCGCGTACGTGAGCTACCGCGGCGACGCGATGCCGTGCTGCATGGTGAGCACGCCCGATCGCGTGAACTTCGGCAACATGCTCGCCGACGGCGTGGAGAGCGTGTGGAAAAGCGGCGCCTACCAGCGCTTCCGCGCCGGGCTCGCGGCGGATACGCCGGCGCCGATCTGCCGCTCGTGCGCGCTCTACCGCGGCGTGTTCTAGTGACGGCGCGCGCATGGACACGCGGCGGATCCTCGAGATGAAGCTCGTCGAGCTCGCGAGCCGGCGCGCATCGCCCCAGCGCATCGCGGTCTTTCGCGCGCTGCAGTTGGGCGATCTGCTGTGCGCAGTGCCGGCGCTTCGCGCCGTACGCAACGGTTATCCCGACGCCGAGATCACGCTGATCGGCCTCCCGTGGGCGGCCCGGTTCGCCGAACGCTTCCATCGGCTCGTCGACGGCTTCGTCGAGTTCCCGGGGTTCCCGGGATTGCCCGAGCGCGAGCCCGATGTCGGCGCGCTGCCGCGGTTCCTCTCCGACGCGCAGGCGGCGCGGTACGATCTCGCGATCCAGATACACGGGCGCGGCGAGCTCACGAACTCGATCGTCGCCGCCCTCGGCGCGCGTGAAATGGCGGGGTTCTGCCCGCAGGGGGGGCCCTGCCCCGATCCACTGCGCTTCCTGCCGTGGCCGGAAACGGGCACCGAGATCCACCGCACGCTCGCGCTGACCGACTTTCTCGGCCTGCCGCGCGCCGGCGACCGCCTCGAGTTCCCGCTCGACGACGACGAGCGCGCCGAAGCGCTGGATCTGCTCGAGCGTCACCACGTCACCCCGGGGCGCTTCGTGTGTGTACATCCGGGTGCGCGGCTTTACACACGTCGCTGGCCGGCCGACTACTTCGCGGCGGTCGCGCAGGACATCGTCGACCGCGGATTCACCGTAGTGCTGAGCGGCAGCGCCGACGAGGCGCTCGTCACGCGCCGCGTTGCGCGTTTCCTGCCTGCGCGAGCCGTCGTCGATCTCGCCGGACGTACGTCCCTCGGCGTGTTCGCGGCGCTGCTCACGCATGCGCGCCTGCTCGTGTCGAACGACACCGGCGTTTCACACGTGGCCGCGGCATTGCGCGTACCGAGCATCGTCGTCTCGTGCGGCGCCGACCCGCGCCGCTTCGCGCCGCTCGATCATGCCTTGCACGAGGTCCTGCACCATCCAGTCGCGTGCCGCCCCTGCACGTACGCGCATTGCCCGGTCGGCCACGGCTGCGCTCACAAGCTCACGCCGGAACGCGTGATCGCGCGCGTGCGTACGCGCCTCGTGGTGCCCCGCGACCCCGAGCCGCTGCGTTTCCCGCGCTGGCGCGCGCCCGCCGACGGCCACGCGTCGCCGCCCCCGCGCTAACGCGGTGGCACGCACGATGCATCGAAGTCGGCATCGAACGACGTGGAGCGTTGCATGAGGCGGTTGCGCATCCTCACCTGGCAGGTGCACGGCAACTACCTCTATTACCTCACGCACGCGCCGCACGAGTTCTTCGTCCTCGCGAAGCC
>JAICKU010000022.1 GCA_025927765.1 Burkholderiales bacterium
GCATCGGCGCAATCCTCCCCGGGAGTGGACGTCAAGCACCCACTTAACGAGGGAGAACAAGATTGCGCCGACTTCATTTTTCGCTAACCCCGTGAAATATTCGGGTTAGACTTACGGCTCTGACCCCGATGTCGGACCCCGATGTCAATCCTTCTTCTTCGGGATCTCGTACGGCTTGCACATGAAGTGCGTCGACTGCTGCTCGCGCGTCAGGTCGACTTCCATCCCCTTGCCACGCAGTTCCATCAGGCCGTTGATGTAGCGGATACCGGATCCGCTCGGTACCTGGTAGAGCACCACGCGCTTGCCGTCGGGCATCAGGATGCGCGCCTCCCCCTCGGTGTAGCGGACCACGATCCGCTCTCCCGGCCGCTCGCAGTCGACCGTTTCCTTGGCGGCTTCGAGCTCTTCCTTGGTCGGGCCGGTTTCGCAGGCGCAAAGCAGCACGACGGCGAGCACGGCGATCAGCGGGCGTGGCGACATGCGAGGCTCCGGGAAAAAAAGACCGCGCGAGGATAGCATCGCCGACCGCACCTCGCTCCAGCCCTCTCCTGGAAGGGGAGAGGGCGCCGCGCGACGCCGACGCGGGGTGAGGGCGCTCACACGGGCGTCGCGCGAAGCGGCGGTGTCGCGGCGGCGTCGCGAAAGCGCACGCTGTCCGGATACGACAGCACCTCGGCCGCGCGCCCTTCGCGGTTGGCGTCCTGCATCGCACGCCACCAGGCAGGATCGAGGAGATCGGCATGGAACGCGACGAACGCCTCGCGCACGGCGGGATCGGTCAGCAGGAACGTCGCGAACTCCTCGGGAAACACGTCGTGCGGTCCCACCGGATACCAGACGTCGCCGTCCAGCTCATCGACGTCCGGCGGGCGCGCGGGAATCGCGCGGAATCGGCAGTCGGTCAGATACTCGATCTCGTCGTAGTCGTAGAACACGACGCGGCCATAGCGCGTGACGCCGAAGTTCTTGAAGAGCAGGTCGCCGGGGAAGATGTCGATCGCGGCCAATTCCTTGAGTGCCGTGCCGTAGTCGCGGATCGCGCGCACCTTGGCCGGCGCCTTCGCATCGACGAGGAACAGGTTGAGCGGTGTGAGACGCCGCTCGATGTAGAGATGCCGGATCACCACGTGGTCGCCGTCGTATTCGAGCTGCGACGGGATCTCGCGCTCGAGCTCGGCGAGGAGCCTTTCGCTGAAGCGCTCGCGCGGAATGGCCACGTCGGAATACTCGAGCGTGTCCGTCATCCGGCCCGCGCGGTCGTGATGCTTGACGAGCGCGTACTTCTGCCGCACGCGCGCCGCGTCCGTTTCCTTCCGCGCAGGGATGCGGTCGCGGATCGCCTTGAACACGTACGGATACGACGGCAGCGTGAACACGCACATCACGAGGCCCGGAATGCCCGGTGCCTCGACGAGGCGGTCGGTCGAATGCTTGAGGTGATGCAGGAAGTCGCGGAAGAAGAGCGTCTTGCCGTGCTTCTGCAGCCCCAGCATCGTGTAGAGCTCAGACGCCGTCTTGTCGGGCAGCATCGCGTGCAGGAACTGCACGTACGCCGACGGCACCTCCATGTCGACGAGGAAGTACGCGCGATTCGCCGAAAACAGCAGCGCGAGCTCGAGCGGGTCGGTCAACAGCGCATCGACATACAGGCGCTCGTCGCTGCGGCGCTTGATCGCGACGACGAACGGCTGCATGCGGTCACCGTTGACGAGCCGGCCCACGACGTATGCCGTCTGGTTGCGGAACAGCGGATTGCGCAGCACCTGGATCTGGAAATTCGCGTCGAGGCGAAACGGCCGCGCGAGGTGGCGGCGCATCGCGGCGAGCACATGGCGCAGGTCGCGCCGGAAATCCGCGAAGCGGAGGTCGAAGCCGAAGTCGAGCACCGCGTCGATCAGGGTGGCGCGCAAACCGTGGCGACGCGGGTAATAGCAGCGGTACGACGGCGCGCCGTCGTCGAGATATTCGGTCGACGCCGCGGGCCGCACGAACAGGCACCGATTGTGGAAGTACGTGCGATGCAGGATCTTCGTCGAGACGGTGTTGAAGAACGTCTCGGCGCATTCCGGCTGCCGGTGATCGGCGAGGAGCGCGATGAACGCGCGCTTCACCTCGCCCCAGAAGGCGTCGTCGCGGCCGACGGCGAAGTCGCGCTCGATGCGCGCGACCGTCTCCGCGACGCGCCGGTCGTAGAAATCGATGCGCTCGCGGCCGATGTGTGCGATCGCGAGCCAGTTCCCGGCCTCGAAGTAGCCCTTCGCCGCCTGCGCGCACTCGCGGAACAGCGCGTAGTGACGATCGAAGCCGTCGAGCAGCACGCGCGCGAGTACGGCGGGCGCCGCCTCGCTCGCGCCGCCCGTCGCCTGCGCCACGGTGGCGCTACTTTTCGTTGGCCTTCTGGACGGTCTCGTTGTACGACTTGACCGCGGCGTTGTATTCGTTGATCGCCGCGTTCGACGCCTTGACGTGCGGCTCCGCCGCCGCCTGCTGCTCCTCGATGAACTTCTTCACGCAATCGATGTACGCGACGTAGTCCTTCTGCCACGTGCGCTTCTGCGTGTCGCTCGCGAGGTTGCCCGGATATTCCGGCGGCTTGCCGCAACTGTGCTGCGGGATCGGTGCGGACGACGCGGCAGGCGCTGCCGCAGGTTGCTGCGCGACGGCGGCAGTGGCGAACGCTGCGAACGCCGCGGCCGCAACGACGTGGACGACACGAGAAGTCATCGGGGGGCTCCAGTGGTCGGACGCTTCGGATTCTACCGGCAAGCCGACGCGACCTCGCGAAGCGCTCTAATGTGCGAGCAGATGGTCGAGTGCGCGAAAGCCGAGCATCAGCAGATCGACGCCGCTTTCGCCCATCGCCTGCTGCCGATCCTTCGCGAGTTCGCGCTCGACACTCGCGATCGCCATCACCGCTTCCGGCGACAGCGGCGCAGCACTCGCGGTGCGCTTGGTCTCCGCGGATTGCAACTGCGCGACGGCGCGGTCCACCGCCTGCGGGTCGAGCAGCATCACCGGCGCGCCGCAGTACGGGCATACGGCCGAGCGATCGAGCGGAACCGGCGCGCCGCAACTGACGCAGCGCACCGTCGTCACGACGCTCTTCAGCCGCTCGATCTCCTGCGGATCGATCGGCCGGATGAAATTCTTCTCGCGCAGGAACTGCACGTACGGCGTGAAGCGTCCGTGCCCGTAGCGACAGCGGAAGTAGGTGAAGCGGGTCGTGTGCTGGATGTCCTGCGTGAGCGACAACGGCGTGGTGCAGCGCGGGCAGGGGAGCAACGCGCGGTACGCACGCCGCGCTTGCGGCTTCGACGCCGCGATCATCCGGAACATCGCAAGCACCGCCCCCGGCGTCATCTGCTGGCTCTCGGTGGCGTCGAGCCACATCGCCTGGCAGTCGTCGCACACGTCGACGGGCAGCGGCGCGAGCGGGGCACGCGCAAGCAAAGTCGACCGCATCGCCCGGTCGCAACCCGGGCAATTCGACGAACGCATGGCCGGCGTCAGCGGGCTGCGTGCCGGATGACGCGCATCACGACGCGACGCGGAGCGTGGCCTGCGGGCAGTGCACCCAGTGCACGTCCTTGTTCTCGCGCCGCGCCGCGCGCTCGATCTCGGCCATGCGGTCCGAGTTGCACACGACCTTGCCGTCCACGTCGGCCTTGGTGAGCGGTGCGGGGGCGCAGGCGCAAAGCATCGCCGCGACCGCGAAAATCGACAACGCAGCGAGGATCTTCATGACGCTCCTTTCGCCCGCGATCATAGGGGCACTCGCGCGGCGCCGGCAAGCGCCGGCTACCGCTACGGCGAGCCCGACTGGAACGTGTTGCAATCGCGCGGATCGCCCGATTCGAGCCCGGTCTGGAACCAGTGCGTGCGCTGCGCCGCGCTGCCGTGCGTGAACGACTCGGGCACGACATAGCCTTGCGCGTGGCGCTGGATGTTGTCGTCGCCGACGGCGGCGGCGGCGTTGAGCCCGCTCTGGATGTCGCTCGTGTCGATCAGGTTGCGCTTCTTCGCGTAGAAGCCCCACACGCCGGCGTAGCAGTCGGCCTGCAGCTCGAGGCGTACCGACAGCGCGTTGGCGCGCGCCTGGCTGCTCTGCTGCATCTCCGCCTGCACCTTGTCCATCGTGCCGAGCAGGTCCTGTACGTGATGGCCGACCTCGTGTGCGATCACGTACGCCTGCGCGAACTCGCCAGGCGCTCCGAAGCGCGAGCGCAGTTCGTCGAAGAAATGCGTGTCGAGGTAGAGCTTGCGATCCGCGGGACAGTAGAACGGCCCGACGGCCTCGCGCGCCACGCCGCAACCCGAACGCGTCGCCCCGGTGTAGAGCACGAGCGTCGGCGGCACGTACTGGCGCCCCATCTGCTTGAAAACCGCTGTCCACACGTCCTCGGTGTCGCCGAGCACGGCGCGCGAAAAATCCTTCGCGGTCGCCTGCGCCGGCGACGAGCGGCCCTGCGGCCCGTAGCCCGGTGCCGCCTGCTGCTGGACGGTGCCGCCGCCGCCGCCCTCGAGCAAACCCAGCATGTCGAGCGGGTTGATCCCGAACAGCATGCCGACGATGACGATGATGACGAGCGCGCCGCCACCGATGTGCAGGCCCCCCATCGGAAAGCCACCGCCGCCGACCGGACCTTCACCGGTCCGATCCTCGACGTTCTCGCTCCGCCTGAAGTCGCCCCAACGCATCGTCTCCCCCTCGAATCGATGCTACCGGCGCGTCAAGGCTTGAGTGCGCGGTAGAGATACGGCAGGCTCACGTCCATCCGGTAGTCGATCGACGAGTGAGTGTCGTCGAATTCCTCGTACACGTGCGCGATGCCGTACTGCGTGAGGCGCTTCGACAGGAGCCTCGCACCGTAATGCAGGTGATACTGGTCGCGCCATCCGCAGTCGATGTAGATGCCGCGCATCGACTGCAGGTTCCGCTTGGACGACGCGACAAGGTGCACCGGATCGTGCTTCTGCCAGCGGCGCCAGCGCGCGGGAAGGAGTTCGCCGGTCTCGAGGTTGAACGGCAGGCGGAAGCCGAGCGGTGTGTCGGGATCGGGGTCGTAGGTCGCCGCCATCGCCAAATTCATCAGCGCGTGCACCTCGGCGTCGGACAGCTTTTCCTTGGCGAATACGTGGTCGAGAAAGCGGCGCACGCGCCCGTCGTCGATGCCTTCCGCCGCGTCGCGCTCGTCGCGGATCACGTCGACGCGTCCGGGCGTGCGCGGACGCTTGCGATAGCGGTCGAGCTCGTTCAGCGTTCGCGGCCAGTCGGTGAAATAGCAGAAGTCGAAGAGCGCGTCGCCCGAATGATCGGCGACCGCACCCCAGTACTTCGCGTATTTCATCGCATGGATGATCGCGCCGTAGCCGCCCGACGACTTGCCGAAACAGCCGCGATGCTCGCGCGACGCGAGCGTGCGGAATTCTCGATCGACGTACGGAATCAACTCGCGCGTGAGGTAATCCGCGTAGCGGCCGATCGCCGGTGAATTGACGTACTGGTTGCCGCCCATCGACGTGAAGCAATCGGGGAACACGACGATCGTCGGGCCGATGCGCCGCTCGGCGACGAGGCGCGCCACGCGCTCGGGCACGTTCTCGTCGAACGGCCGCCAGTTGACGTGCGCGAGCCCGGAGCCGGTGAACCCCACGAGGTCGAACAGCACGGGATAGTGCTTGCCCCGGCCGCTTGCCTGTCCGCGAACCGTGCCGCTGTCGTAGCCCGGCGGAAGCCAGACGGCAAGCTTGCGCACGTGCGGGTCGCCGAGCGGATTGTCGGCGAGGATCTTCGAGTCGAACTCGACGACGACGACGGTGCCGGCGGGGTGGCTGCTGCGCTTGCGACTCATCGCGTGCTGGAGCCGCGCGTACGAAGCGGGGTGGTCATGGCGGGCATGGGTCGAATCGGGGGCCGGGCGACGGAATGGGCGTGATTGTGAGGGCGAGGCGGCCTTCGCCGCAACGGCGGCAGCTAGAATCGCGCCTTTTCGATGAACGCGTCCTTGTCGACGAAGCCGGTGGCCGCGCTTGCCGGCATCACTCGCGGCCAGCTCTTCGCGAGCTTCCTCAAGATGGGCCTGCTGGGCTTCGGCGGCGTGCTGCCGTGGGCGCGCCGCGTGCTCGTCGACGAGCGCCGCTGGCTCTCCGACCCCGAGTTTGCCGAGCTGATCGGGCTCTGCCAGGTGTTGCCTGGGCCGAACGTCGTCAACCTCGCGGTGATCATCGGCGCGCGCACGCACGGTCCCGTGGGCTCGCTGATCGCGGTCACCGGCATCCTGTTCGTGCCCGTCGGCGTGGTGCTGCTGATCGCGACCTTCTACGCGACGATCGCGCGCGATCCCGTCACGCATGCGGCGATGGGCGGGGCGGCCGCGGCCGCGGCGGGGCTGATCCTCGGCACCGGCATCCGGCTGCTCGTGCAGACGCGGCCGCCGCCGCGCGGGCTTTTGATGGGCGGGGCAGCGTTCGTGTGCGTCGGCGTGCTGCAGTGGCCGCTGCTGTCGGTCGTCGTCGTGCTGATCGTGCTCGCCGTGGCGCTCGAGTGGCACGCGACGCGATAGGCGAGACGCAACACTGCCCCCGATCCCCATGCACCTCGACGTTCTCGCAGAGATCGCGACGCGCTTCACCGCGCTGTCGCTGGTCGCGATCGGCGGCATCAATGCGATCCTGCCCGAAGTGCACCGCGTCGTCGTCGACGTCGAAGGCTGGATGACGAGCGCCGACTTCGCGGATCTCTTCGCCATCGCGCAACTGTCGCCCGGCCCGAACGCGATGATCGTCGCGCTCGTCGGCTGGAAAGTCGCGGGCGTGCCCGGCGCGCTGGTGGCGACGCTGGCCGCGGTGGGTCCGTCGTCGGTCGCCTGCTACGTCGCGTGGCACTGGGCCGATCGCCTGCAGCAGTCGCGGATGCGCAAGGTCGTGCAGAAGGCGCTGTCGCCGATCGCGATCGGCCTCATCCTCGCCACCGGCTACACGCTGGCGCAGGGCGCCGATCGCTCGCCCGGCGCGTTCGCGCTGACGATGGTCGCCACCGCAATGCTCGCATGGACGCGCGTCAATCCGGTGTGGGTGCTGATCGTGGCCACGCTCGCGGGCCTCGCGCACCTCGCGTAGGAAGCAGGCCGACCCTACTTCTTCTTCTTGCCCGGGTCGACCATCGAGCCGCGGCAGCGCGGCGCGCCGCAACGGCACGCGTAGTTCGCGAGCAGCGCCTTCGTGTGGCGGCCGGGCACGTTCAGCTTGTAGTCGTACGAAAGTTCCTCGCCGGCGCGGATCGTGCGCTTCGCCTCGATGAACACGCGGGCGTCCTCGTCCTCGTACGGCACGCAGTTCGGCTTGCAGCTGTGGTTGATCCAGCGCGCGGCGTTGCCGCGCACCGACGCGTCGATCACGCGCCCGTCGTTCAGCTCGAACAGGAACGTGTGATAGGGGTTGTCCGGATCGCTGTCGGGCAACGCGTCCGCTTCGTCCATCGTCACGCGCCGTCCGCGGTATTCGATGATGTCCGCGCCCTTGCGGATCGTGCGCGTCGCGAACACGCCGCGGCCGTGGATGGGTGAATTGCGCACCGAGTAGGCGCGCTTCGGACGCGACGACGCGGTCTTCGCCGACGCGCCCTTGCGCGGCGACGCCTTTCGGCTCGAATCCTTGCGCGACGCGGATTTCGGCGCCTTGCGCGATGTCTTGTCGGAAGTGGCGGGCATGGGTCGGCGAGGGACGGCAGCGGATTGTCGATTGTCGCATGCAACATCGTTCGCCAAGCGCGCCATCTTGAAAGCCGGCGTGCAATTCCCGATAATGGTTCGCATGCGAACAACTCACATGCAAACGGGCACCGGCCGCCGCCCTCCGGCGCGCGATGCGCACGCGGTCGCGGCGCAGCCGGACCGCGCCGAGACGCTCGGCCTCCTCATCCATGCGCTGTCGAAAAGCTGGCGCAGCGAGCTCGACAAGCGGCTGCGCCCGCTCGGCCTGACGCGTGCGCAGTGGCAGGCGCTGCTCGCGCTGTCGCGCGCCGGCGGCACGCTTTCGCAGCGCGAGCTCGCCGACTTCCTCGACATCGGCGCGCCGGCGATGGTCGCGCTCGTCGACCGCATGGAGCGCGACGACCTCGTCGTGCGGTCGAGCGTGCCCGGCGACCGGCGGCGCAACGCGATCGGCCTCACGCCGCGCGCGCGGCGCCTCCTCACCACGATCCACGCGGTTGCGCTCGAGCTGCGCCACGAAGTCAGGAGCGCACTCACCGCGCACGAAATGGATCAGCTCTGCACGCTGCTCGGCAAGGCCCGCGCGCGGCTCGACGGGTTGAAATCATGACGCGGCTCTCGTTCCGGCTGTCGCCGCGCACGATCCTGATCGTGCTGGGGCTGATCGTGGCACTCGTCGCGGCGGCGTGGTGGTGGCACGAGAAGTCGCTGTACCAGACCACCGAGAACGCGTACGTCAACGCGCGCATCGTGCAGGTATCGTCGCTCGTCATGGGGCCGATCGTGAAGGTCGACGTCCACGACAACGAGTACGTGCACAGGGGCGACGTGCTGTTCGAAATCGACCGGCGGCCGTTCGAGGCGGCGCTGGCGGAGAACGAGGGCAAGCTGCGGCTCGCCGAGCAGGGCACGCGACAAGACCAGTCCGACGTGCTCGCCGCGCAGGCCGAGGTCGCGCAGCAGACGGCGTCGCTCAACAACGCCGAGGCGAACCTGCGGCGCACCACGCAGCTCGTGCACGAGAACTTCGTGTCGAAGCAGGCCGAGGACGACGCGCAGGCGCGCGTGCGCACGGCGCAGGCGGCCGTCGAGGCGTCGAAGGCGCGCCTCGCCAAGGCGCGCGAAGCGCTGTCGAAGAACGGCACGACGACGCCGGCCGTGCGCGTCGCGCAGGCCGAGGTCGAGAAGGCGAAGCTCGACCTCGAGCATACGGTCGTGCGCGCGACCGAGGAAGGGTGGATCACGAGCTTCAACCTGACGCCGGGCACCGTCGTCACGCCCGGCAATCCGCTGTTCGCGATCGTCGTCGCGAACAGTTTCTGGGTCGACGCGAACTTCAAGGAAACCGAGTTGACCGGCGTGGTGCCGGGACGCCCGGCGACGGTCGTCGTCGACATGTATCCCGACCACACGTTCCACGGCAAGGTGCAGAGCCTCGCCGGCGGCACCGGCGCGGCGTTCTCGCTGTTGCCGCCGCAGAACGCGAACGGAAACTGGGTGAAGATCGCGCAGCGCGTGCCGGTACGCGTCAGCATCGACGATCCGGATCCGCGGTTCCCGCTGCGCGTCGGCGCGACGGCGACCGTGAGCGTTTCGATTGCGCAGTAAAGCGGTGCGATGAACCGACCCGCGCAGGGTTCGCGTTTCTTCGTCGTGCTGGCGGTCATGGCCGCCACCGTGATCCAGGTGCTCGACACGACGATCGTCAACGTCGCGCTGCCGCACATGGCGGGCGAACTCGGCGCGTCGCTCGACCAGATCAGCTGGGTGCTGACGAGCTACATCGTGGCGTCGTCGATCGTCATGCCGATGACCGGCTACCTCACCGATCGCCTGGGCCGCCGCAAGTATCTGCTGATCAGCATCGCGGGCTTCGTCGTCGCGTCGGCGCTGTGCGGCATTGCGACGTCGCTCACCGAGATCGTGCTGTTCCGCCTTCTGCAGGGCATCTTCGGCGCGTCGCTGGTGCCGCTGTCGCAGGCGATCATGGTCGACAGCTACCCGCTGCACGAGCGCGGCAAGGCGATGGCGATCTGGGGCATGGGGGTGATGGTCGCGCCGATCCTCGGCCCGACGCTCGGCGGGTGGCTCACCGAAACCGTCAACTGGCGCTGGAATTTCTACATCAACGTACCCGTCGGCGTGCTGTCGTTCCTGCTCGCCGCACGCCACGTGCCCGACACGCCGGTGAAGGAACGCGGCATGGACTGGTGGGGCGTCGCGTATCTCGCGATGTTCATCGGCGGCCTGCAGTACCTGCTCGATCGCGGACAGCAGGAGGACTGGTTCGACGCGTCGTCGATCCGCTGGTCCGCCGCGATCCTCGCCGTCGGCCTCGTGCTGTTCGTCGGCCACTCGATCGTGTCGAAGCGTCACACGCTGATCAACATCCGTATCTTCGCCGACCGCAATTTCTCGGCGGCGTCGATCGTCGGCGGCGCGATGGGCCTTTCGCTGTACGGCGGCATGCTGCTGCAGCCGGTGATGTTCGAGAGCGTGCTGCAGTACCCGACGTTCCAGACCGGCCTCGCGATGATGCCGCGCGGCTTCGGAAGCCTGTTCGCGATGCTCGTCGTCGGCCGCGTCATCGGCAAGGTGGGCGCGAAGCCGCTCATCTATTTCGGCATCGCCGTCGGTACGCTCGGCGCGTGGATGATGACGCACGTGGGCTTCAACACCACGTCGTCGTCGCTGGTCGTGCCGCTCGTGCTGCAGGGCGTCGGCATCGGCTTCGTGTTCGTGCCGCTGTCCGCGATCGCCTTCGCGACGCTGCCGAAGACGCTGACGGCGGAAGCCGCGGGCGTCTACAGCCTGGTCCGCTCGATCGGCTCGTCGATCGGAATCTCGATCGTGAGCGTGTCGCTCGCGCGCGGCGCGCAGGCGAGCTGGGGGGCGCTGCGCGGCTACATCGATCCGTATCGCTTCGAAGTGCAGCAGTATCTCGATCCGCTGCACCTCAAGGCGCAGGGACAGGGGCTCGCGATCCTCGCACAGCAGGCGGGACTGCAGGCGCAGATGCTCGGCCTGCTGCACGCGTTCTGGGTGATCGTGCTGAGCTTCCTCGTGATGATTCCGCTCGTGATGCTGTTGCGGCCGGGGCGACCGGGCCAGGGACCGTCGCCGGCCGTGGCCGCGGAGTAGGCGCCGCCGCGAAGCGGCGCCCTCAGCCGCGCGCGCCGATCAGCGCCAAAAACTCCTCGCGCGTCGCCTGCGAATCGCGAAAGGTGCCGAGCACCGACGACGTGACCATTTCCGAATTCTGCTTCTCGACGCCGCGCATCATCATGCAAAGGTGCCGCGCCTCGATCATCACGCCCACGCCCTTCGCGTCGATCGTCTCGAAGACCGCCTGCGAGATCTGCTCGGTCAGCCGCTCCTGCAGCTGCAGCCTTCGCGCATACATGTCGACGAGCCGCGCGAGCTTCGACACGCCGAACACGCGCCCCGTCGGGATGTAGCCGATGTGGCAGCGGCCGAAGAACGGCAGCATGTGGTGCTCGCACAGGCTGTACACCTCGATGTTCTTCACGATCACCATGCTGTTCGTCGTCTGCGTGAAGATCGCGCCGTTGACGAGCGTCGTGAGATCGCTCTTGTAGCCGGAGGTCAGGAAGGCGAGCGCCTTCGCGACGCGCTCGGGCGTCTTGACGAGGCCCTCGCGTTCGGGGTCCTCGCCGAGTGCGGCGATGATTTCGCGGACCAGCGTCTCGATTCGGGCGATATCGGGCATCATGGTCGAAGCGCGCCTTTCGCTTGGGAGAATGTCGATTATCGCGTGCGTCCATGCGTCGGCAACCTCGGGGCGCACGACCGATCGTCGTGTAAAAACGCGCACGTCTTCTACGGGGCTCCGTTTTGAGGCAGGATGGGGAGCCTTCGTGTCGCGCCACCTCCGTGTATTGCAGCGGGGTACGACGCCGAACGCACGATGATCTGCCGAAGCTGCAATCGCACTCTTCCCGCGCGCGCCCGCTACTGCGTCCACTGCGGCGCCGAGCAGGACCTGCCCACGCCGATCGCGTTCGCCGCCGCGATGGCCGGCGTTCGCCGCGAGGCCGCCAACGCCGTGTACGCGGAGGCCGCCCCGCCGCCCCGCGGGGAGGCGCGCGCACCCGGCACGCAAGCCGGATTTCCGCCCCGAGTCGACACGCACGCGGCGCCCGACGAGCGCTCGCCGAGTCGCGAGGGCGGGGCGGCGCCGGG
Organism: Burkholderiales bacterium; assembly: GCA_025927765.1. Lineage (GTDB taxonomy): Bacteria > Pseudomonadota > Gammaproteobacteria > Burkholderiales > Casimicrobiaceae > VBCG01. Next base: position 11,919 of record JAICKU010000022.1, read on the forward strand.
CGAGCTCGATTCGACACCCGCGTACTCGAACGCGCCGTCGCGCTACCGGCTCGCGACGGCGCTCATCGTCGCGTGCCTCGTCCTGGGCGCGGTGGGTCTGACAGCCGCCTGGTGGTTGCGGCCGACGCCACCGCTCGTCGCGGCGCCATCGACCACGGATACCGCGATGCCGCCCGCGCTGCCCGCGAGCCCCCCGGCGGAGCCGGCGCCGTCACTCCCGGATGCCAACGCGGCGCCCCCCGCGCCGCCGGCCACCGCCGACACCACCACGGGGGCTCCCACGGCGGAGGCGCCATCATCCGCCGAAGCCGCTCCCTCGGCCGAACCGGCGGCCGAGGCGCCCGTGCAGATCACGCCGTTGCCGGCGCATCGCGGCGGGTCGCGCCCGCACGCGGCGGCGCGTCCGCCCGGTCAGAGGCCGGAAGCCTCGCCCGCAGAGCCGGCAGCCGCGCCCGCACCTGTGCCGCCGACGCCGCCGAAGCAGCGGGCAGTCGCGCCGGCTCCGCCCGCGGCCACGGCCGCCGCGCCGGTCGATCGGTGGACGCGCATGAACGACGAAATGTCGCGGTGCACGCGAGAGGATTTCATCGCCCGCGTGATCTGCGGGCAGCGCGTGCGCTTTCGCTACTGCGATGGCTACTGGGGCAAGGTCCCCGCATGCCCGGGCAACCCGGCGCCGGAGCGAGGTCAGTAACCGGCGTTTCGTGCGCGTCAGCCGGTCATGCGACCGATGCGCGGCGCTGGCCGCGTCGACCGTAGGCGCTTCCTTACACTGGATTCGGGACGCAGCCGATCCGCGGCGCGGCCCATCGCGTCTACGCTGACTCGACGGTCCCGCGAAGGGACAGCACCGAGGACAGGATATGACGCACATCGTGGCAGGCGTCTTCGACGACGAGGCGCAGGCGACCGCGGCGGCGCACGAACTGCGCGGCGCCGGATTCGACGCGGGCGACCTCGACCAGTTCACGCTCGGCCCGCCCGGGCGCCACGACGCGCTGCCGACCGGTGGCGACCAGCTCGCGGATTCGAAGGCGGGGGAGGGCGATGCCGGTGCCGTGAAGGGCGCGGCCGTCGGTACCGCCATCGGCGCGGTGGTGGGCCTCGCGGCCACCCCGGTCGTCGGTCCGCTGGGTGTGGCCGGAGGGGCAGCCGTCGGCGCCTACGCGGGCTCGCTCGCGGGCGCCGTGCAGAAAATGGGCGACGACACGCCGGCGCCGCAACCGCGGCCGGCGGGGGTGATGGTGGCCGTCAACACCGACACCGACGACGACCAGGAGCTGGCCGTCGACCTGCTGCACGACCACGGCGCGCGGATGATCGAGCGCGCCGACGGCGCCTGGCGCAACGGCAAGTGGGCCGACTTCGACCCGGTGAGCACGCCCAACGTGATCGAGTCGCACGTCGCGGGAAGCGCCGAGCGGCGTGACGCGACAAAGATGTGAGGCCTGCCCGGACACCGCTCGCGCTCCTGCGCGCCCAGCGCGGCCGCTGGGGCTACATCCTCGCGTGGCTCGTGGGCGTGCCCGTGCCGATCCTCGTGATCATCTTCCTGCTGCGCGGATGCAGTTGACGGCGTCGCGCCGGACTCGTCGCTAGCCTCTTCCCACGAACGGCATCTTCGTCGCCATCACGGTCAGGAACTGGACGTTCGCCTCGAGCGGCAGGCTCGCCATGTAGGCGACGGCGCTCGCGACGTTCCCGACGTCCATCACCGGCTCGACGGCGATCTCGCCGTTCGCCTGCGCCACACCCTTCTGCATCCTCGCCGCCATGTCGGTGAGCGCATTGCCGATGTCGATCTGCCCGCAGGCGATGTCGTACTTGCGTCCGTCGAGCGACGTCGACTTCGTGAGGCCGGTGATCGCGTGCTTCGTCGCGGTGTAGGGCGCCGAATTCGGACGCGGCGCATGCGCCGAGATCGAGCCGTTGTTGATGATGCGGCCGCCGCGCGGCTGTTGCGCCTTCATGATCCGGATCGCGTGCTGCGTGCACAGGAACGGGCCGAGCAGGTTCGTGTCGATGACGGCGCGAAGGGTCGCGAGCGGCAGGTCCTCGAGGCCCACCGGCGGCGAGCCGATCCCCGCGTTGTTGAAGAGCAGGTCGAGCCGCCCGAAGCGATCGTGCACCCGGTCGAACAGCCGCGCGACCGATGCATCGTCGGTGACGTCGGTGGCGACCGGCAACAGGCGCTCGCGCAGTTCGCCTGCGTTCGCGACGGCTTCGTCGAGCACACCCTGTCGGCGTCCGGCGAGCGCGACGCGATACCCGGCGCGCGCGAGCGCCAGTGCGACCGCGCGGCCGATGCCGCTGCCGCCACCGGTGACGATGGCACTCTTGTTCGCTTCGTTCATGGCGCAACTCTCCCCTTGTGCATGCGCTGCCGTTTGCGTTCGCCGTCGCCGATGTGCACCACGTCGTCGCTGCGCCGGCGCTCGGCGTCGTGCCGCTCGGCCGTGCGCGCGCGTTCGCCATCGTGGCGGCCGCGCTCGGCGACGTGGCGCGCGCGCATGCCCGGCGGCGCGAACATCGTCGGCGGCGCGATCGCGTTGCCCTGCGCGTAGTCGATGCCGACGCTGCGCAGCGCATCGAGCGTTGCCGCCGACTCGACCGATTCGGCGATCGTCTGCTTGCCCATCACGCGCGCGATGCGATGGATCGCCTCGACCATCGCCGCGTCGACGGGGTCGTTCAGCATGTTCTTCACGAAGCTGCCGTCGATCTTCAGGTAGTCGACCGGCAGTTGCTTGAGATACGTGAACGACGACACGCCGACGCCGAAATCGTCGAGCGCAAAGCGGCAACCCGGCTCGCGGAATGCGCCGATGAATTCCGCGGCCTTCGACAGGCTCGTCACGGCCGTGGTCTCGGTGATCTCGAAGCAGATCGACGCGTGCGGGATGCGAAAGCGCGCGAAGCTCTCGCGCACGTAATCCTGGAATTCCTCGTCGCCGATCGACGCGCCCGACACGTTGATCGCATAGGTGCCGCCCAGGCGTCCTTCGGCGCGCCGCTCGGCGAGCACGCGAAACGCCGTGCGGATCACCCAGCGATCGATCGTCGGCATCAGGTGGTAGCGCTCGGCGGCGGGAATGAAGGCGATCGGCGGGATCAGCTCGTTCTGCTCGTCGATCAGGCGCACGAGCAGTTCCTCGTGCTCGACGTGCGCCGCCGACGCCTGCATCGGCCGCATCGGCTGCGAATACAGACACAGGCGATCCTCGGCCAGCGCGCGATGGATGCGGTTCACCCATTCCATCTCGCCGCGGCGCGCGGCGACTTCGCTGTCCTCGGGGCGATACACCTGCACGCGATTGCGACCCTTGTCCTTGGCGAGATAGCACGCGGCGTCGGCCGCGGACAGCACGCTCGCGAGCGTATGCGGCCCGTCGGCGAGGTTGACGAGGCCGATGCTGACGCCGATCGTGAACGAGCGGTTCTTCCAGGCGAAGCGGAAATCGACGATGGCCTTGCGCAGCGCGTCGGCGATGCGGAGCGCCGGCGCGGGCGGGCAGTGCGGCAGCAGCACGCCGAACTCGTCGCCGCCGAGGCGTGCGAGGACGTCCCCTTCGCGCAGCCGCGGCCGCAGCAGCGCGCCGACCTGCCGCAGCAGTTCGTCGCCGGCCGCGTGGCCGCTCGTGTCGTTGACGACCTTGAACTGGTCGAGGTCGAGGTAGAGCACCGCATGCTGCCCCACCTGTCCGTCGCGCGCCTCGACGAGCGAGCGCACGCGCTGCTCGAACTCGCGGCGATTGAGGAGGCCCGTCAATGCGTCGTGACTCGCGAGATTGGAGAGCCGCGCGGCGTATTGGCGTTCGCGGCTCATGTCCTGGATCACGAGCACCGCCCCGACGATGTTGGCCGCGCGATCGCGGATCGGCGCCACGCTGTAGTCGATCGCGATCGACTCCGCGCCGCGGCACAGCAGCACGACGTTGCCTTCGGCCTCGACGATCTCGCCGTCGGTGAGCGCACGTGCGACGGGGTCGGCGATCGGTGCGCCGGTCTGCTCGTCGACGACGGCGAAGACTTCCGCCACCGCGCGCTGACGCGCCTCGCCGACCGGCCACCCGGTGACGCGCTCCGCGACGGGATTCAGGTATTCGATGCGGCCCGACGTGTCGACGGTGACCACGGCATCGGCGATCGACGCAAGCGTCACCTGTGCGCGCTCCTTCTCTTCGAACAGCAGCGCTTCGGCCTGTCGGCGCTTCTGGATGTCCGAGAGCGAGCTGACAAGGCGGTCTTCGCTGGCGCGAAGCGCGTCCTGAAGGCGCGCGCGCTGCACGAACAGGCGCCGCAGCGTCAGGCCGGCGAGCACGAGCAGCGCCGTGCCGGCGACGAGCCGCAGCGCGAGCAGCGTGGCGCGCGCCGCATGCGGCGGCTCGACGAGCAGGAAATCGGTGAGCGCGAGCGCGACCAGCACGACGACGATCGCGAGGAACGGCCAGATCGAATCGAGCAGCGGCTCGACGTATTCGGCGTGCTTGCGCAGTGCCTTCGACCGCACGTTCGCCTTCACGGCGCGGCCTTCCGCGCGCGCCGCGTCGGCGCTGCGCTGCCGCGTGCGGGGACGCAGTCCGGTTCCGGCCGCGACGCTTCGCCCCGCATCATCCATGCGCCGCGTCGGGCGTCATGGCCGGGTCGAGCGCGTCCGCGGGCGCCACCCGTGTTTCGTGCAAAACGGCCGGACGCGTCGGGCGCCGCTCCGTCGCCGCGCGCCAGCTCGGATGCGCGTCGGGCGACGTCCACACGTCGAAATGCAGTGCGGACAGCGCGATCGGATCGGTGAGCAGCTGGCTGCGATCCTGCGCCGACAGCGCATCGGCGCCCTGCCGCAGCGCGCGCGCGACGAGCGCGTCGGCCACCGCTTCGCGCGGCCAGCGCTGGATCGGCCGCATCACCGCCTGTCCCGACACGAGCGCGTTGACGATCGGATCGACGATCGCCGTGGCGAGGTCGGCGGGCGGTGGCGCGTGGTGCCAGTAACGCCGCGTCGCGCGGATGATCGGCGGCGGGTGCGACTCCTCGGGAATCAGGAAGTATTTGCGGCGCCGCAGCTTGCGCCCGAGGCCCACGCGGCTCGTCACCACCGACAGGGGAATCGACAGCACGAGCGCGCCTACGACCGGCGCCAGCCACCACAGGTACAACGGATTCAACAGCCACACGACCGCCGCCCACACGACGCCGAAGATCGTGTGCAGGCCGTGCCGCTCGAGCGCCATCGCCCACGTCGTTTCGCTGTCGCCGCGCGGCGGCGACTTCCAGCGCAGCTTGCGGCCGAGGAACGCCATCACGACGAACTGCGTGTGGAACAGCATGCGGATCGGCGCGAGCAGCGCCGACACGAGCATCTCGCCCGCGACGCTCGCCGCGAGATGCACGCGACCGCCGTAATGCGCCGGCTCGGTCGCCGCGACGCGCACGCCGGCGAGGATTTTCGGCAGAAACAGCAGCAGCGCCGTCGCCGAGAACAGCGTGATCGCCCATTCCGGCCGCCACTGCGGCCACAGCGGAAAGAGCTGGTACGGATGCGTGAAGTACGTGGGCTCGGTCAGCGTTTGGATCGCGAGCAGCGCCGTCGACAGGATCAGGAACAGGAACCACAGCGGCGCCGACAGGTACGCGAGCACGCCGGTCATGAACACGGCGCGATGCGCGGGATGCAGCCCCTTCATCCAGAAGAGGCGGAAGTTCATCAGGTTGCCCTGGCACCAGCGCCGGTCGCGCGCGAGCTCGTCGATCAGGTTCGGCGGCATTTCCTCGTAGCTGCCGGGAAGATCGTACGCAATCCACACGCCCCAGCCGGCGCGCCGCATCAGCGCCGCCTCGACGAAATCGTGCGACAGGATCTCGCCCGACAGCGCGCCGTGCCCGGGCAGCCGCCCGATCGCGCAGTAGCGGATGAACGGTGCGACGCGAATGATCGCGTTGTGCCCCCAGTAATGCGACTCGCCGAATTGCCACGCATGCAATCCCGCGGTGAAGAGCGGCCCGTACACGGCGGTGGCGAACTGCTGCACGCGCGCATAGAGCGTGTCGCGGCCGGCGGCGCGCGGCGCGGTCTGGATGATGCCGGCGTCGGGATTGGCCTCGGCGATGCGCACGAGCGCGGTGAGGCAATCGCCGGTCATCACGCTGTCGGCGTCGAGCACGATCATGTAGCGGTACTTGCGGCCCCAGCGCCGGCAGAAGTCGGCGATGTTGCCGCTCTTGCGCTTGATGCGGTGCTGGCGCCAGCGATAGAAGATGCGCCCGAAGCCGTCGACGGCGCGGCACAGCGCGAACCACGCGTCGAGCTCCGCGACGCGCGTGTCCGCATTGCCGGTATCGGACAGCACGAAGAAATCGAAGCGGTCGAGCGCACCCGTGTCGCGCAGCGATTCGTACGTGGCGCGCAAGCCGCCGAACACGCGCGGCACGTCCTCGTTGCAGATCGGCATCACGATCGCCGTGCGCGCGTCGGGGGGAATCGCATTCGGCGCGTCGCCGATCATGCGGCTCGAGATCGCGTAGCGATCGCGCCGGCGCGAAAGGACCCAGAAGCCCGCGACCGCGGTCCAGAAGCCGGCGGATATCCACGCGAACAGGATCGCGAACAGCGCGAGGATCGCCATCTCGAGCGGCGTCGTCCCGTGATACGGCAGCACGAGCGCCATGTAGTCGGTGGCGACGAGCGTCTGCGTGACGATCAGTGCCACGAGCAGGAGGCGCCGATGCGACGCCTGCCGCTTCCAGCGGCTGCCGGGATGCCGCGGACGCGACGGATGGCGCCGGTCGTCCCGCGCCGGCGACTCCTCGTCGCGGCCCTTGCGCAGGCCCGGCCACGCGTGCGGCGCCATGGGGATTCGCGCGAGGCGCGGTGTCGTCTCGAGCCGCTCCCGGCCGTGCACGTCGCGCGTGTCGATCGGCGTTTGCGTGGCGGCGGTGGCGAGGCGCAGGCGCGCGCCGATGGTGCCGAATACGCTGCGTCCGGCGCTGGCCGCGTCGGCCAGCGCTTCATGGATGCGCGCGAGCGCATGCGGCGCATCGCGCGCCTTCGCCGCCTCGGCGGCGACAGCGCTGCGGCGCGCGGCGGCGAGCGGCAGGCGCGCGAGATAGCGGTCGACGACGTCCGTCGCATTCATGGTCATTGCGCGGGCAGGATGTAGCTCCACGTCTCCGAGAGCGTGGTGGTGCCGGTGCGCAGGAACGCGCGAAGCTCCGACGCCTTCTTGTCGTCGTGCCGCTTGAAGCGCAGCGCGAGCCGCCAGCCGTTGGTCACGTCGTTGCGATACGCGTTCACTTCGACGATCTCGATGTTGGCGTCGCCGCTCACCACGCCTTCCACCGGCGTGTCGATCGGCAGCTTCTTCAGCACTTCGCCTTCGAAGTCGATCATGAACGCAATGCTGTCGTCGGGCTTGCGGCGATACCCGTGCCCGCGCCGCGATTGCGACACGTGCGCGAGCGTGGGCAGCGTCTCGTTTTCCATCTGCCACAGCATGCGGTAGTCGAGGTCGTATCCCTGCTGCGGCGCCGGCGACACGTCGGGGACGAAATACGCGACGACGTTGTCGTTCGTTTCGTCGGGCGTCGGGATCTGCACGAGCTCGATGCGTCCGCCCCCCCATGCGCCGCGCGGCTCGATCCACACCGACGGACGCGTTTCGTAGCGCGCCTCGAGGTCCTCGTACCTGTAGAAGTGCCGGTCACGCTGCTGCACGCCGAAGCCCTGCGGGTTGTCGACCGCGAACGACGTCACGAGCAGGCGCTTGGGATTGACGAGCGGACGCCAAAGCCATTCGCCGGTGCCCGAGTGGATCGACAGGCCGTCGGAATCGTGCACCTCGGGGCGGAAGTCGTCGATGCCGATGCGATGGTTCTCGCCGAAGTAGTACATGCTCGTGAGCGGTGCGAGCCCGAGCTTCGCGACGTTGTGGCGCAGGAAGAGCCGCGAGTGCACGTCGACGATGGTGTCCACGCCCGGGCGCAGCACGAAGCGGTACGCGCCGCTCGCCGACGGCGAATCGAGCAGCGCGTAGATGCGCAGGTCGTGCGCGTTGGGCTGCGGACGCTCGATCCAGAACTCGGTGAAGCGCGGGAACTCCTCGCCCGACGTGAGCGCGGTGTCGATCGCGAGCGCACGCGCGGAGATGCCGTAGCGCTGTCCCTTGCCGAGCGCGCGGAAGTAGCTCGCGCCGAGGAACACGAGCACCTCGTCCTTGTACTTCTGCGAGTTGACCGGGTAGTGCACGCGAAAGCCGGCGAAGCCCAGCCCCCTCAATGTATTCGGGTCGAGCTTGTTGTGGCCGTAATCGAAAAGATCGGGATCGAACGGAACGTCGCGCACGCCGCCGTTCGCCGTGATCTCGTGGATGGCGACCGGATAGTTGTAGTAGAGCCCCTGGTGAAAGAACATCACCTCGAACGGCAGCTTCGCCGTGCGCCACAACGCGCGGTCGGGCTTGTAGCGGATGTCGCGATACTGGTCGTACGTGAGCTCCTGCAGCGCCTTCGGCAGGTTCACGTCGGGCTTCTTGTACGCGCTCGCCGCGATATCCTTCGCGCGCTTCGCGACGTCCTCGAAGTCGAACGCGTGGCACGCGCCCGCCGCCGCGAGCGCGACGAGCATGAACGACGCGACGAGGACGCGCAGCCCGCGTCCTCGCGCGATCGTCACGGGCACGTGCCCGTTCAGAAGCAGATCCGGCCGCCGAAGTGACGGCCAAAGCCGCCCGCGCAGACGCCGGGGCCCCAGTAGTACGGGCGCGGTGCGTAGTAGTACGGCACCGGATAGCTGTAGACCGGTGGCGCGTAATACACGGGCGGTGGCTGGACGACGACGTAGTCGCGCGGCGCGGGTGCCGCGTAATAGTCGGGCGGCACGTCGGACGGCGCCGGCGTGCTGGCGACGCCCGCCACCTGTCGTGCGATCTGCCATTCGCGCCACGCGAGCAGGCGGTCGGCTTCGGCGGCGGTGATCTCGCCACGCGAAACGCGGCCTTCGGTTTCGCGCCGATAGAGGTCGAGGCGCTGCTCGACGGTTTGCGATTGCTCGGGCGTGAGTTGCGGCAGCGGCGGCGGCGACGATTGCGCGAGCGCCGCCGGAGCGCACAGCAGCGCCATCGTGAATCCCGACAGCGCGATCAGTCGTTTCATGCGAAAGCTCCTCGTTCTGTGCAGTACACGCGGATGGCGTTTCGACCGCGCGGCGAAGCGACCGTTTCCGGCCGCGGCACCGTACGGGGCGACGCGGCGAATGCGGCACCCGGGCGCGCAATCATACCGTCGTTGCGGACCGCCTGCGCGCAGCAGGGGAACGTCGACGCACGCCGTTACAGTTGAACGTCGCCAGGTGTCGCTCGCGGGCGACGAGGCTTCGCCGTGTCATCGAATGAGGCGTCGCAAACGTTGGGGTCGTGGTGCGATGTTTGCGTCAGTGCAGCGAATGTGTGCGGCGCGAGAGTGAACGACGCGTGTGCTCGCGTAGCAATTACACGCGCGAGCGACATGCACGAATGCGCGCGTAGGACGACAACCCACAACAGGATGGAATGGTGATGACACGAGCGAGGGCATGGGCGTGGTGTGCGCGACTCGTCGCGGTCGCGGCCGTCGTTTCGACGGGCGCGTTCGCGCAACCGCAGGACTACGGGTCCGATGTCGATCCGCCGGTGCGCGTCGGCCGGCTTTCAAATCTCGAAGGACAGGCGAGCTTCTCGCCGGCAGGCAGCGAGGAATGGGTGGTGGCGAGTATCAACCGGCCGATCGTCACCGGGGATCGGCTGTGGTCCGATGCGAATTCGAGCATCGAGCTCGCCACCGACAACAGCACGTGGTGGCTCGGCGACCAGACGAGCGTGACGGTGTCGAACCTCGACGATCGGATCGTGCAGATGCAGGTGCGCGAAGGCGTGCTCGACGCGCAGGTGCAGCGCATCCCCGCGGGCTACATCGTCGAGATCGACACCCCGAACCTCGCGTTCTCCGTGACGCGTCCGGGCCGCTATCGCATCGAAGTGGACCCGCAGGAAGGCTCGACGCTCGTGGCCGTGCGCAACGGCCAGGGCGAGGTGTACGGCGAAACGGCGTCGTACGTCATCACGTCGCAGCAGGCGTACCGTTTCTACGGCACGGACATCAGCGACAGCGAGTTCGTGTCGCTGCCGCCGCCCGATGCGTTCGATCGCTTCGTGGACCAGCGCGCACGCCGCTACGCCGCGGCGCCGCGCTACGTGTCGCCCGACGTGATCGGCTACGAGGATCTCGACCAGTACGGCTCGTGGACCGTCGAGTCGACCTTCGGGAACGTGTGGTTCCCGCGCAGCACGCCCGTGGATTGGGCGCCGTATCGCAACGGGCACTGGTCGTGGATCGACCCGTGGGGCTGGACCTGGGTCGACGACGCGCCGTGGGGATTCGCGCCGTTCCACTACGGCCGCTGGGCCTACTTCAACCGCGGCTGGGGCTGGGTGCCGGGACCCAAGACCGTGCGCGCGGTATACGCGCCCGCGCTCGTCGCGTTCGTCGGCGGCAGCGGCTTCAGCATCGCGGTTTCGTCGGGCCCGGCGATCGGCTGGTTCCCGCTCGCGCCGCACGAGGTATACGTGCCACCGTATCGCGTGACGCGCAACTACTTCCGGCAGGTGAACGTCAGCAACACCGTGATCAACGTGACGAACGTCACGAACATCTACAACAATCCGGCGCGCATATCGCAACTCACGTACGCGAACAGGCGCGTGACGAATGCGGTGACCGCGGTGCCGCCCGCTGCCTTTGCACAGGCGCAGAACGTCGCGCGCGTGGCCGTGCCCGTGGCGCCCGCGGCCGTACAGCGCGCCGAGGTGCATTCGGTCGTGGCGGTGGCCCCGGCGCGTCCTGCGCTGCTCGGCGCCGGGCCGGCGGCACGCGCAAAGCCACCGGCGGCCGCGATGCAGCGCGCCGTCGTCGCGAAGGTGCCTCCGCCGCCGCCTCCGGTGCCCGACGCGCAGAAGATCCAGGCACTCGAGAAGAACCCGGGACGTCCGCTCACGCAGACGCAGTTGCAGACGCTCCGCCGGGCCGCACCGCCGGCCGCTGCGGCACCCGCGCCGGTGCGCGTGGTCGAGCAGCCGAAGCCGGCTCCGAACGCGGCGCCGCCGGCGAACGCCGGGCCACGCGGCGCCGAGCGCCGGGCCGCACCCCCGAACGTTCCGGCGGCGGGTGCGGGCGCGGCAACGCCGCCCACGGCGCCGTCGCAGCGGCGAGGGCCACCGTCGGCGATCGAGCGGTCGGTGACCCGGCCGCCGGAAGCGCAGGGGCCGCAAGGCCAACCGGGCGCTGCACCGCGGCCGCCCGAGGCGCGTGCCCCGCAGGCCGGGCCGTCAGCCGTTCCGCGGCCGCCCGAAGCACGCCTGAAGCAAGGCGGCGCCGAAGGTCCCGCGCCGTCCGTCGCTCCACCGGGCCAGGCCAACCGGCCCGCGCCGCAGCTGCATCCGGGGCCGCGTCCGCCCGAGGCGCGACCGCAGCTCGCACCGGAACCGCGCGCAGCGCCGCGTCCGCCGGAAGCTGGCTCACCGGGCGCGGCGGAAGGCCGCGCGCCGTCTTCGGGGCCGCCGGGACAGGCCAGCCGGCCCGCGCCGCAGCTGCATCCGGCGCCGCGTCCGCCCGAAGCGCGACCGCAGCTTGCGCCCGAACCGCGCGCAGCGCCGCGTCCGCCCGAAGCCGCGCCGCCGGGGCAGGCCAACCGGCCCCCGCCGCAGTTGCACCCGGCGCCGCGGGCCCCCGAAGCCCGACCGCAGCCGGCGCCGGAGCCGCGCGCCGCACCGCGGCCGCCCGAAGCCCGACCGCAGCCGGCGCCCGAGCCGCGCGCAGCGCCACGGCCGCCGCAGCAACTGCATCCGCAGCCGGCACCCGAGCCGCGTGGCGGACCGCCGCCGCAGGCACAGGGTCGTCCTCAGCCGGCGCCGCCGGCCGCACACGGACCCGCGCAGCGGCCCACGCCGCCGGGGCAGGAGAAGGGGAAGGAGAAGGAGAACGACCGGAAGGATCAGAACGGCTAGCAGCGCGCGCCGCGCTGCGCGAGCAGCGCGGCGCTGCCGGAAGCCGTCAGCGAATCCCCATGCCGGAGATCGGTCCGCCGACGGACACGGGTCCGTCGGTCGCGACCGGCACGCGGATCGCCGGCAGCGCGATGCCGCCGTTGTTGCCGCTTGCCGACGCCGAACCGCCGCTGCGGCCGAACGGAATCGCCGGGCGCATGCCCGCGACGATCTCCTCGACGCTCGCCGGCTTCCCGTTGCCGGTGATGCGCGCCTTGTCGATGGGCGGGCAGTTGTCGGTATTCATCGCGATCAACTGCTCGGCCCGCGTACGCATCGCGTCGCGCGCGGCCTTGCCGGCGTCGGAAAGGTCCACCGGCGACGTCAGGCCCTGGTAGACCACCTCGTTGTTGCGGTCGACGATCACGTAGCATTCGGCGGCGACCGCGGGTACGGCGAGCGCAAGCGCGGCGATGCCGGCGGCGTGGCGGAAGAAGCGCATGCGGAACTCCTCGGTGACGGATGCGCCATGCTAAGCCGGCGGCCGGGGCATTCGCAACGCCAAGGCACCGATCCGCGCATCGCAAGGCGCGATCGCGTGTCAAATGACAACGCAGGGGAAGTCACTGCGTGTCGCATTCGCGTCCGGACTCGACCCACGAGCGGACGCTCCATCGAGCGGATCAGGTCATTGCGGCGGCGCGTCGGGCACGACGCGAAGCCAGCCCTGCGGACACGCCTGCACGGTCGGGTAGTAGCCGGTGTCGGGACAGTAGTACTGCGTCGCGGGCGCGGACCGCGTCTGCGGCTGCACGTACACGGTGGCCGGCGCGTCGTAGTCGTAGTAATACGTCGGAGAGTCGTAGTAGTACGGGTAGGCGTAGTAGCTCGGCCAGTACCACGGAATGCCGACGAACACGCTGCCGTAGCTGTGGTAGCGCGGATAGTAGCCGTGGCCGTACACCGGTCGGCCATGGAAGTGCCCGCCGCCCCAATGCCCGCCGCGGTTGCCGCTCCAATGACCGCCGCCGCCGCTCCAATGCGCGCCGCCCCCACCCCCATGACCGCCGCCCCCGCGATCCGCCAGCGCCCCGCCCGCGACCAGTGCCGTACTCGCGGCCACCGCACATGCGACCAACGCTTTCTTCATGATCGACCTCCGCCACGTCCTCTTCGTTGGAATCTGCGCGTCGCGCGCGGTTCACCGTCACGGATGAAACGCGATGCCCATCGCGTCCGTTGACGCCGTAACGGTTCGTTACGCATGACGCGGGTCCAACGCATCGCGCAATCCGTCGCCGACCAGGTTGAACGACAGTACCAGCAGGAAAATCGAAAGCCCCGGCCACAGCGCCATCCACGGCGCGTTGTCGATGTAGTTCTTCGCGGTGTTGAGCATGCTGCCCCACGACGGCTGCGGCGGCTGCTCGCCGAGGCCGAGGAACGAGAGGCTCGCCTCGGCGATGATCGCGGCGGCGATCGCGAGCGTCGCCTGAACCAGAAGCGGCGGCACGATGTTCGGCAGCACGTGGCGGAAGGCCACGCGCCACGGCGCGTTGCCGATCGCGCGTGCCGCCAGCACGAATTCCTCCGCCTTGACGGCGAGCGTCGTGCCGCGCGCGAGCCGCACGAACACCGGCGTGGCCGAGATACCGATCGCGATCATCGCGTTGACGAGATTCGGCCCGAGGAACGCGGCGAGTGCGATCGCCAGGATCAGGAACGGGCAGGCGAGGAGTGCGTCGGTGACGCGCGAGATCAGCATGTCGATCGTGCCGCCCGCATAGCCCGCGAAGAGGCCGATCGGCACGCCGATCGACAGCGAGATCAGCACGGACACGACGCCGGCGGCGAGCGACGCGCGTGCGCCGAAGATCACGCGCGACAGCACGTCGCGGCCGATTTCGTCGGTGCCGAACCAGTGCGCGGCGGAGGGCGCCTTGCGCACGGCCGAGAAACTCGTCGCGATCGGATCGTAGGGCGCGACGAGCGGCGCGGCGATTGCCAGCGCGACGAACAGTACGATCACCGCGAGGCCGAACGCCGCCGCGGGGCGGCGCGCGAGTCGCGCGAAGACGCCGCTCCGCGCCGCGCGGGCCGCCTGCGCGGCCTCGGCACGCGCGTCGGCAACGGCTTCGAGCTCGACGATCGCCGTCATCGCGTCTATCGCGTGCGCAAGCGCGGATTGGCGACGGCGTAGAGCACGTCGGCGACGAGGTTCAGCACGATGTACGCGGTCGCGGTGAACAGCACGACGCCCTGCACGACGGCATAGTCGCGGTTGAACACCGCGTCGACGATCAGCTTGCCGAAACCCGGAATCGTGAACACCTGCTCGGTCAGCACGGCGCCGGAGAGCAGCGTGCCGAATTCCAGCGCGCCGAGCGTGATCACCGGGATCAACGCGTTGCGCAATGCGTGCTTCAGCACGACGTCGCGCTCGCGCACGCCTTTCGCGCGCGCCGTGCGCACGTAGTCGGACGACAGCACCTGCAGCATGGCGCTGCGCGTATGGCGCATCAGCACGGCAGCGATCGCGTTGCCCAGGACGAACGCCGGCATGATCATCGCGGCGAGGTTCGCGCGGAGGTCCTCGTGCGGACTCACGTAGCCGGACGCAGGCAACCAGCCGAGCGTGACGGAGAAAAGCAGGATCAGCATGATCCCGAGCCAGAAGTTCGGTGTCGACAAGCCCCACAGCGCGAACAGGTTCGCCGCGTAATCCCATCCGGTGCCGCGCCGCACCGCCGAGACGATGCCCGCCGGAATGCCGATGACGAGCGCGATCACGATCGCGATCGACGCGAGCTCGAGCGTCACCGGCAGCTTGTCGGCGATGAGCTTCCGCACCGGCTGCTGCATGCGCAGCGACTCGCCGAGATCGCCGTGCACCACACCGCCGAGCCAATACAGGTACCGGACGGGAAATGGCCGGTCGAGATGCATCGTCTCGCGGAGATGCGCGATCACCGCGGGGTCGCGCTCCTCGCCGGCGAGCACCATCGCGGGATCGCCCGGCAGCAACTGCTGCAGCCCGAAGATCAGGATCGACGCGAAGAGCAGCGTCGGGACGATCTGCGCGATGCGGCGAAAAAGGTACGCAGCCACCCGGCTACTTGAACCGCACTCCCGTCACGCGCACGAGGCCGTCGGGAATCGGCCGCAGGCCGTCGAGCTTGTTCGTGTACGCCCACAGCCAGTGGCGGTGGTACAGGTAGACGATCGGACGGTCCTTCAGCACGACGGCTGCGAGGTCGGCGTAGAGCGTCCTGCGCTCGTTCGTGTCGAGCGTGGTGCGCGAACGCTTGAGGAGCTCGTCGACGTCGGGCTTGCAGTAGCCGGCGTAGTTGAGCGGCTGCTTGCATGCGTCGAAGCTGAAGATGTTGCCGTCGGGATCGGCGCGGCCGCTCCACGCGAGCACGTAGGCGTCGAACTGGCCCTTGTCGGCCTGGTCGAGCGACGTCGCGAACTCGGTCGACTGGATCTTCACGTCGAAGCCCGCCTCGCGCGCCATCGCCTGCACCACCTGCGCGATGCGCTGCGCATCCGCGGTGGTGGGGGTCATCAGCGTGAACGACGGATTCGCGACGCCGGCTTCCTTCAGCAGCGCCTTCGCACGCTCGACGTTGCGCTTCGGAATCGGAACGTTCTTCGCGTAGAACGGGTTCGTCGGCGCAACCCACTGGTTGCCGACGTCGGCTTCGCCGTCCATCACGACCTGCACGATGCCGTCGCGATCGAGTGCCAACTCGAACGCCTCGCGCACCCGCGGATCGCGGCCGAGCGGATTCTGCGTGGCGCGCTCGCTCTTGCCCACGTTGATCGTGATGCCCTGGTAGCCGATCTCGGTGATCTTGGTGAGCTTGAAGCGCGCGTCGCCCTTGAGCTGCGCGACGTCGGACGGGGCGACGCGTTCGATGAAGTCGAGCTGGCCCGAGCGCAGGTTCGCGAGGCGAACGGTGGAATCGGGAATCGGCAGGTACACGATGCGGTCGATGTGCACCGCATCCTTGTTCCAGTAATTGGCGTAGCGCTCGAGCACGATGCGATCCTGGGCGATGCGCTCGACGAACTTGTACGGCCCGGCGCACACCGGATGCGCGCCGAACTTGTCGCCCTCGGCCTGCGCCGCCTTCGGCGACACGATCATGCCCGCGCGATCGGCGAGTTGCGCGAGGAGCGGCGAGAACGGGGCCGACAGGTTGAGCCGCACCGTCATCGGATCGACGACGTCGACGCTCGCGAGCGGGGCGAGCTCGCCGCGGCGGTTCGAGCCGGGCATCGTCTTGTGCCGCTCGAGGCTGTACTTCACCGCCGCGGCATCGAGCTTCTCGCCGTCGTGGAACGTGACGCCGGGGCGCAGCCTGATCGTCAGCGCCTTGTTGTCCGGCGCCCACTGGTAGCTCTGCGCGAGCTGCGGCACGATGGCGAGCTTCTCGTCGATGTCGAACAGCTTGTCGCACAGCGCCGAGAAGACGATGCGTCCGACGAAGCTTCGCGCGAGCGTCGGGTCGAGCACGTCGGGATCCTCGGCGAGGCCGATGCGCAGCGTCGTCTGTGCGTGCGCGCCTGCCGCAAGCGCAAGCGCGAGGCCGAGCGACGCGAGCGCGCGGCGCCATGAACTCTTCATCGTTCCTCCCTCGGCGGATGGCGACGAACCCGCGGCGCGGCATCGCACCCGTCATTCGAAAATCCAGCATAGCACCGCTTGGCGCGCGTTGCGTATCCTTGGCGGTCTGCGCCTTCCGTGCGCTCGTCGGGAACTCGCACGCGGGCCGCGAGTCGGTGGATGACCTGCATCGGGTGTGAAGGGAGGCGTATGGAGGGGTTCGGGCGGATCGTCGCGGCAGCCGCGCTGCTGCTCGTCGCGATGGCGGCGCGCGCGGGAACGTTGGAGGCGATCGAGTACTACGACGCGACGCTCGACCATTATTTCGTCACATCGTTTGCCGACGAGATCGCCAAGCTCGACGCAGGCGTGTTCGCCGGGTGGCAGCGCACGGGGCAGCACTTCACGGGGTTCGATCCCGCAACGCCGGTGGCCGGCGCGTCTCCGGTCTGCCGCTTCTACGGCCTGCCGTCGGCGGGTCTCGATTCGCACTTCTATTCCGCGTCGCCCGCGGAATGCCAGGCGGTGCTGCGGCGCTTCCCCGGCGTGTGGGAGGAGGAGACGCAGAACGCGTTCGGCATCTACCTGCCGAACACGGAGACCGGCGCGTGTCCGGCGCAAACGATTCCCGTCTATCGCGCGTGGAACGCGCGCGTCGATTCCAACCATCGCTTCACGACGGACCTCGCGACGTTGCAGGCGATGATCGCCCGCGGCTATGTCGCCGAGGGCTATGGGCCTGCGCCCTATCCGGTCGCGATGTGCTCGCCGGCGAGCACGGCACCGCCGCCCGCGGGCGCCCCCAAGTGCACGGTGCGCGCGTCGACGGCGAGCGCGAACCTCGGCGACGACGTCACGCTCACCGCGTCGTGCACGAACGCGCCTGCGTCGTTCACGTGGACGAATTGCGCGAGCACGACGAGCACGTGCACGACGACGTCCGCAGCCATCGGTCCGCAAACCTACACCGTGTACGCGAGCAATGCCGCGGGACAAAGCGCCGCAGCAAGCGTGACCGTGCTCTGGCAGACGCCGCCGCCGGCGCCGGTCTGCACGATCGTGCGCACGTCGCAGACCGATCCGCCGGCGGTCGGCGGTTCGATCCTGCTCGAAGCGAACTGCGATCAGGCGGTGGGCAGCTACAGCTGGAACGGTTGCGGCAGCCTGACGAATACGTGCGTCGCGCGCGAAACGACGCCCGGCCTGCACACGTATTCGCTGATCGCACGCAACGCCGGCGGATCGAGCCCACCTGCGACGCTCGGGATCAACTGGGTGGCGAGCGCCACGTCGGCGCCCGGGTTCTGCGGGCAGTTCCCGAGCTACCTCTACAGCGACTTCGACACGCGCAGCGTACGCGTCGAAAGCGTGCAGATGCCCGCGCCGGCATTCGCCTGGAACGGCGTATGGACGGTACGCTTCGTCGTGCCGCCGACGATGCCGTCGACGGTGTTCGGCCAGATGGCCTCCGCCGAATTCGCGGGTCCGCCGACGATTCGGCAGGCAACGATCTCGCAGACGCCGTGCGACTTCCGCGCAGTCGATCCTTCGGGCGCGAGCGGGCCGTTCGCGAGCAGCGTCGGCTCGACGAACACGATCCTGTTCTCGATCAATCCGTCGCGCGCCGGCTATCCCGTGCTCGCCCCGGGCGGCACGTACTACTACAACGTGCGCAATTTCGACCCGGCGACCAACACGATCACGTGCTCACCCGGCAGCGGGCGTTGCGACGCGCTCGTCGAGTCGCGGCTGCCGGGCTGAGGGAATCGGGCGCCACCGACTCAGCGTCTCCGGGCGACGGTCGCGAGCCACGGCTGCTGTTCGCGCGGCAGGCCCGTGGGCCGGTAGTAGTGATCGACGAGGTCGAAGCCGGCGTCGTGCAGGTGGCGCGACCACGCCTCGAGGTCGTGATAGGCGCCGTAGCGCCCGCGGTTCCAGCCTTCCTCGTTGTGGCCGTGCGGATTCGACGCGAACAACACGCCGCGCGGCTTCAGCGCGTCGCGCAGTTCGCCGAGCACGCGCGGCAGCTCCTGCGTGGGCACATGGAACAGCGAGGCGTTCGCGAACACGCCGTCGAAGCGGTTCGGCGGCAGCGCGAGCGCGAGGAAATCCTGCTGCCACACGTCGCAGCCGCTCCATTGGCGCGCCATCGCCGCGAATTCGGGCACGCCTTCGAGGCCGATCGCCACGTGCCCGAGCGCAGCGAACGCGCGGAGGTCGCGCCCGGGGCCGCAGCCGAAATCGAGGATCGTGAACGGCGGCGTGCCTTCGAGGCGCGTCAGGAACGCGTCGAGGTTCTGCCGCACGTCGTGTTCGCGCGTGCCTTCCCAGAACGCCTGCGCCTGGCCTGCGTAGTACGCGAGCGTGCGTGCCGAAACCTCGTCGCGATCGCTTTCCATCGAAGCTCCTTCACTCACTCCTTCGCCACGCCGAGCACCTCGCGCAGGCGATCGCGCCGGCGGCGTCGGCGCGGTCCCTTGGCACGATCGACCGAGCGTGCGAGCACGCGGATCGCGTGCACCGCCTCGCGCTCGCCGGTGGCGCGCGTGCCGTCGGCGATCTGGTGACGACAGCTCGTGCCGTCGGCCACGATCAGCGTGTCGCCGCTCGCCTTGCGCACGGCCGGCAGCAGCGACAGCTCCGCCATGCGCATCGACACGTCGTAATGACGCGCGACGTAGCCGAACGATCCCGCCATGCCGCAGCACGTGGACTCGATCGGCTGCACGTCGAGGCCGGGGATCCAGCGCAGCATCTCGAGCGTGGGCCGCATCGCGTCGAACGCCTTCTGATGGCAATGGCCATGCACGAGCGCCGTGCGCGCAGGCAGCGCGGCCAGCGAAAGCGCGGCGCGCCCGGCCGCGCGCTCGCGGACGAGGAAATCCTCGATCAGCATCGCGCGCTCGGCGATGCGCGACGCGGCGTCGCCGAGCCGCAGCGCGAGGAACTCGTCGCGCAGCGTGAACAGGCACGACGGCTCGAGGCCCACGATCGTCGCACCCGCCGCCACATAAGGCGCGAGCGCGTCGACGAGGCGCACCGCTTCGCGCCGCGCTTCGTCGACGAGTCCGAACGCGAGCATCGTGCGCCCGCAGCAGAGCGGGCGATTGGGCGATTCATCCTTCGTCGACGGCAACGCGACCTGCGTGCGATAGCCTGCTTCGCGCAGCACGCGCAGCGCGGCCTGCGCGTTCTCCGGCTCGAACGCGTTCGTGAACGTGTCGACGAAGAGCACCACGTCGACCGGCGCGATCTCGCGCGCCGCGACGTCGCGATAGCCGCGAAAGAACGTGTTGTAGCGGAAGTGCGGCAGCGATCGCTCGGCCTTGATGCCCGTCGGGCGCTCGAGCAGCCGGGCGAGGCCCGGCATGCGATCGCGCAGGTTGACGAGCGGCGCGAGCAGCGACGCGTACGGCGCCCAGCGCGGCAGGTAGCCGATCAGCCGCTCGGACAGCGCCATGCCATGCCGCTGTTGCCATTGGTACTGGAACTCGATCTTCATCCGCGCCATGTCGACGCCGGTCGGGCATTCGCGCTTGCAGCCCTTGCAGCTCACGCAAAGGTCGAGCGCGTCGCGCACCGCATCGGTCGCGAAGGTGTCGCCGAGCTGGCCGGAGAGCGCGAGGCGCAGCGTGTTCGCGCGGCCGCGCGTCAGGTGGATCTCGTCGCGTGTCGCGCGATAGCTCGGGCACATCGTGCCCGCGTCGAACTTTCGGCAGTGGCCGTTGTTGTTGCACATCTCGACGGCCTTCGCGAACCCCTGCGAAGGATCGCCGCCGGTGCCCGGCGCGGTCAGTGTGCCCGTCATCGGATCGTTCTGCACGTTCCAGGCGGACCAGTCGAGGCCCGTCGAGAGCGCGATCGTCCGATAGGTGGGCGGGAAGCGGAAGAGCGTCGCATCGTCCATCCGCGAAGCGCCCACGATCTTCCCGGGGTTCATCAGGCCCGCCGGATCGAACAGCCGCTTCATCTGCGCGAACGCCTCGGTGAGCTGCGGGCCGAACTGCCACTCGACCCATTCGCTGCGCACGAGGCCGTCGCCGTGCTCGCCCGAGAACGCGCCCTTGTACTCGCGCACGACTTCGGCCGCTTCCTCGGCGATCTTGCGCATCTTCTCCGCGCCGTCGCGGCGCATGTCGAGGATCGGGCGCACGTGCAGCGTGCCGACCGATGCATGCGCGTACCAGGTACCGCGCGTGCCGTGCCGCGCGAAGATCGCCGTCAGCCGGTCGACGTAATCGGCGAGATGCGCGAGCGGCACCGCGCAATCCTCGATGAACGACACGGGCTTGCCGTCGCCGCGCATGCTCATCATGATGTTGAGCCCGGCCTTGCGTACGTCCCACAGCGCCTTCTGCGCCCCGGCGTCGGACAGCTTCACGACGCGCGCACGCGGCGCGCATTCGGCGAGCAGCGCCGCGAGATTGTCGAGCTTGCGCAGCAGCGACGCTTCGTCGTCGCCCATGAACTCGACGAGCAGGATCGCCTGAGGGTCGCCCGCGAGTGCGCTGCCGATGACCGGGCGAAACACCGGATTGCCGAGGGCGAGGTCGATCATCGTGCGATCGACGAGCTCGACTGCCGACGGCCCGAGCGTCACGATGTACTGCGCGGCCGCCATCGCATCGTGCAGCGAGTCGAAATTCACCACGCCGAGCGAGCGGTGCCGGGGCAGGTCGACGCACTGCAGCGTGAGCGTGCGCGACCACGCGAGCGTGCCCTCGCTGCCCACGAGCAGATGCGCGAAGTTCACGTCGCCGGTTGCGGTGTACGGGCGCTCGCTCTGCGGATGGAACACGTCGAGGTTGTAGCCGCCGACGCGTCGCATCACCTTCGGATACCTGCGCTCGATTTCGTCGCGCTCGCGAAAAGCCAGCTCGCGCAGCCCGCCCAGCAATTCGTGCACGCGCGGCGTCGTTGCAGGCATCGCGACCTCGGGGCCGAACCACGCTTCGGTGCCGTCGGAAAGACGCGCGTCGATCGCGACGACGTTGTGCACCATGTTGCCGTAGTGAAGCGAGCGCGAGCCGCACGAGTTGTTGCCCGCCATGCCGCCGAGCGTCGCCTGCGCCGACGTGCTCACGTCGACCGGATACCACACGGCGTGACGCCGCAGCCACGCGTTCAACTGATCGAGCACGACACCGGGCTCCACCGTCACGGTGCGCGCGTCGGCATCGAAGGCGACGACGTTGTTCAGCGCCTTGCTGTCGTCGAGCACGAGCGCCCGCCCGACGCTCTGCCCGCATTGCGAACTGCCGGCGCCGCGCGGCAGGATCGGTATGCCGGCTTCGGCGCAGATCGCCATCGCCACGCGCACGTCGTCGTCGTTCTTCGGCACGAGCACCGCGAGCGGCACGATCTGGTAGATCGACGCGTCCGTCGCATAGCGTCCGCGCGCCGCGTCGTCGGTCAGGAGCTCGCCGCCGATCGCATCGCGCATGCGCTTCCACGCGGCTGCGAATTCGCGGCTGTCGGGCAGGGGCGGAGCGGCGGCGGAGGTCATTGGACTACCCTGCGCGCTTCGCGCGTCGGGCCTTGTTCGCGCTTGGGCCGGCCCGGCGCGCTCACGCGGCTTCCTGATCGATTGGATGCGGTGCGCGCCCGATTATAGAAGGCGAACGCGCCGATCGCGCTTGTGAGCGATCGGCGACTTTGTGTAGTATGCGTGGCGAAGCGCTGCGCTCGAACGGCGCCCGCATACCGTTCCGCCCTCGGAGGAGACATCCCATGGAAGCTCGTCATTCGGCCGCGCATCGCGCGACCCGCCGCAGCGTGCTCGCTGCACTCGCCGTCGCGTCGTTCGGACTCGCCGTGCCCGCGCTCGCGCAAACCGAAATCAAGCTCGGCCACGTGGGTGAGCCCGGGTCGCTCTTCCAGAAGAGCGCCGACGAGTTCGCGAAACGCGCGAACGCAAAGCTCGCGGGCAAGGCGAAGGTCGTCGTCTACGGCTCGAGCCAATTGGGCGGCGACAAGGAGATGATCCAGAAGCTGAAGCTCGGCACGCTCGACATGGCGCTGCCGTCCACCGTGATGAGCTCCGAGGTCGACATTGCGGGTCTCTTCGAGATGCCGTACATCGTCAAGGACCGCGAGCACATGAAGCGGATCGAGAAGGACGTGTTCTGGCCGATGATCGAGCCCGCGATCGAGAAGAAGGGCCTGACCGTGATCGCGGTGTGGGAAAACGGCACGCGCCACATCACGAACAACAAGCGACCGATCAAGGTACCGTCCGATCTTTCGGGCATCAAGCTGCGCGTGCCCGAGGGCAAGTGGCGCGTGAAGATGTTCCAGACCTACGGTGCGAATCCCAGCCCGATGAAGTTCAGCGAGCTCTTCACCGCGCTGCAGACCGGCGTGATGGACGGCGAGGAGAATCCGCTGACGCAGATCTACTCGGCGAAGCTGCAGGAAGTGCAGAAGTACCTGTCGCTGTCCGGGCACGTGTACACGCCCGCGTACCTGACCGTCGGCACCACGCGCTGGAAGACGCTGCCCGCCGACGTGCGCAAGGTGCTCGAGGACACGGCGAAGGAGACGCAGGCGTACGTGTACGAGACCGCCGCGAAGGACGAGGAAGACCTGCTCGGCAAGCTCAAGGCGGCCGGCATGCAGGTGAACGACGTCGACAAGGACGCGTTCGTCAAGGCGAGCGAGCCGATCTACGACGAGTTCGCGAAGGAAGTGAACGGCGGCAAGGCGGCGATCGACAAGGCGAAGGCGCTGCGCTGATGCCGTCGACGACGATCGCGACGGCTGCCGAAGCGCCCGCGCGCCGCAACGCGCTCGACGTGTTCCGCGCGGGCTACACGCGCATGCTCGAGTGGCTCGTGTCGGCGCTGATGATCGTGCTGTTCGTCGAAGTGACCGCCGGCGTCGTGTTCCGCGCGATCGGCCAGTCGCTGATCTGGTACGACGAGATCGCGTCGGTGCTTCTCGCGTGGCTCACGTTCTACGGCGCGGCGCTCGCGTCGGCGAAGCGCGCGCACATCGGCTGCCCCGAGGTCGTCGACGCGATGCCGCCGCGTGCGCGGCGCGCGGTCAACATCGTCGCGCAACTGCTCGTGATCGCGTTCTTCGTGCTGCTCGGCAGCGTCGGCGCGTTGATCATGCCGATCCTCGCGACCGATGCGCTCGTCAGCGTCCCCGAGATCCCGATGAGCATCGTGCAGTCGGTGATCCCGATCTCGTCTGCGCTGATCATCGTCGCCGAGCTCTTGCACCTGATGGATCTCGTGCGCCGGCGTGCGCCCGCGGATAGCGGCGGACTGTCGTTGTCCGAAGGACTCCACTAAAGGCTCGACGGGGGAGTTCGCATGACGATGCTCGGCCTTTTCGTGGCAGTGCTGCTGCTCGTGCTCATCAACGTGCCGATCGCGGTATCGCTCGGCATCGTCGCCGTCACGGCGATGGTCGCGACGCACGGCACCGGCGTGCTGCCCAACCTCGCCGTCGTCACGTACAACGGCGCGACGAGCTTCCCGCTGCTCGCGATCCCGCTCTTCATCCTCGCGGGCTCGATCATGAACGCGTCGGGCATCTCGCGACGGCTGATCGCGTTCGCGTCGTCGGTGTTCGGGTGGATCCGCGGCGGGCTCGCGCACGTGTCGATCGGCGCCTCGCTGTTCTTCGCGGAAATCTCCGGCTCGGCCGTAGCCGACGTCGCCGCACTCGGGTCGATCCTGATCCCGGGCATGAAGGCGAAGGGCTATCCGGCGAACCTCGCGGCCGCGGTCATGTCGTCGTCGGCCACGCTCGCGGTGATCATTCCGCCGTCGATCCCGATGATCCTGTACGCCGTGATGGCGGAAACGTCGGTCGTGCAGCTCTTCGTCGCGGGCATCGTGCCGGGAATCATCGGCGGCGTCGGGCTGATGGCGATGGCGTACTACTTCGCGCGCCGCTACGACCTCCCCCAGGAAGCGGCGTTCTCGTGGGGTCGCGTCGCCGCCACCGCCCGCGACGCGGTGTGGGCGTTCCTGCTGCCGATCATCATTCTCGGGGGCATTTTCGGCGGCGTCGTCACGGCGACCGAAGGCGCCGCCCTCGCCGTCGTGGCTTCGCTCTTCGTGGGGCTCGTCATCTATCGCGAACTCGACATCGCCGAGCTGAAGCGCGCCGTCATCGAAGGCGGCGTGCAGACCGCGGTGGTGATGCTGCTCGTCGCGACGAGCGCGCTGCTCGGCACGTACCTCTCGGAGGTGCAGGCGCCGCAGCACCTCGCGCAGAGCGTCGCGCACTTCACGCAGAACAAGTGGCTCGTGCTCGCGCTCCTGAACGTGCTGTTCCTGCTGCTCGGCATGTTCCTGCATTCGGCGGCGGCGATCATCCTCGTGGTGCCCGTGGTGATGCCGCTCGTGCGGGCGGTGGGCATCGATCCGGTGCACTTCGGCCTGATCGTCACCGTCAACCTCGGCATCGGCCAGCAGACGCCGCCGGTCGCGAGCGTGCTGATGGTCGCGAGCGCGATCGCGAAGGCATCGATCTGGGACGTGACGCGCGTCAACGTGTATTTCATCGCGGTGCTCGTCGCGGTGCTGCTGCTCGTGACCTACGTGCCCGTGACCGGCATGGGTCTCGTCGACCTCTTCTATCGATAATGAATTCACTGGCAGGCGGCACCATCCTCGTCGATCGCGACGAAGCGATCGCGACCATCACGCTCAATCGCCCCGAGAAGCTCAACGCGCTGACCAAGGCGATGTGGGGCGGCCTCGGCGAAGCGGTCGATGCCCTCGGACGCGACGCGTCGGTGCGCTGCATCCTCATCCGCGGTGCCGGCGAGCGCGCGTTCTCGCCGGGCAACGACATCGGCGAGTTCGCGCGCGAGCGCTCGAACAAGGCGCAGGCGATCGAGTATGGCCGCTTCATGCACACGACGGCGCACACGCTCGCCGCGTGCCCGGTGCCGATGGTCGCCGAGATCCACGGCATCTGCGTCGGCGGCGGCCTCGAGATCGCGTCGCTCTGCGATCTTCGCATCTGCGGCGCGTCGAGCCGCTTCGGCGCGCCGATCAAGAACCTGGGGCTCGTGATGGCGTACGCCGAAATGGGGCCGCTCGTGCGCCTCGTCGGCCCGAGCGTGGCGCTCGAGATCCTGCTCGAAGGGCGCATCTTCGACGCGGCCGAGGCGAAGGACAAGGGGCTCGTCACGCGCGTCGTGCCCGATGACCAGGTGAGCACGGAAGCGCGCGCCGCGGCGCTGCGCATCGCCGAAGGGGCACCCCTGACTGCGCGCTGGCACAAGAAGTTCGTGCAGCGGCTGCGCGATCCGGCGCCGATCAGCGACGCCGAAGCCGACGAATGCTTCGACGCCTTCGACACGGAGGACTTCCGCGAAGGCTACGCGGCGTTCCTCGCGAAGCGCAAGCCGGCGTTCCGAGGACGATGACGCCGCCGCAAGCGACTGCGCGCGCTGGCGCGCATCCTGGCCCGCTCGCCGGCATGCGCGTGCTCGAGCTCGCGCAGATCATGGCGGGTCCCACCTGCGGCATGCTGCTCGCGGACATGGGCGCCGACGTGATCAAGGTCGAGAAGCTGCCGGGCGGCGACGATGCGCGCGGCTATCGCGAGCCCCGCGTCAACGGCGTGTCGGCGCCGTTCATGATGCTGAACCGCAACAAGCGCGGCATGGCGCTGAATCTCAAGTCGGCGGCCGGCCGCGACGTGCTGTTGCGCATGGTGCGCGACGCCGACGTGCTGACGGAGAACTACCGTCGCGGCACGCTCGAGAAGCTCGGACTCGGCTACGACGTGCTGTCGTCGGTCAATCCCGGGCTCATCTACTGTGCCGTGTCCGGCTACGGACGCGACGGCCCGTTCGCGGACAAGGGTGGCTTCGACCTGATCGCGCAAGGGTTCGCCGGACTGATGTCGATCACCGGCGAACCGGGCGGGCCACCGGCCAAGGACGGCAACTCGGTCGCCGACATCAACGCGGGCATTCTGGCCGCGCTCGGCGTGTGTGCCGCCTACGCTCACAAACTGAAGACCGGCGAGGGGCAGGTGGTCGACACGTCGCTCATGGAGGCGGCGTTGCAGCAGACGTACTGGCACGCCGCCATCTATTTCGCGACCGGCGTGTCACCCGGGCCCACCGGCTCGGCGCACCTGTTGACGGCACCGTATCAGGCGTATCGCGCGAAGGACGGCTGGATCAACATCGGCGGCGCGAACCAGGCGAACTGGGAGCGCATCGCCGACGTGCTCGGCCATCCGGAATGGCGCGACGATCCGCGCTTCGTCACCAACTCGGCACGGATGCAGAACATCGACGCGCTCGCCGACGCGATGAGCGCCGTGGTCGCCACGCGCACGAAAGCCGAGTGGATCGAGGCGTTCGATGCCGCGGGCGTGCCGGTGGGTCCCGTGCATTCGATCGGCGAAGCGCTCGAGCATCCGCAGACGCGCGCGCGCGGCATGGTCGTCGATCTCGTGCATCCACAGGCCGGTGCGACCAAGGCCGTGGGCTGCCCGGTGCATTTCTCGAAGACGCCCACGCGCATCGACCGGGCGGCGCCGATGCTGGGCGAGCACACGCGCGCGCTGTTGAGCGAGTACGGCTACGACGACGCAGCGATCGACGCGCTCGTCGCCGAAGGCGTCGTCGCGCCGGCCGACGGCGGGCGGTAGTCGTACACGCACTTCACGCCGTCCCAGCCGGCGTGAATGTCAGCGAGATCGATCTCGAACAGCGGCGTCAGGTGCGCGCCGAGCGACGCGCATTTGCCGGCGCGTACGTACGTTCCATCCGGGGCCTCGGCGAGGCTTCCGCCGGCCTGCAGCAGATAATCGCCGAACGTCAGCAGGCGGCCGTCGTGCCAGATCTCGACGAGGCGCGCGTACTCGCCCGGTAGCCTCCGCTCGACCTCGTCGGCGTCGATCAGCGCGATGCCCGACGGCGACAGGACGCGCATCGCCTCGCGCAGCACGCGCGCCTTGCCGGCGAAGTACTGCCAGGCGACCTGGCTCACGATGAGGTCGAACGCATCGTCCGCGAACGGAAAGCCGCGCGACACGTCGGCGACGGCAATGGCGGGAAGGTGCGTGCCGGGAGCGATGCTGCGCCGCGCCGCTTCCCGGTGCTGGACGTCGCGATCGGCATCAGAACGAAGCTGCGTGATGCCGACCGTCTGCACGCGCTCCCCGTAGTGCGCAACGAGGTCGAGCAGCGCCATGCCGAAGCCGCAGCCCAGTTCGAGCACCCGTACGACGTCCTGGCGCGCGAGGCGCGCGTCGATCTCGGCGCGCACGTTACCGACGCGCCGCTCGAGGTCGGCGAGGCCGCGGCCGCGATGCTCGCGCTTGCGCTCGTAGCGCGACGCCGGATTTGCGGGGCGGGTGGTACGCATCGGCGCCATTGTCCGCTATGCTAGCCGCCCGCGCTTGAGCGCGCCGCGCCGCCCCGGACACGCATTGGCCCGAAGGGCGGACGCTCCATTTCGCGGGACCGGCGATCGGAGGGAGGTTGTCGTGGACAGGCTCCATAACGCGCGCATCCTGATCTACAGCCACGACAGCTTCGGCCTCGGCCACCTGCGCCGCTGCCGCGCGATCGCCCACGCGATCGTCGATCGCTACAAGGGCGTGTCGGTGCTGATCCTGTCCGGCTCGCCCATCATCGGCAGCTTCGACTTCCTGCCGCGCGTCGACTTCGTCCGCATTCCCGGCGTGATCAAGCTCACGAACGGCGAATACCAGTCGCTCGGGCTGCACATCGACCTCGAGCAGACGATGGCGATCCGCATGGCGATCATCGAGCAGACGGCGCTGTCGTTTCGCCCCGATCTCTTCCTCGTCGACAAGGAGCCGCTCGGCCTCGAAGGCGAGGCCGCGCGCACGCTGCGCCTTCTGAAGGCGCGCGGCACGACGCTCGTGCTGGGACTTCGCGACATCATGGACGAGCCGTCGACGCTGCTTCGCGAATGGAAGCGCAAGAAGGTGCTGCCCGCGCTCGAGCATCTGTACGACGACATCTGGGTGTACGGCCTCGAGCACTTCGCCGACCCGCTGCATGGCATCGCGTGCCCGGCGTCGGTGCGCGGCAAGATGGTGTACACCGGCTACCTGCGGCGCAGCGTGCCGCGTCGCAAGACGAACGTGCCGCCCGTGAGCCGAGAGCCGTACGTGCTCGTGACGGTGGGCGGCGGCGACGACGGCATGGCGGTGCTCGATTGGGTGCTCGCCGCGTACGAACGCGACGCGTCGCTGCCGCTTTCCGCGGTGATCGTCACGGGCCCGTTCATGGCGCCCGAGCAGCAGCGCCAGTTCCGCGAGCGCGCGCGACGCCTCGGGCGCATCGAGGTGCTGACGTTCGACGCGAACCTGGAAGCGCTGATGGAAGGCGCGGTCGGCGTCGTCGCGATGGCGGGCTACAACACGTTCTGCGAGATCCTGTCGCTCGACAAGCGCGCCATCCTCGTGCCCCGCGTGCGGCCGCGCCGCGAGCAGGTCATGCGTGCGATGCGCGCGGCGAGCATCGGCCTCGTGCGCACGCTCGATCCGGAACGCCCGCACGAAGCGTCGCGCATGACCGACGCGCTGCGCGAGCTCGCGTTGCAGCCTACGCCGTCGCAGCGGGGCGCGTCGCGGATGCTGAACGGCCTCGACGTGATCACCAACCTCGTCGGCGAGCGCGTGCGGCGGCCCGCGCGGCGGCGCATGAACCTCTTCGCGCGCGCGAGCTGACGTCAGGTCCCTGCGGAGCACTGCGATGCCGTGCGTGATGATCTACGTCCAGCACCTGCTCGGCATCGGGCACCTGATGCGCGCGCGGCGCCTCGCCGAAGCGCTCGCGGACGCCGGCTTCGACGTGCATCTCGTGAGCGGCGGCATGCCGATCGGCGGGCGCCTGCCGCGCGGCGCGTGGACGATGCAGCTGCCGCCCATTCGCGTGAGCGACGCGAGCTTCACGCCGCTTCGCGACGCCGGGTTCACGCCCATCGACGATGCCTATCGCGAGCGCCGGCGCGACCTGCTGCTCGACGCGTACGCACGCATTCGACCCGACGCGCTGCTGTTCGAGACGTTTCCGTTCGGGCGCCGCTCGCTTCGCTTCGAGCTCGTGCCGCTGCTCGAGCGCGTCGACGCGACGCATCCGCGGCCGCTCGTCGTTTCGTCGATCCGCGAGATCCTGCAACTGCAGCAGAAGCCCGAGCGCGAGCGCGAAATGCTCGAATGGGCCGCGCGCTGGTTCGACGCGGTGCTCGTGCACGGCGATCCGCGCTTCGCGCGTTTCGACGACACGTATTCGTTCGTCGACGCGCTGGCGATTCCGGTCCACTACACGGGCTTCGTCGTCGACCGGAAAGCGGGGCCGGACTCTACTTTTCCGGCTACGCCGTCACGAAAAGCCGAGTCCGACCCTGCTTTCCTCGAAGACCCTGCCTCGCGCGACGAGGTCGTCGTGTCCGCGGGCGGCGGCGGCGTGGGCGTGGAACTCCTCGCCGCCGCGCTCGCCGCGCAGGCGCATTCGCGGCTGTCGCACCTCACCTGGCGCGTGCTCGCGGGACCGAACGTGCGCGACGACGGCATGAAACGGCTGGAGGCGCTGCGCGGGCCGAACGCCATCGTCGAACGCTCGCGCGCCGATTTCGCCTCGTTGCTGCGCCGCGCGTTCGTGTCGATTTCGCAGGCCGGCTACAACACGACGATGGACGTGATGACGAGCGGCGCGCGACCGGTCGTCGCGCCGTTCACCGGCAATGGCGAGACCGAGCAGCGCGCGCGCGGCGAGCGGCTCGCACGGTTCGATCTCGCGGTCGTCGTCGACGACCGCACGCTCACCCCGCAGCGGCTCGCGGCGGCCGTCGACGAGGCGGCGTCGCGCACGTTCGCGCGCTGGGATTTCGCAAGCGACGGCGCCACGCGGACCGCGGAACTGTTGCACGAACTGCTCGCCCCGCGCGGCGGCCGGGCGAAAAGCGCAGCATGAGCGACGCGCAGGCCTTCGCTCCGCTCGTGCAGGAACTCGATCGCTGGCGGGCGGACGGACGCAGCGCGACGTTCTGGTGGCGCGACGACGACGCCTGCGTCGATTCGCCGGCGCTGTCACGACTGCTGTCGCTCGCGGCGCGATATCGCGTTCCGGTGGCGATCGCCGCGATACCCGCGGCCGTCGAGTCGTCGCTCGTCTCGGCGATCGGCGCCTGCGAGTGCGCGCTCGTCGTGCAGCACGGCTACGCGCATCGCAATCACGCAGCGAGCGGCGCGCGCAGTGCCGAGCTTGCCGAGGATCGCGCCGCCGATGCGACGCTCGCAGAACTCGCGCGCGGCCGCCGCACGCTCGCAGCGGCGTTCGGCGATCGCTTCGCGACGATCCTCGTGCCCCCGTGGAACCGCATCGCGGATCACCTGCTGCCGCATCTGCGCGACGAGGGCTACGCCGGGTTGTCGCGCTTCGGGCCGCGCGCATCGCCATTCGCCGCACCCGGCGTCCCCGAAGTCAACACGCACGTCGACCCGATCGCGTGGCGGCGTGGACGGGCGTTCGTCGGCATCGCCACGGCCGTCGCGCGCATCGTCGCGCATTTGCACGGGCGACGCGAGAAGTCGTGCGACGCCGGCGAGCCGACGGGGCTTCTCACGCATCACCTCGCGTTCGGCGACGACGCCTTCGCGTTCGTCGACGCGTTGCTCGACGTGATCGCGCGCCACGATGCCGCGCGCTGGCTCGATCCGCGCGACGCGTTCGTACTGCGCGAGCTCACTTGCGCCCGATGCGCATGAACCGCGTGTAGCGGCGCATCGGCCGCGCGCCTTCGTACAGCACCTCGCGCATCGGCGCCTGCGCGCCGAACGCGGCGAGCGAGGGCACGCAGTTCACGTGCTCGGCGCACGCGACGTAATCGTTCGTCTGCAGCACGACGAGCTGGCCGCCGGGCACGCGCGCGTACCAGCGGTCGAAGTCGACGACGTGCTCGCAGCTCGTGTTGACGACGAGCGCGAAGCGTTCCGCGGCGTAGTCGAGCTCGCGCATGTCGGCGGTCCGCGCCTCGAACCGGCCGGCCGCAGCGTGCGTCGCGTTGAGGGCGCGCGCCAGGGTCTCGCAGCGCGGATCGATGTCGACGCTGACGATGCGTCCGATCGCGAAGCGCGGATCGCGCAGCAGCAGCGCGGACAGCGCGCCGATCCAGCCGCCGAGCACGAGCACGTCCGTAAAGCGCGTGCCCGCGCTTTGCGCCAGTGCATCGATGAGCCAGCGCTTGCTCGCCATCTGGTTCGCATTCAGCGCCGCGCCGAGGCGCGGCTCGTCGTGGCGTGCAATGGTGGCGACGAGGTCGCGCAGGAACGGCCGTTCGTCGAGGACGGCGAGGCCCTCGAGGATGTCCCGATAGAACTCGTCGTCGAAATGCGTCATAGTGTGCCGGTCATCCGACGGCGGAGGCGTCGCGTGGACGTCGTGAAGGAAGCGGAAATGCTCGGCAAGGTGCCGCTCTTCGGCGGGATGTCCTCCGCCGAGCTCAAGCTGCTCGCGTTCACGAGCCAGGTGATCTGCTTCGCGCACGGCGAAACGCTGATGCGCCAGGGCGAACGCGCCGATTGCGCGTACGTGATCCTCGAGGGTCGTGCGGAGGTGATTGCGGAGACGCCGAACGCGAGCTTCGTCGTCGCCGAGCTCGGACCGAACGCGGTGCCGGGGGAGATCGGCGTGCTCACGGATGCCCCGCGCACGGCGACGGTGCGGGCGAAGGGCCCGCTGCGCGCCCTGCGCATCTCGCCCGACGTGTTCGTGCGCCTTGCGACCAGTCGTCCCGAGCGCGCGCTGTACGTGATGCGCCAGCTGTCGGCCCATATCGCGAACGACCTCCACGCCATCGCATCGCTCAAGGAAGCGCTGGAGAAGGTGCAGGCCGAGATGGCCGAGCTTCGCGCCGCGCAGCACTGACGACGTCGCGGAGCAGTGCGTCGAGCTTCGCCGCGGCGCCGACGATGTCGTGGTGCGCGAAGGCGCGCGCGCTGGCCGCGTGCGCCATCCGCGCGCGCAGCGCTGCATCGACGATCACACGGCGCACGGCATCCGCGAACGCAGCATCGTCGAGCGGCGTGAGCAGTCCCGACCGTCCGTCGTCCACGATTGCGGCGACACCCGGCGAACGGCCGGCGACGACCGGCAGGCCGGCCGCCTGCGCTTCGACGAACGCCATGCCGATCGCCTCATCCACGGCCGGCCACACGAAGAGATCGGCGTCGCGCAGTGTGGCGATCACGGCCGTGCGGGGCAGGGCGCCACGCCACTCGACGCGATCGCCGAGGGGCGCGAGCGCCGCCTCGACGTCGGCGCGCGCCGGGCCGTCGCCGACGACGACGAGCGAGAACGCGAGATCGTCGAGCGCTGCGAGCGCGCGTCCGAGCATCCGGTACGACGCGAGCTTCGCGCGCTGGCGCATCATCGCGACGGTGACGAGGCGAACTTCATCGCGCTGCCGCACGCGCTCGCGGGCGTAGGCGGCGACGTCGACGAACGGGCCGAGCCACAGATCGCGCGCATCACCGCGTACGCGGCGCACCTCGGCGATGTCGGCGGGATTGAGATGCACGATCGCGTCGGCGTCGCGGATCGCGTCGCGCGCGAGCGCGTAGCCCACCGACCATGTGCCGGTCGCCTGCCGCGGGGCGAGCGACGCCTCGGCGACGACGTACGGAATCGACACCGCGTGCGCGACGTGCGGCCCCACGCAATCGGGCGCCTTGTGGTGAAGGTGGTAGGTGAACCACACGTCGGGGCGCCCTGCGGACGCGTATCGGGCGGCGAGGCCCCTCGCATCGCGTTCGCCCTGCGCGCGATGGCCGTGCTGCACACGCGCGTCGCCGTCGCGATCGAACGTGCGAAGGCGCGAGGCGAGTGTCACCTCGTGACCGGCGAGCGCGAGCGCACGCATCAGCGCACGTGCGATCTCGCGATCGCCCGACGGCGTCGGATGATCCGGCGGCTTCATCGGCGCGTAGAAGGAGATCTTCATCATGCAACGAACGCGTTGAGCCTCATCGCGAGGCGATCGACGCCGGCGTCGAGCGAGAAGCAGCGCGTGGTCCGCTCGCAGCCGGCGGTGCCGAGGGCGACACGAATCACCGGGTCGGTGATCAGCCGGTCGAGCGCCTCGGCGAGAAGGATCGGGGCGCGCGGCGGCACGAGCACGCCGGTCTCGCCGTCGACGATCAGCTCGGGAATGCCCGACACGTTCGTCGATACGCAGGCCAGCGCCTGGCTCTGCGCTTCGAGCAGCACGTTCGGCAATCCGTCGCGATCGCCATCGTCGCCGATCCGGCACGGCAGCACGAAGAGGTCCGCGTCGCGGTAGGCGGCGAGCACGTCGTCGTGCGCGCGCGCGCCCTCCCAGCGAATGCGCGCGGTGATGCCGAGGCGCCGCGCCTGCTGCTGCAATGCCGCGAGCCGCGGCCCGTCGCCGATGTGCACGAGCTGCCAGTGGCGATCCCCGGGCAGCCGCGCGAGCGCATCGAGCAGGTCGTCGAAGCCCTTCTTCTCGACCGCGCGGCCCACGGCGAGCAGCCGCACCGGCGACGACGCATCGCGTCCGTCGCGTGCGCCGCGCGCGTGCGGATGCGGCGGAAAGCGCGTGGCGTCGATGCCGTGATAGACGAGGTCGACGCGATCGTCGGCGCACAGCGCGCGCAGGTGCTGCGCGTTGCACGCCGTGCACGTCGTCGCGAAGGCCGACGCGGCGAGCTTCTCCCGCTTCTCCCACTCCGGCGTGGTCCAGATGTCCTTGGCGTGGGCCGACACGCTCCAGGTGAGTCCGCGCAGCAGCGCCGCGTATCGGGCGACCGACGCCGGCGTATGCAGGAAGTGCGCGTGCAGATGCACGACGTCGTTCGGCAGCTCCGACGCGAGCACGAGCGCCTGGCCGAAGCGGCGCACGCGGCTTCGCGTGCGGTCGCGGCAGAGGTCGCGCGCAAACGCGGCCAGCGTGGCGCGGTAGCCGGGGAGCCGCCGTGCAGCACGCCAGCCGCGCAGCACGCGCCACGGTCCGCGGTGCAGGTACTCGGGCAGGTAGTTCACGCTGGCCCGGATGCGCGCGTGCAGCGGATGCGTCGCCGGGTCCGACGGCCTGCGCAACGAAAAGAGCGCAAGTGCGAGACCGCGCGCCTCGAGCGCGTGGAGCTCCTGCGCGATGAACGTTTCCGACAGGCGCGGATAGCCCTTCAGCACCACGCCGATCACGCGGTCGGCGCGTCGTGCAGGCGGTGCTGCGCGGCCTTCGATACGCATGCGAACGACCTCGGCGCAGGGCGCCCGAGTGGAGACGACGGGCGCGCTGATGCTACCATCGTCGAGCCGCGTCGAGCGGGCGGAGGAGCTTCGGCGCGGCCACATCACGGGAAGGCATGGACCGGTCCCTCTTTCGCTACATCCTCCGCTACACGTGGCGCGACCAGCTCGCGCTGCTGGCGTTCACGCTGGTCAGCTTCCCGCTGATCTACGTGAACCTCGAGCTGCCGAAGAAGATCGTCAACGAGGCGCTCCAGGGCAAGCACATTCCGAAGGAGATTCTCGGCGTCCACGTCACGCAGGTCTCCTACCTGATGGCGTTGTCGCTGCTGCTGCTGATCCTCATCACCATCAACGGCGCGCTCAAGTACGTGATCAACGTCTACGCGGGCGTCGTCGGCGAGCGCACGCTGCGCAGGCTTCGCCACGACCTGTATTGGCAGGTGATGCGCTTCCCGCTCGCGCACTTCAAGACGACGTCGCCGGGCGAGATCATCCCGATGATCGTCGCCGAAACCGAGCCGGTCGGCGGGTTCATCGGCGAATCGTTCGTCACGCCCATCTTCCAGGGCGGCCTGCTCGCCACGTACGTGCTCTTCATCTTCATGCAGGATCCGTGGCTCGGGCTCGCGGCGATCGCGCTGTGGCCGCCGCAGATGTACCTGATACCGAAGCTGCAGCGCAGGATCAACCTGCTCGCGAAGGAGCGCGTGCAGACCGCGCGGCAGCTTTCCGATCGCATCGGCGAGACGGTGGTCGCCGCATCGGAAATCCGCGGCAACGACACCACCGAGTTCGAGCGCGCCGACGTGAGCGACCGGCTCGGCCACATCTTCGCGATCCGCTACGAGATCTACCGGCGCAAGTTCTTCGTCAAGTTCCTGAACAACTTCCTCGCGCAGATCACGCCGTTCTTCTTCTATTCGGTCGGCGGCTACCTCGTGATCCGCGGCAACCTGTCGCTCGGCGCGCTCGTCGCGGTGCTCGCCGCGTACAAGGACATCCTGGCGCCGTGGAAGGAGATCCTGAACTGGTACGCGACCAAGGAGGACGTCCGCATCAAGCACGAGCAGATCGTCTCGCAGTTCGAGCCGCCGAACCTCGTCGACCGCAAGCTCCTCGAGAACGCACCCGAGACGATTCCGCCGCTTGCCGGCGACATCGCGGCCAAGGACCTGTCGTTTTCGGAGAATGGCATCACGAATCGCGTCGACCGGCTGTCGTTCCGCATCCCGCGCGGCCAGCATGTCGCGCTCGTCGGCAATGGCAACAGCGGCCGCGACGATCTCGTCCACCTGCTCGCCCGCCTCGACCTGCCGAGCGGCGGACGGCTCGACGTCGCCGGCATCAGCTTCACCGACGTGCACCAGGCGGTGCCGGGCCGGCGCATCGCGTACGCCGCGCAGAACGCGCACGTGTTCAGCGGTACGGTCGCGCACAACCTGTTTTATGCGCTGAAGCACCGGCCGGTGCACCCCGCCCCCAGCGACGAGGCGGGCGCGCGCCTCTCCGAGCGGCGCGTGCGCGACGCGCTCGCAGCCGGCAACAGCGCCTACGACATCCGCGCCGACTGGATCGACTACGACGGGGCCGGCGTCTCCGATCGCGCGGAACTGACGGCGCTCGCCGAGCGCACGCTCGCCATCGTCGACATGCGGCGGGAGGTGATGGGGTTCGGTTTCGCGAGTTCGACCGATCCCGCGCGGCATCCGGCGCTCGCCGAGAAGTCGGTCGCCGCCCGGTCGCTCGTGCGGGCACGCGTGGCACGCGACCAGCTCGCGGGCAGCGTCGAGTTCTTCGAGCGCGATGCGTACTTCGACAACATGAGCGTCGCCGAGAACCTGCTGTTCGGTACGCCGAGGCGCGCCGAATTCCAGCCGGCGGTACTCGCCCACAACCCGGCGATCGTGGAGCTGTTGCGCGAGGTCCGGCTCTTGGACGACCTGTACCAGGCGGGCGCGAAGGTCGCCGAGCTTATGGTCGAGATCTTCGCCGACGTGGCCCCCGACAGCGATCTGTTCGAGCAATACAGCTTCATCAGCGCCGAGGATCTTCCCGAGTTCCGCGACATCGTGATGCGTCTCGGCAAGCGAGGGCTCGGCGCGATCTCGCCGCAGGACAAGGCGCGTCTGCTCGCACTCACCTTCCGGCTCGTCCGCGCGCGGCATCGCCTCGGCATCATGGAGGGGTCGATGCAGGCGCGACTCGTCGATGCGCGCAACGAGTTCCGGCGCCGCTACCACGACCGGGGCGTCGTCGAGTTCTTCGACCCCGATCGCTTCAGTCCGGCGCTGTCCGTGCAGGACAACATGCTGTTCGGCCGCGTCGGGTTCGACCAGGCGAGTGCGCAATCGCGAATCAGCGCGCTGGTGCGCGACATCGCGTCCGAGGAGGGCATGTGCGACGCGCTGGTCGAGCTCGGGCTCGAATACGACGTCGGCTCGTCGGGCTCGCGGCTGTCGTATTCGGAGCGGCAGCGGCTCGCGATTGCGCGCGCACTTCTCAAGAACGCGGACATCCTCGTGTTCAACGAGCCCACGTCGGGACTCGATCCCGGCACCGAGCTGCGCGTGCTGCGTCACGTCCTCGAGTGGGCGAAAGGACGCACGGTCATCTGGTCGCTGTCGCGGCCCGAGCTCGCACGCGAGTTCGACCGCGTGCTGGTGTTCGCCGACGGCCGGCTGGTCGAGGAGGGGCGCTTCGACGAGCTCGAGCGCGAGGGGAAGGCGCTGGCGCAGCTCGTCGCGTAATTCGGAGTACTTCGGGGTCAGAGCTGTAAGTATTCGCCTGCGCGTAGTACTTCGGGGTCAGAGCTGTAAGTATTCGCCTGCGAATACTTACAGCTCGGACCCCGAAGTTACTGACCCCGAAGTTAGCGATACGGGTCGGCTGCGTCGCGCAGCCC
>JAICKU010000119.1 GCA_025927765.1 Burkholderiales bacterium
CGACGTTTCCGCGCTCTCTCGCGAGGCGCAGCAGGCATCCGCTGCTGTGGCCTGGCCATGCGTTTCGCCTGCGCAACATGCGTCTTGCGCCTCGCCGCCGAAGAGCGGAATGCTGCCCAGCGTGCGATAGGTCTCCCAGGCGATGCCGGTCGGGTCGGTGATCCAGTACTTGTCGGACTTCGCATAGCAGCAATTGGCGCCCGCCTCTTCGACGAGTCCGGCGTCGGCCCTCGCGAGCTGCGCACGCATCGCCTCGAACTCCGTGGCGGAGTCGACCTGGAACCCCAGATGGTTGACGCCGGGTTTGCCGCCCCGCGACGAAATGGCGAAGTTGATGCGCGGATCGTCGATCATCCACTTCGCGTAGTCGCTCTTCTGCACGGTGGGCTCGGCGCCAAACACCGTGCTGTAGAACCGGACGCTGGCCGGCAGGTCGTCGACGGCAACGTGGACGTGGAAACGCTTCATGACGCTTTCCTCCTGGGTTCGGGACCGGGCGCGCACGCGATGTCGCAGGTGTTGCCGCGACAGCAGTTCTCGGTGAGATAGGCAACCAGCGCGTTCATCGTACGGTAGTTCGCGCGGTAGTAGATGAACCGGCCGGCCTGGCGCACCGAAAGAAGGTCGGCATGCGTCAACTCTTTCAAGTGGAAGGACAAGGTGGCGTTCGCAAGGCCGAGTGCTTCCGCGATCGCGCCGGCCGGCATGCCTTCCGGTCCGCGTTCGACGAGCAGTCGGAAGACGGCCAAGCGGGTCTCCTGCGCGAGACCGGCCAGTGCAGCGAGTGCATCCTTTACTTCCATGGTTCTATAATAGTAGAAACGAAGCGCGACGTCAAGAGCCCGTTCGACGACCTGACTCTAGTGCGCCGGAATCGGCGCGATGTCGGCCGGCACGAACGACCGCCTGGCGCCTTTGGAAAACAGAACCTCGGCGGAGTAATGCCTGAGCATGATCCTGCTGTCGAGCAGGGCGGGATTGGCGGCGAGGAAATCCGATGCGGACGAACACGGTGACGTGTTTTCCATGAAGTGCTGCACGGCCATGATCCACGCCCGCGTGATCGTCTCGTGGTACTTGGCCTCGCCAATCCCGAGATGCGCGAGGTAATTCAGCAACGAGCGTTTCATCGCGCCGGCCGCATCGCCCAA
This sequence comes from Burkholderiales bacterium, assembly GCA_025927765.1. Taxonomy (GTDB): domain Bacteria; phylum Pseudomonadota; class Gammaproteobacteria; order Burkholderiales; family Casimicrobiaceae; genus VBCG01. The sequence continues at coordinate 1,152 of JAICKU010000119.1, forward strand.
AGGGTGCGTGCACAGAACGATGTAGGCCAGCCGCACGTGGGCCGCGTGATCGAACGCGGCCGGCGACGTCTCGCACGCCTCGAGCGCACGGCGGAACTCGACGTCCTCGGTGGAGATTGCATGCTTCATCATCTAGGGAGGATCGCGCTCGTAGACCGTCACTTCCGGCGGCAACTTCACCCAGGGGTGGCGCCGGCAGTCGTACACCGAGTCCTTGGGCGGCGGGAAGTCCGGATCGGCGAATGCTCCGATGGCAACGGCGACCCAGTCGCTTTCGTGACCCTCCTCGGTGTGGAAGACGTTCGAACCGCAGATCGGACAGAAGCGAAACCTGAACCTGGCGCCATGGTCACCCGTGCGGACGAACTCGGTGGCATTTCCGAAGACCTCGTAGGGGGCCAGGAATCCGGCCAGAGCGGCAAACACGCTGCCGGTACGCTGTTGGCAGGCCAGGCAGTGGCACAACCCGATCCCTTGCGGCTCCCCGTGGACCTCGATACGCAATTGGCCGCAACAGCAGGACGCGCTTCGTGATGTCAGGGTAACCCTCCGGGTGACGCGTTCATCCGGGGCCCGACCAGTCGAACGGAATCTGCTTCGCGGAGTTCGTCGTCCATTCGAATTTGAAGCCGAAGGCGTCGACCGAACAGATCGTCGACTTGCCCCACGTCACGAGTTGCGTACCGGGTCCCGTTTCGCACCCGGGTGCGTTCATGAGTTGCGGATATTTGCCGGGCAAGCTGGTCGGGCCGGTCAGCGCCTTCGCCCACGCCTTGACCTTGCCCGCGATCTCGACGCCCCAGTGCGCGCGGTCCGGCGCGATCTGGAAGACGATCTCGGCGCGCTCGATGCCGCGGATCTGGCGCCCACCGGTGAAGAGCGCGTTGACCTGGGCAGGAAAGCCGCCTGCGCCGCCGCCGATGATCCGCGGCAGCGCTTCCGCCTGGCGATCGTCGGCGCGCGCGTCGATGAATGCGCCTCCCATGCCCTTGACCTTCGCGCCCCACAGGTCGCCCTCCCAGCGGCCGACGCGCACGAAATTCAGCCCGTCGAGCTCGACGTCGCCGTAATGGCCCTGCTCGACGTGCCAGAAGAGGACGGATTCGCAGTACCCGTTATCGGGCGGCTGCGCGAACGTGCAGGGGCACGCGACGGCACAACTGCAGTTGTCGAACCACTGCCCGACGACGCGCCACGCGGGAATCGTCATGACGCCTCCCATTGAACATGAGAACCGGCGACGACCGATGCGGCGGAAGTCATGTCACGGTGCAGGCGAAGCGAGCGGCTTGCCCTTCTCGACGACGTAGACCGCGAGGACCTTGGCGCCGCCGTCGCCGCTTTTCGCGTCGTGCACGGCGTTGACCGGCACCTGATAGGAATCGCCGGTCCGCAACGCCACCGGCGGCTTGCCCTCGACGAGCAGCGTGAACGTGCCTTCGATCACGTAGCCGGTTTCGGCGCCCGGGTGCGTGTGCCGTCCGATGTTGACGTTCGGCATGATCTCCGCAATGCCCGTCACCGCTTCCATGTTCGCAGCGCCGGGCACGTCGACTCTCTGCAGCACGGTGCGCTTGATCGGCGCGGACGACTGCTGCGCGTGGAGCGGAACGGCAACGGCGAGCAATGCAACGGCGACAGCTGCTGCAAATGTCCTGACCATTGGAACCTCCTGTGCGCGAGACGCCGTTGCGGGAGTGCGACAGCAGTATACGGCGAAGTAGCCTTTCTCAGCCTGCGCTCGTCGCGCGCACGCCGGCGAGGTCCGCGTACGCACGTGCGCGCGAAGGCGCGCTCGCGACGAGGAAATACGCGACGATGCCGAGTGTGGCGAGCGCCATGCCCACGATGGCCGCGATCCAGAAGCCGCGCACCCCGAGCGGCGCCTGCACGCCGATCGCGCGAAGCGGCGGGACGTCGGTCAGCCCGATGACGACGCCGCCGGCGAGACCGACGATCCACATTCCCGTGGCGTTGATCATCAGCGGCACGACGGCGCGCTTGTACCCGCGCAGCGTGTTCACGTTCACGGCCTGCAGCGGGTCGAAGACGTGGTGGCCGCTGACGAGCACGAGCAGGCTGGCGGCGAGGTCGCGCACGCGATCGTCGCTGGAATAGAGGGCGGCGACGCGATCCGAGCCGAGCGCGAGCAGCGTGGCCGAAATCGCGGCGATGCCGAATCCGAGCAGGAGTCCCGTGACGCCTGTCGACCGCGCGCGCCCGAAGTCGCGCGCGCCGAGCGCCTGCGCCACCAGTACGCCGACGGCGGTGCCGGTCGCAAGCGGCAGCATGTACATGACCGCTGCGACGTTCGCGGCGATCTGATGCGCTGCCGAGGTGACCGCGCCGAGCCGCGCGACGAACAGCGCCATGAACGTGAAGGCGGTCACGTCGACGATGAACGTCCCGCCGATCGGCACGCCGAGCCATAGGCAGCATCTGTGCGAGCGCGCGTGTCGCGTCCCTTCGCGTCGCGATCGTCCATCGCGTCGAAAAAGGCCGGCCGCGTGGGCTTGGATGCGATCGAGCTCCTCGAGCGCTGCGGCGGCGCCTCGGACGTTGTCCGGCGACCAGCCGCTTTTCAAGGCCTCGAAGTAGCTCGCCGCGTGCACGTCGGATGGGCGAACGAGCTGCATGCGACCGGCTAATGGTCTTCCTGGGACGAAAAGCCTGCGCCGGTTGCAGTCATGAGCGTTCGTCGACCATGAATGAGGGCCGCCGTGTGCGGCGGTGACGATCGGGCCCGATTGTGCCAAGCTGCGCGTCGCACCACCCCGCATCTGCGCAAGGAGACGGAAATGATCAAGGTCAGCGTCATGTACCCCAACACGCCGGGCGCGCGGTTCGACCATGACTACTACCGCGACAAGCATATGCCGTTGGTTCGCGATCTCCTGGGCTCGGCCTGCCTCTTCTACACCGTCGACAGGGGGCTCGCCGGTGGCGCACCGGGCGAGCCCCCGACCTACATCGGCATGTGCCACATCTACTCCGACAGCGTGGAGTCGTTCCAGGCGGCGTTCGGCGCCCGCGCCGAGCAGATCCTGGGAGACATTCCCAACTACACGGATCTTTCGCCCGTGCTGCAGATCAGCGAAGTGGTGGTTGGACGGCAGTAGGTCGGAATAGTCGCGTGTGGCGGGCGGTCGACGAGGTCACACCTCGCGTTCGTGGCACACCACCTCGATGTTGTGCCCGTCCGGATCGATGATGAAAGCCGCGTAGTAGTTCGCGTGGTAGTGCGGACGCAGCCTAGGCGCACAGTTGTCCTTGCCCACCCGCCTTCAGGGTTCTCCTGAAGACTGGATGGTCGCTTCGAGGAGGCGTGTCGAACGTCGATTCCTGGGATCGGTGTCCACTTCGATGCGATTCAAGTTCAGCTCGGTGAAGGCGTAGTCGAGCAGCGCCGACAAGGCTTCATGCATGTATCCCAGGCCCCAGGCGCGAAGATCGAGGATGTAGCCGATCTCCGCGCGCCGGCACTGCGCGTTGATGCGCCAGAGCGCGCAGGTTCCGAGCAATTCTCCGCCGGTGACCGGCTCGATCCCCGGCCGCAAGTAGTCCCGGGTCGCAAGGGCAAGATCGCGCGCGACCATCGCACGTCCGCGTTCGTCGCTTTTCCAGATCGGCGCATCCCAGTAACGCATGGCGTCCGGGTCGCGGTGTATCGCGAAGAGCGCCGCGACGTCTGCTTCCCGCAGGGGCCGAAGTGCGAGTCTCGATGTCCGAAGCGGCAGATGCGGGAAGGCTTGCATGAGGAATGGTCTTCAAGGTCACGCGGTACTCTCGAAGCGGACATCCGGTATCCAGTTGCGCTTGCGTCTCGCCAGCCGGGACTGCTCGTCTTCCGCATCGAACGATGCCGAGGCGTGCGTGAGAAGGGTGCGGTCGACGTCCCGGAACGCGTTGACGCTGACGACTGCGTAGAGCGTTGCGTCGATCTCGCTGGTGACCACCGGCACGACGCCGCATTTCGCACAGATGTGGAACCGGGCGGTTTTCGTTCCGAAGACGTATCGCGAGACGGCGGCTGGATCGGCGATCGTCACGACAAGGCTTCCCGTCGGACAGGACGTCCACACGCCGCCATGCTTCGTGCAAAACGAGCAGGTGCAGGCGCGCGCCGGGATGGCAGCGGGCTCGGGATCCCATAGCAAGTCGAACGCGATGTTGCCGCAGTGGCAGCTTCCGGAAATCACCATGGCACGCCTCGTGGTTATCGGAACGCGATGCTAGATATTGCGCGCGTCATACGCCCAATGAAGCAGGGCCTGGCGTTGCCTGCGCCGACACGAAAGATCGTACCGCTCGCAGTTTCGCGCGATTTGCGCGAGATGGCGGCGCATCGCCCGCCAGCGACCGATCTGTCTCTGGTCGTCGGGACATCGTCGTCCCCTGTAATAGCGGCAATACCACTGGAACCAGCCGCGAGGGTCCTCGTGATAGATCCAGCCATTCGCCCGCCACACGGAGAGCGGCTGCGAGGCGTTGACCCCGAAGCAATTCAGGGCCGGGTCGTGTCGCAACGGGCATAAGCGCGCTCCGTCGAACCAATCCGAAGGAAACTCGGCTGCGCAGTCCGTCATGTACTTGCCGCCGAAAATGCCGAGGGCGAGCATCTGTCTTGGCGTCAGCTCCGGCCGGAAGTCGGGGTGGAAGTTCTTTCCCACGGGTTCGGACAGGCGATACACGTACCCGTGCTGCATGAGGTCGTCGACCTCGATGTGCCGTTTGCGCATCAGGCGTGGAGGCGGTTCGATCGTTCGCCGACAAGCTCGTAGAGCACGTCCGGGCAGCGCTCTTCATTCGCTCGGCCATCGCTCAGTCGAACGGCTCGAAAGCCATGACGCTCGTAGAACCGGCGCGCACCAGTGTTGGCCTGGAAGGTAAATGGCCGAATTGGCGGAGGACATGCGCGCAACGTGTGTTGCAGCAGGACCGACCCGATTCCGCGGCCGACGTATTGCGGGTCTACGGCCATCTGCGTGATCCACGAGCACGACGTTTCTCGCTCCGTCGTCATGACGCCGACCGTCGTGTCGCCGAATCGAGCGACGACAGTGCCGCCGGACGGAACCAGGTCACCGGCAACCCATGCCCGCACCTCGTCGTCGGAGTGGGCCAAGCGAGCATAAGGCATGAACGCCGATCGTACCTCGATCAGGATTTGCGCCACGCGCTCGGCGTCGGCTGTCACGGCGGATTGGAGCGTCAGCGTGCGTTGCACAGGATTCGCTTTGCGGGTTCAGCCTTCACCGGCGCACATAGCGCAAGTGCGTGGCGGCCGGAGCGTCGAGAACCTTGTCGATGCGAAACTGCGGCGTGGGCTCGCGCAGGTTCTCGAAGAGACGCCGCCCACCGCCGAACAATACGGGCGC
>JAICKU010000018.1 GCA_025927765.1 Burkholderiales bacterium
CTACCTTCGTCTACATGACGAGGTGCGACGGATGCGGACACTGCGTCGACATCTGTCCCTCGGACATCATGCACATCGACCCGACCTATCGGCGGGCGTACAACATCGAGCCCAGCATGTGCTGGGAGTGCTATTCCTGCGTGAAGGCCTGCCCGCAGCATGCGATCGACGTGCGCGGCTATGCCGATTTCGCCCCGCTCGGCCACAGCGTTCGCGTCGACCGCGATGAACGCAAGGGCACGATCGCCTGGAAGATCAAGTTTCGCGACGGCACGGAGAAGAACTTCCTGTCGCCCATCACCACGAAGCCCTGGGGCACGGCGATCCCCAAGCTCGCGGACGTTCCCGCACCGAGCAAGGAAATGCGCGACAGCCAGCTCCTGTACAACGAGCCGAAATGGATCCGCATGGATGAGGGCGGCTTGCGAACGCTCGAGGACGCCGGCCTCAAGCTGAAGCAAGGCGTGTACTACTGATGGCCTACCACACGATCGTCGAAGACGGCATCGACATCCTGGTCGTCGGTGCAGGTCTTGGCGGCACCGGTGCCGCGTGGGAAGCCAGGTTCTGGGGTCAGGACAAGAAGATCGTCATCGCCGAGAAGGCCAACATCGACCGCTCCGGTGCGGTCGCCCAGGGGCTGTACGCCATCAACTGCTACATGGGCACCCGCTGGGGCGAGAACAATCCGGAGGACCATGTCCGCTACGCCCGTATCGACCTGATGGGGCTGGTGCGGGAGGACCTGCTGTTCGACATGGCGCGCCACGTCGACTCCACCGTGCACCAGTTCGAGGAGTGGGGCCTGCCTATCATGAAGGACCCGAAGACCGGCCGCTATATGCGTGAAGGTCGATGGCAGATCATGATCCACGGCGAATCGTACAAGCCGATCGTCGCCGAGGCGGCCAAGAAATCCGCGGACAAGGTCTTCAACCGCATCTGCGTCACCCACCTGCTGATGGACGAAAGCAAGCCGAACCGGGTCGCCGGTGCCGTCGGCTTCAACGTCCGCACTGGCAACTACCACGTCTTCAAGTCGAAGACCGTGATCTGCGGTGCAGGCGGCGCGTCCAACATCTTCAAGCCGCGATCGACCGGCGAAGGTGCCGGCCGCACCTGGTATGCGCCTTGGTCGTCGGCGTCCGCGTACGGGCTGATGATCAACGCCGGCGCGAAGATGACGCAGATGGAAAACCGCATCGTGCTGGCGCGCTTCAAGGACGGATACGGGCCCGTCGGCGCCTACTTCCTGCACCTCAAGACCTATACGCAAAACGCGCTGGGCGAGGAGTACGAATCCAAGTGGTTCCCCGCGTTGCAGAAGATGGTAGGCAAGGAGTACCTCGACCCGGAGGCTTCCCACCTGACCCATCGGCCCATCCCGACCTGCCTGCGCAACCACTGCATCATCAGCGAAGTGGCGGCCGGTCGCGGCCCCATCCACATGGTCACGATGAAGGCCTTCCAGGATCCTCACCTCGAAGAGGTCGGCTGGGAGAACTTCCTCGGCATGACCGTGGGCCAGGCGGTCCTGTGGGCCGCGACCGACGTGGATCCCAAGAACGAGAACCCCGAGCTGACCACGTCGGAGCCGTACGTGATGGGCTCGCACGCGACCTGCTCGGGCGCCTGGTGCTCCGGTCCGGAGGATGTCTCGCCGCCGGAGTATTTCTGGGGCTACAACCGCATGACGACGGTCGAAGGCCTGTTCGGCGCCGGCGATGCGGTCGGCGGCACGCCGCACGCCTTCTCGTCCGGCTCGTTCACGGAAGGCCGGCTCGCTGCCAAGGCGGCGTGCAAGTACATCGACGACGGAAAAGGTGAAGGCATCGTCGTGTCGGAGGCGCAGATCGAGCGCCGCCGCAAGGAGATCTACAAGCCGCTCGAGCATTACAGGATCTACCGCAATGCGGTGGTGGCGGGCACCGTCAATCCGCACTTCCACAATCCGCAGCAGGGACTCGACCGCCTGCAGAAGCTGATGGACGAGTATTGCGCCGGCTATACGGTCGGCTACATGACCAACGAAAAACTCCTGAACATCTGCCTCAAGAAGCTCGCGATCATGGAGGAGGATCTGCAAAGCCTCGCGGCGAAGGACCTCCACGAACTGCTGCGGGCGTGGGAATTGAAGCACCGTCACAGGGCCGCGGAGTGCGTCACGCAACACACGCTGTTCCGCAAGGAGACGCGGTGGCCAGGCTACTACTACCGAGGCGATGTCATGCGGGTCGACGACGAGAACTGGCACGTGCTCACCGTTTCGCGGAGGGATCCGGAAACCGGCGAATACACGATGGAGAAGGCGCCCTGCTATCACCTGGTGGCGGAAGAGGAGCGGACGACGAGCAGCGACGTCACGACGCAGAAGCTGTCGGCGTGAACATCGTCGACAGCACCGACGAGGCGATCCGCGCCATCGCCGATCCCCTGTGGCGCGATCTCCTCAAGTACTCCAACGAAGGCAAGTACGGAGAGTTCGTCCAGAGGTTCGCGAAGTCGCTGGCGCTGGCAATGAATCAGGTGGTCGTGAACCACCAGTTCGCGAACAGCGAGCTGGCGAGGAACCTGTCCGACGATTTCGACTATCTCGGGATCATCCGCCGCGGCCAGCACGTCACGGTTCTTTATCGGCAACGAAGCACCACCAAGCCCGGCGAATGGCTTGGCAGGCTGGTCCTCGGCTACGAAGAGGGCGAGGTCAGGATTTTCGCGGCGTCCATCTTCTAAAGTACGCGTGCCCGAGCATTCGACTCATGAGTGAATCCATCCACGACGGCAAGTTCGTCGAGCTCACCTACGAGGTGATCGACAGGAAATCGGGGCACGTGCTCACCGGCGTCGAGTTCCCGTTGGGTTACGTCCACGGACACAATGAAATCCTTGCGCCGTCGGTGCACGAGGCGCTGGAGGGCAAGTGCGCCGGCGATATGATCGAGGTACCGATCGACGGCAATCGCATTTTCGGACCGAGAGACGAGTCGCTGGTTTTCACCGATCACCTCGAGAACGTCCCCGAGGAGTATCGGCACGTCGGCACCTCCATCCTGATGGAGAACGACAAGGGGCAGACCCGCAGCTTCATCGTGACGCGGATGGATAGCGAGACGCTGACCGTCGACGGCAACAATCCGCTGTGCGGCCGGGAAGTCGTCTTCAGGCTCGAGGTGATGACCGTGCGCGACGCGACCGACGAAGAGACCAAAGACGGTGGAGCAGTCGGCGCCGCGCCCGGCATCGACCCGTCACTGATGAAACCGCTTTGAGTGGCGGTGCCGAACGGCATCGCAAGACTCGAAGCGTTGGTGCTCCAACCTGCAACCCGACGACACGAAAAGGGGATGAGTCATGAGCGAGCAAAAACCCGTCACCAAGGTGCCTGACGGCCACACGCGCTTCTATACGACGCATCAGAAGGCGCCGAACGAAAAGGGGTTCGTCGGCTACGAAACCATCTGGAAGCCATTCCAGAAGGAAGTCGAATACAAGACGCCGAAGGCGCCATAGCGGCCACACGCGTAGAGTCGCGCCCTACCGATCGAGCGAGCGCAGCTCGAAGCGCAGCGCGTCGAGATCGCCCAGCAGCCACGTCGCGGGCGCGCCCACGCCGGCGACGGTGCCGGGATTGACGAGCACGCTCTCGCGTCCCTTGACGTTGCGGACGCGCTCGATGCCGGCCTCGTGCGAGTGCCCGCAGCACACGAGATCCCAATCGCCGGTGCACGCCATCGCGTAGCCGTACTCGGGATAATGCACGACGAACACGCGGCGCCCGGCGAGGTCGAGGCGCGCGTCCGCGCCGTGATATTGCACCTGCCCGTCGCTCTCGCGCGCGAGCCGCGACAGCGATACGGGGTCGCCGAGATTGTTGCCGTGAATCACGTGGATCGGCAGGCCGACGTCCATGGCCTTGCGCAGCGTCTGCGTGCCGATCACGTCGCCGCAATGGATCACGAGCGACGCGCCCTCCGCGGCGCCCGCGCGCACCGCGTCGGCCAGCGCATCGGCGCGGTCGTGACTGTCGGAAACGATGCAGATCTTCATCACCGGATGATATCGCGCCCGCCGCAGGCTTCGTGGTAAAGGGCGGCGTGCGCGCCCTCTCCTTCGCCGCCGTGCTGCGCCTCGTCGCCGTGCTCGCGACCCTCGCGTTCGCGTCCGCGGGACACGCGCATCCCGGGTATCGCGCGGCACCGCGAGCGCCCGGCGACCTTGCGCGACATTTGGTCGCGAAATCGTCGGCAACGCCTTCCGCGCAGCACGCCCTTTCGCACGCCCCCGCGTGCCCCGGCGAAACGAGCGGCGCGTGCAGTTGCGGCGTCGCGCTCGGCAGCGCGCCGCATCCACTGCCCGCATGCATCGCCGCGCGGCGTGGCGAAGCGCCGCCGTTCACCGAGCTCACCCGGATCCGTCACAACCCGGTCGATCGCCACGACACGTCGCTGATCGTCGCGGCGACGTACGCTGCGCGCGCGCCGCCGCCTTTCCTCCCGTAGTGCCCCGTTCGCCCTTCGCCGCCCGCGGACGGCATCGCCTCGTTCCAGAACGGGGCAGCATCGAATCGATCGGGAGGTGCACGGCGTGTGGAACGCGCCGGGACCGCGCGCCGATTTCCGTTACGAGTACATCGACCAGGATCAGCCGATGAGCGGCAGTCGTCGCGTCGGTGTCGGCGAGATCCCGGCACATCACGACGAGGTTCGCACGCGACGGCTACAAGCCCGGCGCGCAGGCCGGGATCGACACCGGGTTGCGTTACGAAGCGTCAACGGCGTGCAGCTCACCGCCAACGGGTCGGCGCTCGCGGGCCTGAGCGTGCAGTTCTAGGCGACGGCGTGGCGAGGCGCGTCGTTCGTCGTGCTCGCGTCGCCCGACTGCGACGGGAACAGCAGCTCGGGTTTGATCTCGATCACGCGCTTGTCGTCGAACGAGCGCGTGTCGATGATGCGAAACGCCTCGCCGAGCAGCCCCTCGACGTTCTGCCGCACCATGAGCAGCGGGAACGACAGCACGCTCGCGAACGGGTCCCAGTCGTAGCAGCCGAACGTGCACGCGGCGAGCTCGTCGGGCGGCAAGGTCTTCAGGAACCGCACCACGCCCTCGAGCGCGATCGTCGAATTGACGAAGAGCGCGCGCGGCAGGCCCCCGCTGCGCCGATGGAGTCGCTCGACCGCGGACTCCGCGAGCTCGGCCGCGTAACCGCACGCATCGAGCTGCGAAGCTTCCACGCCGCCGAAGCGCGCCGTGACGGCGTCGGCGAAGCCCTCCATCCGTCGCCGCGTCGCGTTGTCGGTGGCGATGCCGCCCACGAAATACGGCTTGTTGCGCTTTGGCGAGCGTGAGGCTCTCGAGCGATCGATGAGCGCGAGCGTCAACTGCTGTGCGCCCCAGTAGTTGTCGCTCACCACCGAGGTCGCCTTGGTGCCCGGCAGGTCGACGTTCACGTGCGCAACCGCGTGCGCCTGGCAAATCCGGCTGACCGAGTCGGGATCGGTCGCGCCGGCGACGACGAGGTACTCGATCCGGTACGAGATCAGCGTGCGCACGGTCTCGAGCTCGAGCGCCGGATCGCGCAGCGTGCTGACGACGAGCGGATACCAGTGCCGCTCGCGCGCGAGGCGCTCGAACACCTGCGACATGCTGCTGAAGAAACGGTTGTCGTGCATCGGGATGATCATGCCGATCAGCCCCGAGCGGCTCTTGCGCAGTCCGCTCGCCTGCCGGTTTACCGTGTAGCGGTGCGTGTTCGCGAGACGCTGGACCTTCTTCGCCGTCGCTTCCGCGATGCGCCGCTCCTTCCAGTTGCCGTTCAGCACGGCGCTCACCGTCGACGCGGACACGCCGGCCAGCTCCGCGAGGTCGTAGATCGTCGATCTTCTCTTTTTCACGTCGGGTTGCACGCCCCGGGAGCGGATGGCACAATCGATTGTGCACGATAGCGTGCATGCGGCACCGCCGTCAAACGGGAGGTCTGGTGAGCGTGGAATTCGAGGGCACGATCGCGACGACGTGGAACGAATCGACGCCGTGGTGGCCGCCGGCCGTGCGTCCGCCGAAGAACGCGCCGAACGTCGTGCTCGTGCTGTTCGACGACGTCGGCTTCGGCAGCTTCGGCTGCTACGGCGCCGAGATCGACACGCCGACAATCGACGCCCTCGCCGGCCTCGGCATCCGCTACAACAATTTCCACGTCACCCCTCTCTGCTCGCCCACGCGCGCATCGCTTTTGACCGGCCGCAATCATCACAGCGTCGGCATGGCGTTCCTCGCCAACGCCGACAGCGGCCTCCCCAACGCGCGCGGCCACGTGAGCAAGCAGGCCGCCACCCTGGCGGAGATGCTGCGCGGTGCAGGGTACAACACGATGTGCGTCGGCAAGTGGCATCTCGCGCCCATCGACCAGACGAGCGCGGCGGGACCCTACGACCAGTGGCCGCTCGGCCGCGGCTTCGAGCGCTACTACGGCTTCCTCGACGCGCTCACCGATCACTTCTACCCCGACCTCGTCTACGACAATCACCGCGTCGATCCGCCGGCCACACCCGAGGAGGGTTATCACCTCACCACCGACCTGATCGACCACGGCATCGCGTTCCTGCGCGACCAGGTGTCGGCCGGCGGCGAGAAGCCGTTCTTCCTCTACGTGGCGCTCGGCACGGCGCACTGTCCGCATCAGGCGCCCGAAGCATTCCTGCACAAGTATCGCGGACGCTACGACGCGGGTTGGGATGCGGCACGCGAGGAGCGCTATCGCAGGCAACTCGACCTTGGCATCATTCCACGGGGCACGAAGCTCGCGCCCCGCAACGCCGACGTGCCGGCGTGGGACACGCTGTCCGACGACGAGAAGCGCGTCGCCGCGCGCCTGCAGGAAGCGTTCGCGGCGATGGTCGATCATACCGACCACGAACTCGGGCGCCTCGTCGACGAACTGAAGCGCCTCGATCGCTTCGACAACACGATCTTCGTCGTGCTGTGCGACAACGGCGCAAGCCAGGAAGGCGGTGCGCTCGGCACGACGAACATCGTCGCGTACGAGAACGGCGACCAGCCGAGCCTCGAATTCAACCTCGCACGCCTCGACACGATCGGCGGTCCGCGCTCGCAGACGAACTATCCGAAGGGCTGGGCGATGGTCGGCAACACGCCGCTCAAGCGCTACAAGCAGAACACGCACGCCGGCGGCGTGCGCGCGCCGATGATCATGGCGTGGCCGAGCGGCATCGCGGCGCGTGGCGAGGTGCGACAGCAGTTCCATCACGTGATCGACGTCGCGCCGACGATCCTCGATCTCGCCGGCGTGCGCGCGCCCCGCACGTTCAACGGCATCCCGCAGTTGCCGCTGCACGGCGTCAGCCTGCGCTACACGTTCGCGCAACCCGATGCGCCGTCGGCGCGTCATACGCAGTACTTCGAGATGTTCTCGCACCGCGCGATCTGGCACGACGGCTGGAAGGCGGTGTCGTTCCATCACCGCGGCGGCCCGTACGCGCAGGACACGTGGGAGCTCTATCGCCTCGACAAGGATTTTTCCGAGTGCAACGACGTCGCGGGCGAGCATCCGGACGTGCTCGAGCGCCTCGTCGAGTTGTGGTGGGCGGAAGCCGGCAAGTACGACGTGCTGCCGCTCGACGATCGCGGCTTCACCGAACGGGCGGTGCGCTATCAAAGCCCCGGCTCGCCGCGGTTGCGCACGCGCTTCTCGCTCCATCCGGGCATGAGTCGCATTCCGAGCGGCGCGGCGCCGCTCTTCGTCGATCGCTCGTTTCGCGTCACCGCGCATCTCAACCGGACGGGCAGCGTGCCGAACGGCGTCATCGTGTCGCTCGGCGACGTCTCCGGCGGCTTCACGCTGTACGTGAAGGACGCGCAGCTCGCGTTCGAATACAACTGGGAGGGCACGCTCTACCGCGTGGAAGCGCCGGCGAGCGTCACGGCGGAAAGCAAGTCGCTCGCGATGTCGCTCGAACGCGAGCAGGGGCTGGCGGCCCTCGTGCGCCTCTACGTCGACGGCCAGGAAATCGGGCAGGGGGACGTACCGCACACGGCGAAGTGGTTCATCTCGTGGTCGCCGCTCGACATCGGCAAGGACGGACTGTCGCGCATCACCGATACGTATCGCGACGCGTTCCCGTTCACCCCGGGCGCGCTCGAGCGCGTCGATTTCGAGCTCGAGTCGAAGGACGTCGTGCTCGACCTGCATCCGGTCGACTGATGCACGGGCGTTGAATGGCAACGCGCGTCCGATCGTTCTGGCGCACACCGCCCGGCAAGATCGCGTGGCTCGCGATCTGTCTCGGCTCGATCGTCGTGCTGCTCGGCGCGTGGTGGTATCTGACGCGTCCGGGGGGCGGCATCTCGCCGCTCTTTCTGCCGCCGCCCGACGAGGTGCTCGACGCGTTCGTCCGCTTGCTTTCGCGGCCGTATCTCGGCAGCACGCTCGGCCAGCACATCGCGGCGAGCCTCGAGGTCGTGATGACGGGATGGCTGGCCGCCGGTCTCGTTGGGCTGCCGCTCGGCATCGCGATGGGCTGGTGGCGCAAGGCGCGCTGGGTCGCGTTCCCGATCTTCCAGGTCCTGCGGCCCGTGCCGCCGCTCGCGTGGATACCCCTCGCGATAGTATGGCTCGGCATTGGCGAATCGGCGCGCGTGTTCGTGGTGTTCATTGCCGCAATCGTGCCGTGGGTGATGAACTCGATGCAGGCCGTGTACTCGATCGACGCGCTGCTCGTCAGTGCAGCGTTGACGCTCGGCGCGAACGATCGCCAGATCCTGACGCGCGTCGTGTGCCGCACCGCGCTGCCGACGCTCGTCGCCGGCGCGCGCATCTCGCTCGGCAATGCGTGGACGACGCTCGTCGCCGCCGAGCTGCTCGCCGCCACGTCGGGCCTCGGCTACATCGCGCTCAACGCATCGCGCACGCTCGAGATCGGCATCCTGCTCGTCGCGATGGCGATCATCGGCGTGCTGGGCGCGCTGTTCTCGGTGATCATGCAACTCGTCACGCGCATCGTCGCGCCGTGGTCGCGCGCGAATGCGGAAGGCGCGTAGACGGTGACGACGATCGCCGCGCCGATGGCATCAAGGCCGCGACGCGCGCCACTGTCGCCGCCCCTCGTCTACGGCGCGGCGGCGATCGCGTTCCTCCTCGTGCTGTGGTTCGCCGCGACGGCGATTCCGGGTGTGGTCAGCAACAAGGTCCTGCCCTCCCCCTTCGACGTCGTCGAGCGCTTCGCCACGCTCGCCGCCGACACGTTCAGCGGCAGCACGCTGTTCGGCCACGCGGCGGCGTCGCTCACGCGCTGGCTGATCGGCGTGACCGTCGCCGTGGGCCTCGGCGTGCCGCTCGGCGTCCTGCTCGCGTGGCTGCCGCCGTTGCGCCCCGCCGTCACGCCGGTGTTCGAGCTGTTTCGCTACATCCCGCCGTTTGCATGGGTGCCGATCGCCGTCCTGTGGTACGGCGCGTCGACCACGACGCAGGCGATGATCGTGTTCATCGCGGCGTTCCCCGCGTGCGTGATCAACACGCAGTTGGGCGTCGCGCAGGTCGACTCGATCCTGCTCCGTGCGGCGAAGACGCTCGGTGCCGGCGCCGCTACGACGCTTTCCCGCGTGGTGCTCCCGGTGGCCGCGCCCGCCATCTTCACCGGCATCCGCATTGCGTTCAGCAACGGCTGGATGGCGCTCGTCGGCGCCGAGCTCGTCGTCGGCAAGCAGGGGCTGGGCTTCCTGATTTCGCAGGGGCAGATCAACGATTCGGTGTCGACGATCCTCGTCGGCATGATCACGATCGGTGCGCTCGGTGCGCTGATCGACGTCGTGCTGCAACGCGTGCAGCGCCTGCTGCTGCCGTGGAAGTCGGCGACGACGCGGCCGGTCGCGTAGATCGATCATGACGACGACGAAAGCGCACGGTCCAACCGCGAAGATGGACATCCGCGGCGTGTCGAAGACGTTCGACACGCGCGCGGGTGCGGTGCACGCGCTCGACCGCTGCGATCTCGCCATTCGCGAAGGCGAGTTCGTCGTCGTCGTCGGTCCGTCGGGCTGCGGCAAGTCGACGCTGATGATGATCGCCGCCGGCCTCGAGGCGCCGTCGACCGGACAGATCCTCGTCGACGGCAAGCCCGCGGGCCCCGCCGGTCCGCAACGCACGGTCGTGTTCCAGCGCTTTGCGCTGTTCCCGTCCGAAACGGTCGCGCAGAACATCGCATTCGGCCTGCGCGTCGCCGGCGTCGATCGTGCCGAACGCGCGCGACGCGTCACCGAGCAGCTCGAGTTCATGCGGTTGTCGCAATTCCGGGACGCGTACCCGCACGAGCTCTCCGGCGGCATGCAGCAGCGCGTGGCGATCGCGCGCGCGCTCGTCGTGCGTCCCGAGATCCTGCTCATGGACGAGCCGTTCGGCGCGCTCGACGCGCAGACGCGCACCGTGCTGCAGGAAGAAGTTGCGCGGCTGTCGCGGGAAATGAACTACACGGTGATGTTCATCACGCACAGCGTCGAGGAAGCGGTGTACCTCGGCGACCGCGTCGTCGTGATGTCGAGCCGGCCGGGCCGCATCAAGAAGGAGATCGCCATCCCGCGCGACGCCGGCTGGCGCCGCCTGGACATCGAGGAGGCGAGCAGCGAGCCCGGCTTCATCGAGCTGAAACGCGAAATCTGGGCGTTGATCCGTACGGAAATCGTTCGCCAATGAACGTCGTCACCAAGGAGGAGACATGAAGCGCTTGAAGCAGGTCGCCGTGGGCATTGCAACGATCGCGGCGGTGACGGTGGCCGCGCTGCCGCTCGCCGGTCACGCGCAGGGCAAGCCCGAGCACGTGTCGATCACGCTCGTGAGCCAGGCGAACGAAGCCGGCTTTCCCGTATGGCTCGCGAAGAAGCTCAACTACTTCGCGGACAACGGCATCGACGCCAAGATCCAGTACTTCCCCAACGGCGGCGCCGCACTCGCGTCGGGTGCGGCGGGCGACTGGCAGGCAGGATGGATCGGTGCGCCGCCGGCGATCACCGGCTGGGCGAAGTTCAAGCTGATACCGGTCGGCACGATGATGAAGGAAGACCGGAACATCAAGCTCATCATGCGCAAGGACGCATTGAAGGGCAGCTCGCCGAAACAGGTGCTCGAATCGAAGAAGATCGGCACCGTGCCGAACAGCACGTGGAGCCAGGTGCTGTTCGCGTGCGCGAAGCATTTCGGCGCCGATCCGTCGAAGATGCAGATCGTGCCGCTCGAGCCGCCCGTCACGCGGCAGTCGCTGCGCTCCGGCGAAATCGCGGCGGGCACCACC
This sequence comes from Burkholderiales bacterium, assembly GCA_025927765.1. Taxonomy (GTDB): domain Bacteria; phylum Pseudomonadota; class Gammaproteobacteria; order Burkholderiales; family Casimicrobiaceae; genus VBCG01. Next base: position 11,298 of record JAICKU010000018.1, read on the forward strand.
GACTCGTCACCCGACTTCGACCTCGTCAACGACAAGGAGCATTTCGAAGTCGTGTGCGACGGCAAGATCGGCGGCACCTCCGTGATCGATCCGTACATCGTCACGACACGTTTCGCGACCGAGCATCCCGATGCGGCCGCCCGTTACATCGAAGCAGCGTACCGCGCGAACGAGTTGATCATGGGCAACCGCGACCAGGCGGTGAAGTACCTGCTCGAGTACTACAAGGACGTCGGCATCGACGGCAACGAGGCCAAGGCGCGCTACACGCTCGGCTACCGCGACTACCAGACGCTCGACCAGGCGCTCGCCGACATGAAGAGCGGCGCCACCGAGAAGGCGCTGCGCTCGACCGCCGAGGTGTTCGTCGCGGGCGGAGCGTACGACAAGGTGCCCGATCTGCACGCGGCCGTGCAGGCGGGACTGCCGATCCTCGAGGCCGCGAAGAAGCTGCACAAGAAGTGACGCACTGTTGCTCGCCCGCGCGTCCGGTCGACGTGTTGCACGTTTCGTCGTATGCAACACCCACCGGCGCGCGAAGCGGGCGGCATCCGATCGAGCAGGCGGTGATTCCCGCCGGAACGTCGGCGATGGGCGATGCGTTCGGTGAAGGACTGCCGGAGGATGGCGAGCAGCCCGTGCACGACGTCGCCCTGGCCGCGTTTGCGATCGACGCCACGTGCGTCACCAACGACGCGTTTGCGGCGTTCGTCGCCGATACCGGATACGTGACCGAAGCGCAGCGCTTCGGCTACTCGGCGGTGTTCCATCTGCTCGTCACCGCGACCGACAACGACGTGCTCGGCGCACCGGACGACGCGCCGTGGTGGCGCGGCGTGCGTGACGCGCATTGGCGTCAGCCCGGCGGAGCGGGCTCGAACCTCGACGGACGTGGCGACCACCCGGTGGTGCACGTGAGCCACCACGACGCGCTCGCATATTGCGCATGGGCGGGCCGACGCCTGCCGAGCGAAGCCGAGTGGGAATGCGCGGCGCGTGGCGGACTGGCGTGTGCCCGCTATCCGTGGGGCGACGATCTCGTCGTGGACGGCGCGCATCGCTGCAACATCTGGCAGGGCGACTTTCCCATGCGCAACACGACCGAAGACGGTCATGTCGGGACCGCGCCCGTGAAGTGCTATGCGCCGAACGGCTACGGCCTGTGGCAGACGTCGGGCAACGTGTGGGAATGGTGCGCCGACTGGTACGACGCTGCGTATTACCGGCATTCGCCGGCCTGCGATCCGCGCGGTCCCGCACACGGCGAGCGGCGCGTGCTGCGCGGCGGCTCGTACCTTTGTCACGACTCGTACTGCAATCGCTATCGCGTCGCCGCGCGCTCGTCGAACACGCCGGACTCGTCGAGCGGCAACGTCGGCTTCCGCACCGTCGGCGCGGTGCCGCATTTCGTGGCACAATCGATTGTGCAGAGTCGGACTTCGGCGACTTCGGGGACTTCGGGGTCAGAGCGGTAAGTATTCGGCGAGCCGAATACTTACCGCTCTGACCCCGAAGTCCCCGAAGTCCGACGCCGTAGTCCCCGAAAGGAGATCGAGCGTGGCAAGCAGAACGGCGAAGCGGCCGAACATCCTGTTCATCGTCAGCGACGACCAGGGCCCGTGGGCGCTGGGTTGCGCAGGCAATCCCGAGATTCGCACGCCACACCTCGACCGGCTGGCGCAGCACGGCATCCGCTTCGACAACTTCTTCTGCACGTCCCCCGTGTGCTCGCCGGCGCGCGCCTCACTGATGACCGGCGACATTCCCTCGCGCCACGGCGTGCTCGACTGGATTCGCGTCGGCAGCGTGGGCGAACAGCGCGTCGACTATCTCGCGGGCCAGACGCTCGTCACCGACGTGCTCGCAAGCGATGGCTATCGCTGCGGCCACGTCGGCAAGTGGCATCTTGGCGCGAGCGATGTTCCGCGCGCGAACTACGTGAAGTGGTTCGCGCACCAGTCGGGGATGGGGCCCTACTACGACGCGCCGATGATCGATCACGACAAGCCGGTCACCGTACCGGGCTACGTGACCGACGCGATCGCCGAGGTCGGCATGCAATTCCTGCGCGACGAAGCGGCACGCCCCGAGCCGTTCTGGCTGTCGCTGTGGTTCACCGCGCCTCACTATCCGTGGATCGACTGCCATCCGAAGGCATTTACCGACCTTTATCGCGACTGTCCGTTCGACTCGTGCCCCGACGAGCCGCCGCATCCATGGTTCACCGGCGGCAAGCCGGCCGTCGAGAAGGGTCGCCGCGAGCGACGCGAAAGCCTGATCGGCTACTTCGCCGCGGTGAGCGCCATGGACGCGGCGATCGGCCGCGTGCTCGCCGCGCTCGATCAACAGGGGCTCACCGACAGCACGCTCGTCGTGTTCATGAGCGACAACGGCATGAACCTCGGCCATCACGGCATCTGGGGCAAGGGCAACGGCACGCGGCCGCAGAACATGTACGACACGTCGGTGAAGGTGCCATGCATCGCGTCGCATCCGGGCCGCATTCCCGCAGGACAGGTGAGCGATGCACTGGTGAGCGGCTACGACGTGTTTCCGACGCTGCTCGACTACGCCGGCGTCGTGCACACGCCGGCGCGGCCGAGGCCCGGCAGGAGTTTCCGCGCGTTGCTGGAAGGAACGGCCAACGGCGACGACGCGCCGATCGTCGTCTACGACGAATACGGACCGGTGCGCATGGTGCGTACGCGCGAGTGGAAGTACGTGCACCGCCATCCGGACGGTCCGCACGAGTTGTTCGACCTGCGGGCCGATCCCGGCGAGCGCGTGAACCGCGTCGACGATGCGGATGCCGCGCCGATCGTCGCGTCGCTGCGCGGGCAGCTTTGCGACTGGTTCAGCGTTTACGTCGATCCGCTGCGCGATGCGGCCGACAAGGGTGTCACGGGCTGCGGACAGCTCGGCCTCGCCGAGCGCTCGACGCCGGAGCAGCCGATGTTCGCCGACTCGCACCTGGTCGGCGCGGATTGGGATCTGTGGGTGGCCACGGGCAACGGCAGGGCACCCTGAATCGAGGAAGGATGAGGACATGACGAACGACGCTCGCATGACGGCCATCGTGTGCCACGCACCCAAGGACTATCGCGTCGAGAAGATCGCGAAGCCACAGGCCGGCGCGCGCGAGATGGTGATCCGTATCGGCGCGTGCGGCATCTGTGCGAGCGACTGCAAGTGCTGGTCGGGTGCCAAGATGTTCTGGGGCGGCAACGGCGCCGCGTCGTGGGTGAAGGTGCCGGTCGTGCCGGGCCACGAGTTCTTCGGCTACGTCGAGGAACTGGGCGAAGGTGCGGCCGGGCATTTCGGCGTTGCGCTCGGCGATCGCGTGATCGCCGAACAGATCGTGCCATGCGAAAAGTGCCGCTACTGCCGCTCCGGCAAGTACTGGATGTGCGAGGTGCACAACATCTTCGGCTTCCAGCGCGAAGTGGCCGATGGCGGCATGGCGCAGTACATGCGCATCCCGCCGACGGCGATCGTGCACCGGATCCCGCCCGAGCTGCCGCTCGAGGACGCGGCGATCATCGAGCCGCTCGCGTGCGCGATCCACGCGGTCAATCGCGGCGACATTCAACTCGACGACGTCGTGGTCATCGCCGGCTGCGGCCCGATCGGCCTGATGATGGTGCAGGTGGCGAAGCTCAAGACGCCGAAGAAGCTCGTCGCGATCGACATGGTGCCCGAGCGGCTCGCGCTCGCGAAGCAATACGGCGCCGACGCCGTGATCGACCCCGGCAAGGAGGACGCGGTTGCCGTCGTGAAGCGCCTCACCGACGGTTACGGCTGCGACGTCTACATCGAGGCGACGGGATCACCGTCGGGTGCGGTGCAGGGCCTCGACCTCATCCGCAAGCTCGGGCGCTTCGTCGAGTTCTCGGTGTTCGGCAAGGACACGACCGCCGACTGGTCGATCATCGGCGATCGCAAGGAGCTCGACGTGCGCGGCGCGCACCTCGGGCCGTACTGCTATCCGATCGCCATCGATCTTTTGTCGCGCGGGCTCGTCACGTCGAAGGGCATCGTGACGCATGGCTATGGCCTCGAGCAATGGGACGAAGCGATCGAGGTCGCGAATTCGCTCGATTCGATCAAGGTGTTGATGAAGCCGTAACCGTCGGACTCCACTTTTCGGTCGAATCGAAGAAGTGGAGTCCGACCCTACTTTTCAAACACAGGAGGAGTCATGAATCGCTTGCGCCGTACGCTCGTTGCCGTGAGCGCCGCCGTCGCGCTCGGCGGCCTCGTCTGCGGGGCCGCCGGAGCCCAGCAGCCGGGCAAGGGTATTACGATCAACATCGGGTACTTCCCCGTGGTGTCGCCGGTTCCCGTCATGCGGGCGCAGCACATGCTCGAGGACAAGGGTTACACGGTGAACTGGGTGCCGATCAACCAGGGGCTTCCGGGTGCGGCGAGCGCGATCGCCGCCGGCAAGCTCGACATCGCGTGGGGCAACAGCATCTCCGCAGTCGTGATCTTCTCGCAATCGCCCGACGCCGCGCAGTTCGTCGGACAGTCGTTCGTCAACGCGAACGTCACCGTCGTCGCGAAGAACAGCCCGATCAAGAGCGCGAAAGACATCGTGAACAAGAAGGTCGTCGTGAGCGGCATGAAGACGGCGTCGACGCTCTTCTTCCAGATCGGCCTCAAGAAGGCCGGCGTCGATCCCACGGCGAACGAATACTTCGTATCGGGCACGGGTCCGGGCATGGTCGGCGTGCTCGATTCGGGCGGCGCTGAAGTGGTCGCCGGTTACGTGCCGTACGTGTCGGAGATGGTGCTGAAGGGCATCGGCCGCGTGCTCTTCACCGGCTCGGATGCGATCGGACGTCCCGCGCCCGGCGACGGCTTCATCGCCAGCACCAAGTTCATCAAGGACCATCGCGAAGCCGTGAAGGACGTGCTGCGCGCGCAGTTCGCCGCCACGGATTTCATCAAGAAGAATCCCGACCAGGCGTACAAGCAGATGGCCGAGTTCGCGAAGGTCGACGAGGCGTCGGTACGCTATTCGTTCGAGAAGAACCTGATCGGCGTCGCGCCTACCTACGTGCCCGACGTCGAAGGCATCGTCGAGACCGAGAAGGTCGCGCAGGAGCTCGGCTTCGCGCCGAAGGGCGTCGACCTGCCGACGTTCACGCGCAAGTTCGAGAACACCGAGCTCGCGAAGGAAGTGCTCGCCGGCAAGTAGCCGTTCGACGTCACCCACGATGGCCACGCCTGCGATCGCCGCCCACGCGCCGCCCCGCCTGTCGCTTCGCGCGCTGCGGGTCGTGCTCGGGGTCGCGGGCGTGGTCGTGGCCATCGGCGTGTGGTGGCTGCTGTCGAGGCTTCTCGCGCACGGCGGCGGCGTCATCAACCGGTTGCCGCCGCCGCTCGCGGTGTTCTACGAGCTCGTGCACTACGCGCGCGGTGACCTGTGGCGCGACCTCGTCTTCAGCCTGCGGGTGTTCGCGATCGGCTGGGGCGTGGGGGTCGTGCTGGCCACGGTCACGGGCCTCGTGCTCGGACGCTCGCAGCTCCTCGGCGACATCTTCCTGCCGATCGTCGAGGCGATCCGCCCGGTGTCGAGCATCGTGTGGGTGCCGCTGTCGATCGTCTGGTTCGGCTTCGGCCTCACGAGCAAGGTGTTCCTCGTCGGCCTGGCCGTGTATCTCGTCGTGATCGTCTACGCGATCGACGGCTCGCGTCGTGTGCCGCCCGACCTCGAGCGCACCGCGACGATGCTGGGCATGAACGAATGGCAGCGCTTCGTGAGCCTCGTGCTGCCCGGCACGCTCACCGAAGTGCTGATCGGGTCGCGCGTCGCGTTGATGGCCGGCTGGGGCACGGTGATCGTGGCCGAGCTCGTCGCCGCCGATTCGGGCCTCGGCGCGCATCTCATCGGCGTCGAGCAAAGCTACGACGTACCCGCAGTGATGGCGGCGATGATCTGCTTCGGCCTCGCCGGTTTCGTCATGAACGCTGCGTTCTCGTTCGTCGAGCGGCGGCTCACGCCCTGGCGCCACGACCACGCCACGGAAACGTCATGACGAGCACACAAGCGATTTCGCGCCGCGTGCTGCTGCCCGCGATCGGCGTGGCGATGGTACTCGCGATCTGGGAAGCGACCGTCGTGTTCTACAAGCTGCCGGCGATCGTGCTCCCCTCCCCGTTCGCGGTCGTCGCCACGCTCGTCGATCTCGTGCAGACGAGCGCGTTCTGGCGCGACGTCGGTGTGAGCCTGTACGAATTCGTCGTCGGCTACGCGATCGGCGTCGCGCTCGGCGTGGCCGTCGGCATGCTCGTCGGCGAGCGCCCGATGTTCCGCATGGCGGCGACACCCGTCATCGAATCGCTGCGCTTCATCGTGCCCTTCGCGTGGATCCCGCTCACGATCCTGTGGTTCGGCACGAGCTACGCCGGCAAGATCGCGCTCGTCGCGTACGCGGTGTTCTTCGTCATGGTCGTGTCGACGGCGCGTGCGATCGCGCAGGTCGAGCCGACGTTGTCTCGGGTCGGAACGATGCTCGGCATGGGGCCGTGGCGGCTTGCGTGGAAAGTGCATCTGCGTGCAGCCGCACCGATGCTCGCGAGCGCCGCGCGCGCGGCTGCCGCGATCGGCTGGATCGCCGTCGTCGCGGCCGAATACATCGGCGCGAGCGCGGGCCTCGGCCTCATGATCACCAACGCGGCAACGTCGCTCACGACGAGCGTCGTCATCGCCGGCATGATCGTCATCGGCGTCGTCGGCGCAGGCGTCAGTGCGTTGATCGGCGCGGCGTCGCGCGCGTGGCTCGATTACCGTTGAGGCGATGAGTACCAACCTCGAATCTTTGGCGACACTTGCACGATCGCCGCATGCGACAACGGGCACGAGCCGCGCTCACGAAGGCGAGCTCGTCGTCGAGAACGTCTTCCATCGCTACGTCTTTGCGGGACGGGACACGGAAGTGCTGCACGACGTGTCGTTTCGTATCGCAGCCGGACAGGTCGCGTGCGTCGTGGGCCCGTCGGGCTGCGGCAAGAGCACGCTGCTCGGCCTCGCGGCCGGCCTGCTGCGTCCGTCGGCCGGCACCGTTCGCTGGGATGGCACGCCGGTGCGCCTCGGTCCCAATCCGCATCTCGGCATGGCGTTCCAGCAGCCGGGGCTCTTCCCGTGGATGAGCGTACGCAAGAACGTCGCGATCGGGTTGCGCACGCGCGGCTACGATCGGCGCGAGGCGCGTCGCATCGCCGACGAATTCCTCGACACCGTCGGCCTGCACGACTTCAAGGACGCGTATCCGCGGCACCTGTCCGGCGGCATGGCGCAGCGCGTGGGCATCGCGCGCGCGCTGGCGCTGAAACCGCGACTCCTGCTGCTCGACGAGCCGTTCGCCGCGGTCGACGCGTTCACGCGCCTGAAACTCCAGCAGGAATTCAAGTCTCTGCTCGCGCTGTCGCGTCCCACGGTGCTCTTCGTCACGCACGACGTGCCCGAGGCGATCGCGCTCGGCGACCTCATCGTCGTGATGAGCAAGCGGCCGGCGAGCGTGCAGACGATCATTCCCGTCGCGCGCGAGGAGCGCGACCGTGCGTCGCCCGCGTATGCGCGCAAGCTCGCGGAAACGCTCGCGTGCCTCGGCGTGACGAGCGACATGACGTAACGCGAAGGGATGCGAATGACAGACTACGTGATCGGCGTCGACATCGGGACGCAAAGCACCAAGGCGCTTCTCACCGACGCGCACGGACGCATCGTCGCGCAGCAGAGCAAGGCGTATCGCCCCGACACGCCACGCCCGCTATGGGCCGAGCAATGGCCGAGCGTGTGGCTCGACGCAGTCGTCGAGACGATCGCGGGTTGCGCGACGAAGGCTGCCCACACCGAGCCGGGATTCTCGCCGGACCGCGTGCGCGCGATCTGCATCGGCGGCCTTTACGGCGGCTCGGGCATTCCCGTCGACGAGAAGATGGAGGCGCTGCATCCGTGCCTCATCTGGATGGACCGGCGCGCCACCGCCGAGGTCGACTGGGTGCGCCGGCACCTCGACCTCGAGCGGCTGTACGCGATCACCGGCAACGGCGTCGACAGCTACTATGGCTTCACCAAGATGCTGTGGCTGCGCAACCGCGCGCCGGAGGTATTCCGAAGGACGCGCTACTTCCTGCCGCCGAACGCGTTCGTCATCCATGCGCTTACCGGTGAAGTCGCCGTCGATCGCTCGTCCGCCGGCAACATCGGTGGCGTCTACGACCTGCGCGCCGGGCGCTGGTCGGAAGCGATGCTCGACGCGCTCGGCATTCCCGCGTCGACGATGCCGCCGCGCCTCGTCGCCTCGAGCGACGTGGTCGGCGGACTCACTGCCGATGCCGCGAAGCGCCTCGGCCTGCGCGCGGGCACGCCTGTCGTCGCCGGCGGCGTCGATGCGGCGATCGCCACGCTCGCCGCCGGCGTCACGCGTCCCGGCCAGCACGTCGCGATGATCGGCTCGAGCATGTGCTGGGGCTACATCGCGCACGACGTCGACGCCAGGAACGGTCTCGTCAGCATGCCGCACGTGTTCGGCGGTCCCGACGACCTCTACGTGTTCGGCGGCGCGATCAGCGCCGGCGCCTGCGTCACGTGGTTCCGCGACCAGTTCTGCCGGGACGTGGCGCACGAGGCAGCACGGTGCGGCGTGGACATGCACGAACTGCTCGATGCCGAGGCGCGCGAGGTCCCCGCCGGCTCGGAAGGACTCGCGTTCCTGCCGTACCTGATGGGCGAGCGCAGCCCGATCTGGGACGCGAAGGCGAGCGGCGCGTTCGTCGGCCTCACGCTCTATCACCGGCGCGAGCACGTGTATCGCTCGGTGCTCGAAGGCGTGAGCTATGCGCTGCGCGACAACATGGAAGCCGGTGCAAAGGCGGCGGCCCGCCTCGACGAGAAGCTGATCGTCGTCGGTGGCGCGACCCACTCGGACCTGTGGATGCAGATCATCGCCGACGTTACCGCACGTCCGGTGCAGACGATCGAGCAGGACGTCGAAGCCCCGATGGGTGCGGCACTGCTCGCCGCCTACGGGGTGGGCCTGATCGACGAGAACGAGGTGCGCCGCGGCTGGGTGACGCTCGTGCCGCGCGCGGCACCGGTGAACGATGCGGTGACGCGTTACGACGCGATGTTCGGCGTCTACAAGTCGCTCTATCCGGCGCTCGCAGCGAGCATGCACCAGCTCGCCGATGCCCGCGAAGCGCCGGTGTCCAAGTAAAGTCAAACTCTACTTTTCGCCCGATCCCTTGCCAAAGGCCACAAGGTCCCCGCGAAGCAGGGTCTGACCCTCATTTCGTCGCGCGCGCAAGGAGCTCCAGCGCCTGGCGCAGGTCGTCGACCGGCATCTGCCCCGGCGCCGACGCCTGCTCGCCGGCGGCGAACGTCAACGACGAGCCGAACAACGCGCCCGCGATCCGCGACACGACGCCGAGCGGTCCCATCGCCATGCTGATCAGCGGCATGTCGAGCGCCGCATGCGCCTGCCACGTCGCGGCGAGCAGCGTCAACACGTCGTGCGGGTCGTGCGGCATTACCGCCACTTTCGCGACGTCGGCGCCCTCGCGCTTCGCCTGCGCGAATTTCCCGACGAGCACCGACACGCTCGGCGTGGTCGCGAAGTCATGGAACGAGCCGATCAGGCCCACACGATGTTCGTGCGCCGCGCGCCGGACGCGCGCGAAATTCGCGCTGCCATTGCCAAGTTCGTAGTCGATGAAGTCCGCGCAGCGCGCTGCGCAGATCGCCTCGTACAGCGCGATCGCCTGCGTGTCGTCGAGCGCAGTTGCCGCACCGCCCTCGCGCGGCGATCGCCGCGTGACGATCAGCGGCGTGCCGCGCGCCGCGTCGCGAATCGCGTGCGCGACCGCGACGACGGCAGGGCCATCGACGATCCCGGCGAAATGATCGACACGCCATTCGAGCACGTCGGGCGACTTCGCCATGACCGCGGCGACCTCGTCGAGGATCCGCTGACGCGTGCTCGCCACCAGCGGCACGCACACCACGGGTACGCGGCCGTGCGCGATGGGCACGCCGTCGATCGCCAGCGGCCGGGCAGAAGCGACTCGCTCCGACGTCATTCGAAGTCCACGATCAACAGGTCGAGCGGCATCGCGCGTTTCGCGTCCGGATCACCCGCTGCGCGCTCGGCCGGGTCGAGAACGTCGAGCGCGTCGATCGCAACCGAGCCACCCGTGAAATTGAGGAGCTCGACCTCGTAGACGAGATGAAACGCGGCATCGGAGCCGCGCACGGGAACGGGCGCGTCGAGCACGCGCGCGATCACCGGCGTGACGCGGATCGCTTCGTCGACGGCGGCCAGCGATGGCTGCGCAACGGTCATCCATGCGAGCGCCAACGTCGCCATGAGAGCGAAGCCGGCACGCCGTCGGAGCGAATCGGAGCTCACGGCGCGAACAGTACCAAATCCGCGTAGCGGTATGCTTGCGCAGGTGCGGTCGCGCCTATGCAACGTGTCGATGCGCGGGCGACGCGAGCCGACGACAGGCGCGGGCTCCGCCGCGCGCATCGGTGAGGGAGAGACGATGACGGCCTCGAGACGCGATTTCCTGAAGACCGGCGCCGCCGCGGCCACGCTGACCCTGCCCGCGATGCCGGCTTCCGCCCGCGACATCAACGCGGTGTCCAGCGACACGATCGACGCGCTCTTTGCCGCCCTGCCCGGCGACGTGGGCTACAAGATCATGGTGCCCATGGGCAAGAAGATGTTCGTGGCGCGGCGCAACGCCGATCGGATGCTGTTCGCCGCGAGCGCGATCAAGACGTTCGTGCTGTGCGAGGCATTGCGGCAGGTCGACGCGCCCGACGTCGTCACCGTTCTCGAGGACCGGAAACTCGCGCTCGACGCGAGCGTCTGGTCACCCGGCAGCCCGATCTTCGATCCGCCCGACCTGACGGGCACCGTGTCCGAGCGCACGGCGATGGAGGCGATGATCACGCGCAGCGACAACACCGCGACCGACATGCTGTTCGCCGTCGCCGGTGCCGACAACGTGCGCGCGTTCATCGCATCGGCGGGACTCGCGAACACGCTCGTTCCCGACAGCACGCGCGTGTTCGCCGGCTACCTGTTCGGCGCGCCGAACTACAAGACGATCACCTGGGACGAACTGCTGAAGGCGGCGCAGGGCGGCGTCGTGAACCCGTTCCTGAACACCGTCGAGACGCTCGCGTCGTCCGCCAACGACTTCGTATCGTATTACTCGCGCGCGCTGCAGGGCGCGTTCTTCACGCATCCAGAAACGCTTCGCGAGTACCGCCGCGTGCTCACGCTGTGCGACTACATCTCGCTGATCCCGCTGCCGTCGGGGGTGAGCGCGTATGCGAAGAGCGGCAACGCCGATACACCGGGCTTCCACGCGCGCACGATCGCCGGCGGCCTGAACTTCGGCGATCAGTGGGTGTATTTCGCGTTCCTCCACAACTGGTACGCGGAGGCGGCGACAGATCCCGCCACGGTCGCGCAGCTCTTCGCGGCCATCAACGCGTCGCTGTCGCTCGTGAAGGCTTCGCTGTCGAAGGGCTGACGGCGCTTCAGGCGCCCTTCTTCACCGTCCGCACGCGCAGTGTGGGCATGGCCGCGATCACTTTCGCGCCGGCGACGCAATCGACGAAATAGCGCTTGCGCCCTTCGATCTCCTCCTCGACGAGGCCGTGGATGTCGGTGTCGAAACCGGGGAAGCGCTCGTTGAAGTCGCGCGCGAACTGCAGGTACTTGACGATCTGCCGGTTGAAGCGCTCGCCGGGAATCAGCAGCGGAATGCCGGGCGGATAAGGCGTGAGCAGCACGCTCGTCACGCGTCCTTCCAGGTCGTCGATCTCGACGCGCTCGATCTCGCGGTGCGCCATCCGCGCGAACGCATCGGAGGGCTTCATCGCAGGCTCGAGGTTCGACAGATACATCTCCGTGGTGAGCCTTCCGATGTCGTTCGCGCGATAGATGCCGTGGATACTGCTGCAAAGATCGCGCAGGCCGATCTTCTCGTAGCGTGGATACGCCTGCACGAAATCGGGCAGAACGCGCCACAGCGGCTGGTTGGTGTCGTAGTCCGACTTGAACTGCTGCAGGGCGGTGACGAGCGTGTTCCAGCGACCCTTGGTGATGCCGATCGTGAACATGATGAAGAACGAGTAGAGCCCGGTCTTCTCGACGATCACGCCGTGCTCGGCGAGGTACTTCGTGACGATCGCCGCGGGAATGCCCTGCTCGGCGAAGTCGCCCGAAACGTCGAGGCCCGGCGTCAGCACCGTCGCCTTGATCGGGTCGAGCATGTTGAAGCCGGGCGCGACGTCGCCGAAGCCATGCCACTTGTCGCCCGCGCGGATCATCCAGTCCTCGCGATCGCCGATGCCTTCGTCGGCCCGCGTGTCCGGACCCCAGACCTGGAACCACCACGACTCGCCGTATTCGAGGTCGACCGTGCGCAGCGCGCGGCGGAAGTCGAGCGCTTCCATGATCGATTCCTCGACCAGCGCCGGGCCGCCGGGCGGCTCCATCATCGCCGCCGCGACGTCGCACGACGCGATGATCGCGTACTGCGGCGACGTCGACGAGTGCATCAGGTACGCCTCGTTGAAGCGATAGCGGTCGAGCTGGCGCGTCTCGCTGTACTGCACGAGGATCTGCGACGCCTGCGACAGCGCAGCGAGCAGCTTGTGCGTCGACTGCGTCGAGAAGATCAGCGCATCCTTCGAGCGCGGCCGGTCCTTGCCGATCGCGTGCATGCCGCGATAGAACTCGTGGAACGCGGCGTGCGGCAGCCACGCCTCGTCGAAGTGCAGCGTGTCGATCTTCGTCGACAAAAGGTCCTTGATCGTCTCGGCGTTGTACAGCACCCCGTCGTAGGTGCTCTGCGTGAGCGTCAGGATCCGCGGCTTCGTCTTCACGTGCCGCGCGAACGGGTGCGCGCGGATCTTCTTCTCGATGTTCTCCCAGCGGAACTCCTCCATCGGGATGGGCCCGATCAGGCCCATGTTGTTGCGCGTGGGCGTGAGGAACACGGGAATCGCGCCTGTCATCGTGATCGCGTGCAGCACGGACTTGTGGCAGTTGCGATCGACGACGACGATGTCGCCCGGCGCGACGGTGGCGTGCCACACCATCTTGTTCGACGTCGACGTGCCGTTCGTCACGAAGAAGAGCTCGTCCGCGTTGAAGATTCGCGCGGCATTGCGTTCCGATGCGGCGACCGGTCCCGAGTGGTCGAGCAGTTGCCCGAGTTCGTCCACCGAGTTGCACACGTCGGCGCGCAGCAGGTTCTCGCCGAAGAACTGGTGGAACATCTGGCCCACCGGGCTCTTCAGGAACGCGACGCCGCCCGAGTGACCGGGGCAGTGCCACGAGTACGAGCCGTCGTTCGCGTAATGGACGAGCGCGCGGAAGAACGGCGGTGCGAGGCTGTCGAGGTACGTGCGCGCCTCGCGCAGGATGTAGCGCGCCACGAACTCGGGCGTGTCCTCGTTCATGTGGATGAAGCCGTTCAGCTGCCGCAGGATGTCGTTTGGGATGTGCCGCGACGTCCGGGTCTCGCCGTGCAGGAACACGGGGATTTCGGAATTGCGGAAGCGGATCTCCTCGACGAACGCGCGGAGCTTCGCGAGCGCGTGCCGCGTCTCCTCCGGCGAACCCGCGCCGAACTCCTCGTCGTCGATCGACAGGATGAACGCCGACGCGCGCGACTGCTGTTGCGCGAAGCTCGCGAGGTCGGTGTAGCTCGTCACGCCGAGCACCTCGGTGCCCTCGGCCTCGATGGCCCTCGCCAAGGCGCGAATGCCGAGGCCACTCGCGTTGTCGGAGCGGTAGTCCTCGTCGATGATCACGACGGGAAAGCGGAATTTCATCGGTGGCTCCAGGGTTTCCCGACGGTACGGGCGTCCGCCCGCACCGGGGATAAGTGAGACTGACGGCGGTGGCGAAGTTCCGGCGGCAACGCGCACCGGGCCGCGGCAAGCCGCGCATTGTGCGCCAAACGCAAAATGAGGGTCGGATCGTCATTTCCGCTCGGCGGTCGCACGATCCCGGAGCCGGTTCGGAGATGGGCGCCCGACCCGCATTTTCACACCCGGGCGACGATCGGTTACCATCGGCTGGCAACGGCGGCACCGCGGTTCCCCCTGGTCGCACTCCCCCATTCGCACCATGGCCCTCAACCTGTTCAGCCGGCTGATGCCGCCGGAAAAGAGCTTCACCACGCTGTTCTGCGAGCAGGCCGACTGCATGGTCGACGCCGCGGAGCAACTGCGCGACATGGTCGGCAAGCGCGAAGTGCCGCTCGACGCGCACATTACGTCGATCCGTGCGATCGAGAAGAAATCCGACGGCGTCGTGCGCGAGATCTTCCTGTCGGCGAACCGCACGTTCAATGCGCCGATCGACCGCGAGGACATCCTCGCCCTCGCCCACGAGATCGACGACGTGGTCGACCTGATCGAGGACACCGCCAAGAGCGTGCAGCGCTACGCGACCGCGACCATTCCACCGGACATGCAGTCGATGGTCAACGGCATCGTGGAAAGTGCCGAGCTCCTGAAGAAGGCGATGCCGTTCCTCGATTCGATCACGCGCGATTTCCGCCAGCTCTACACCCTGTGCCAGCGTGTGGGACAGATCGAGGAGCAGGCCGACGAGGCGTTCGACGCCGCGCTGTCGCGCATCCGCGCCGACCTCCGCGGCGGAACGATCGATACCGTCGCGTACCTCGATCTCAAGGAACTCTACGAGTGGATCGAGCGCGTCGTCGACAAGTGCGACGACGTGGCGAACCAGCTCCAGCGGATCACCGCGAAGCACGTCTGACGCGAGGCGATGGAGACCGCCTCGCTGGGCTACGTTCTCATCTTCGGCCTCGTGGCCGTCGCGCTGCTGTTCGATTTCATGAACGGCCTGCACGACGCGGCCAATTCGATCGCCACCGTCGTCTCGACGCGCGTGCTCTCGCCGAAGGTGGCCGTGGCATGGGCGGCGTTCTTCAACTTCATCGCGTTCGCCGTGTTCGGCCTGCACGTCGCGAACACCCTCGGCACCGGCATCATCGAGGCGAACGCGATCGACCCGCGCGTCATTCTCGGCGCGCTCGTCGGCGCGATCGCCTGGAACGCGATCACGTGGGCCTGGGGCCTGCCGTCGTCGAGCAGCCACGCGTTGATCGGCGGGCTCGTCGGCGCGGGCGTGGCCAAGGCCGGCTTCGGCGTGATCGTCTACTCGGGGCTCGGCAAGACGGCGCTCGGCATCGTGCTCTCGCCGCTCCTGGGTTTTGCACTCGCGCAACTCATTGCGGTTGCCGTCGCATGGGCGAATCGCAACTCGACGCCGTTCGCGGTCGACCGGCGCTTTCGCGTGCTGCAGCTCGTGTCCGCGGGCGCGTATTCGCTCGGCCATGGCGGCAACGACGCGCAGAAGACGATGGGCATCATCGCCGTTCTGCTCTACTCGCAGGGGATGCTCGGCGGCGAATTCCACGTGCCGTTCTGGGTGGTGATCAGCTGCCAGCTCGCGATGGCGCTCGGCACGCTGATGGGCGGCTGGCGCATCGTGCACACGATGGGCTCGCGCATCACGCACCTGAAGCCGATCCAGGGCTTCTGCGCGGAAACGGGTGGCGCGGTGACGCTCTACCTCGCTACCGCGTTCGGCGTGCCGGTGTCGACGACACACACGATCACCGGCGCGATCATCGGCGTGGGGGCGGCGCGGCGCGCGGCGGCGGTACGCTGGCGCATCGCGCAACGCATCGTCCTCGCATGGGTCGTCACGCTGCCCGCGGCCGGCGTCATGGGCGCGCTCGTGTACGAGCTCGCGACGCTCTTCTAGGCTTCAGTGGATCTCGGGTTCGGGCACGGGCACGCGCCCGGCGAGGAAGTCGAAGTCGCAACCTTCGGGCGCCTGGTTGACGTGCTCGCGATACAGCGTCACGTAGCCCAGGCCTGAAGCGAGCGTCGGCGCCTGCCACGCGGCGCGGCGGCGCGCGAGTTCGTCATCGTCGACGCAAAGCTCCAGCCGGCGCGCGCCCACGTCGAGCAGGATTTCATCGCCGGTTTGCACGAGCGCGAGCGGTCCGCCGACGGCCGATTCCGGCGCCACGTGCACCACGCACGTGCCGTAATGCGTGCCGCTCATGCGCGCATCGGAAATGCGAACCATGTCGCGTACACCCTGCGCGAGGAGCTTCTTCGGAATCGGCAGGTTTCCCCATTCGGGCATCCCGGGTCCGCCGCGCGGCCCCGCATTCTGCAGCACGAGCACCGAGTCGGCGTCGGCGTCGAGATCGTCGCGGTCGATGCGTGCCTCGAGATCGTTGATGTCGCGGAACACGACGGCACGGCCGCGGTGACGCATCAGCGCAGCACTCGCCGCGCTCGGCTTGATGACGCAGCCTTCGGGCGCGAGGTTGCCGTGCAGCACCGCCAGTGACGGCTGCGTCGAGATCGGCCGGTCGAGCGGCCGGATGAGGTCGTCGTTCCACACCTTCGCATCGGCGATGTTGTCGCCGAGCGAACGTCCGCTCACCGTCGGGCACTCGAGATGCAGCTGCGACGCGATGCGCGTCATCAGCGCCGGCAGCCCGCCGGCCTCGAAGAAATCCTGCATCAGGCCTTCACCGGACGGCATGACGTTCGCGAGCGGCGGCACCCGCCGCGCGACGGCATCGAAATCGTCGAGCGCGAGCGGTACGTTCGCGCGCCGCGCGAGTGCGATCAAGTGGATCGGTGCATTCGTCGAGCCTGCGAGCGCCGCATCGACGACGAGTGCGTTCTCCACCGCTTCGCGCGTCATGAGCCGCGCGGGCGTGAGCTCCTCGTGCACCATCGCGACCGCGCGCGATCCGGTCTCCTCCGCAAGGCGCACGTGGTCGGCGTCCATCGCGGGAATCGACGACCCACCGGGCAACACGAAGCCCAGCGCTTCCGCGACGGCCGTCATCGTCGACGCGGTGCCCATCGTCATGCACGTGCCCGGCGAGCGCGCGATGCCCGCCTCGATCTCGTGCCACTCGGCCGGCGTGATCTTCTGCGCCCGCAATTCGTCCCAGTACTTGCGCGTATGCGTGCCCACGCCGAGGCGTGCGCCGCGCCAATGTCCGCTGATCATCGGGCCCGCGGGCAGGAAGATCGCGGGAAGACCCATGGTGATCGCACCCATCAGCAGGCCCGGCGTGGTCTTGTCGCAGCCGCCGATCAGCACCGCGGAGTCAACCGGATGACTGCGCAGCAATTCCTCGGTCTCCATGGCGAGCAGGTTGCGATAGAGCATCGTCGTCGGCTTCACCATGACCTCCCCGAGCGACAGCGCCGGCAGTTCGACGGGGAAGCCGCCGGCGAGCAGCACGCCGCGCTTGACCGCCTCCGCGCGCTCGCGCAGATGGGCGTGGCACGGCGACAGGTCGCTCCAGGTGTTGACGATCGCGATCACGGGCCGGCCCATGAAGTCCTGCCGCCGATAGCCCATCGCCAGCACGCGCTGCCGATGCGCGGACGCGCGCATCGTGTCCGGGGCGAACCAGCGCTCGCTGCGCAACGGCTTGCGTTTCGGAGAATCGCTCATGACATGGTCACCAAGGCAGCGGAATGTCGTTGTAGGCGAAGAAGCTGCCGGTTTCGTGGCGGCCCACGCGCTCGATGATCCCGCGCATGCCGGCCACGCTGCGGTCGACGTCGACGCGCCCCCCCGGCTCCGTCTTCGCCCAGCCAGGATGCAGCGCGAGCACGAGGATCTCACGCGGCGCGAGGTCGATCGCGAGGCTCTTCGCGACCGCGTTGAGCCCGGCCTTGCTCGAGCGGTACGCGTACGAACCGCCGGTCAGGTTCAGCGCGATGCTGCCCATGCGCGCCGACAAGAACGCCATCACCTTCATGCGGCTCGCCGCGACGTGCTCGACGAACGCCTCCGCGAGCTTCATCGGCCCCATCACGTTCACTTCGAGCATCCGCTGCCAGAGCGCGTAGTCCGTCTGCCCGAACGGCGGATGCGGGCGGGCGATGCCGGCATTGCTGACCAGGATGTCGATCGGCTCGCCACACAGCTCGCGCGCGAGCGCATCGATGGCCGCGAGATCGGAGACGTCGAGCTTCATGACATGCACGTTGCCGGCAATCTCGTGCGTCGCCTGCGCCCTGCCGGGCTCGAGGCAGGTCGCGATCACCCGGCAGCCGGCAGTCGCGTACTGGCGCGCAAATTCGACGCCGAGGCCCGTGTCGCAGCCGGTGACCAGCACCGTCGTCATCGGTCAGATTCTCCGGTATCGTAATGACGAATAGCATAACGCGACCCCCAAGGAGGCTTTCATGCACGGTTCCCGCTCGGCTCGTCGTCGTTCGCTTGCTGTCGCCGGCGTCCTCATGCTCGCGCTCGCGGCCCCCGGCGGCGCGCAGGCGGCGGACAAGGTCACGATCACGTTCGCGAACTGGGCCTCGGCGGAAGCCACCACCAAGCCTGCGATCGAAAAGGTCATCGCGGCGTTCGAAGCCGCGCACCCCGACATCGTCGTCAAGAGCGAGGCGATGTCGTTCTCGGAGATCGCGCGCACGCTCGCGCTGCGCGTGCGCTCCGGCAACCCGCCCGACGTCGCGCAGCTCGCGGGCAACGACACGTTCCTGATCGCGGCCACCGGCAAGCTCGAGCCGCTGTCGGCGTACATCGACGCGAAGCTCGAATCGCAGATCAAGCGGGATGCGCTGACCGGCCTCTCGTATCGAGGCAAGCTGATCGCGTTTCCGTGGACGCTCGCGCCGGCGGGGCTGTGGTACGACAAGGCCATCCTGCAGAAGGCGGGACTCGATCCGCAACGCCCGCCGACGACGATCGACGAGCTCACGAAGGCGATGGCGGCCATCAGGAAGAGCCAGCCCGACGTGATTCCGCTCGGGCTCGACACGACGAACCGGCCGTTCGCGCTGCAATCGAACTGGCCGTGGATGGCCACGTTCGGCGCCGACCCGCTCGGTGCGCAGCACGGCGACTCCGCGCAGATGAAGCAGTACCTCGGATGGATGCGCGATCTCGCGAAGAACCGCTACATCGATCCGGGCCGCAAGATCGGGGAATTCCGGCCGCTCGCCGCGCAGGACAAGGTTGCGTTCATCTGGGATCAGGTGCTGCTGCAGGGCGTGATCCAGAACGCGAACAAGATGTCGGATGCCGACTTCTACCAGCGCTGGGGCGTGACGACGCAGCCGGCGGGTCCGACCGGCAAGTCGTTTTCGTTCGAAGGCGGCCATCAACTGGTGCTGTTCGCCGACAGCAAGCAGAAGAAGGCCGCGTGGCAGTTCATCCAATACCTCGCGACGTCGCCGGAGGCGATCCGCGACTACACGCTCGGCCCCGGCGCATCGCTGCCGCCGCTCGTGAAGATGCCGACCCCCGAGCTCGAGAAGAAGCTCGACACGCCGATCTTCCAGGCTTTCACGCAAACGATCATTCCCACGGTCACGACGCCACCGTACGGACCGGCGTTCGCGTCGGCGTCGTCGGCCATCATGGCGGGCGTGCAGCAGGCGGTGACGGGGTCCGAGGCGATCGATCAGGTGGCGGGCTCGATCCAGCAGCAACTGAATCGACGCTGAACGATCTCGTTGCCCATGCGCGTGGCGCTGGCGGGGAATTCGCGGCGACCGGCCGCGCGCACCGCGGAACGCATTCCGTGGTTCGACACGATGGTGCTGCCGTCGGCGGGCGTGCTCGCGATCGTCGTCGGCTATCCGGTCGTCTACACGCTCGTGCTGTCGGCCGAGGATTACAACCTGATCGGCACGACGCCGCCGCGCTTCGTGGGCGGCGACAATTTCGCGAAGCTCGTCCACGACCCGACGTTCTGGCAGGCGCTCGGTAACACGCTGGTCTACACGTTCGGCAGCGTCGCGATCGCCGCGCTGCTCGGGCTCGCGCTCGCGCTTTTGACGGAACGCGCGAGCGGGCGCGCCGGCCGCATCGTGCGCGCACTGCTGCTCACGCCGTGGGCCGTGCCGTTCGTTGTCGTCGCATTCCTGTTCCGCTACATGTACCTGCAGAACGGCGGCGCGATCAATGCGCTGCTGCTCGCAGCCGGCGTCATCGATACGCCGATCTCGTGGCTCAACGTGGCCTCGCTCGCGCTGCCTGCCGTGATGGTCACGAACGTGTGGGCGATGACGCCGTTCTTCTTCCTGCTGCTCGCCGCCGCGCTCGCCGGCATTCCGAACGAGGTGATCGAGTCGGCGCGTGTCGATCGCGCGCGCGGATGGAGCCTCGTCGTCGGCATCAAGTTGCCGTTCCTGCGCAATGCGCTCCTGGTCGGGTGCCTCCTGATGATCATCGCCAACTTCAACGACTTCGCCAAGATCTGGGCCATGACGCAGGGCGGGCCGGGCTATGCCACGACGACGCTCGTGGTGTACGTGTACCGGCAGGCCTTCGAAAGCTTCGCGATCGGCTACGCGTCGGCGATCGGCGTCGTGTGGCTCGCGCTGCTGCTCGTGTTCGCGTTCGCGTACCTGCGCGCGCTGCGCGTCCGATGATGGACGCCGCCGCCGATCGCCGTGGCGGAACGCGACGCACCGCGCGCGTCGTGCAGTACGTGGCCATCGCGCTCGCGCTGGTATGGAGCCTCGCGCCCGTGTACTGGATGCTCGCGACGTCGTTCAAGACCGAGCTCGAGGCAGCCCGCCTTGCGCCGACGCCGTGGCCGTTGCGGCCCACGCTCGACAACTACCGCGGCCTCTTCGGCGGCTCGCTGCCGTTCCTCGCGTTCTTCGTCAACACGGTGGTGACGTGCCTCGCGACGGCCATCGTCGCCGTCATCATCGCAACGCCCGCGGCCTATGCGTTGTCGCGCGCGCGCTTTCGCCTGCGCGCCGCCACCGGCTACGCGATGCTGGTGTTCCGCATGCTGCCGCTCGTGGTGCTGCTCGCCCCGCTCTACCTGCTGCTGCTGAACGCCCGCCTTCTCGATACGCACACGGGCCTCGTCGTCGGCTTTGCGACGTTCGGCCTGCCGTTCGCCGTGTGGATGCTGAAGAGCTTCGTCGATGCCGTGCCGATCGAAGTCGAGGAAGCGGCGCGTGTCGACGGTTACCGGCGCTGGCAGATCCTGTTCCGGGTCGTCGTGCCGCTCATCCTGCCCGGGCTGCTGACCACGGGAACGTTCGTGTTCATGGAGGCGTGGAACAACCTGATCTATCCGCTCACGTTCGTCACCACGCTCGAGAAGCAGACGCTGCCCGCGGCGCTGGTGCTGACGTTCACCGGGCAGTTCAAGACCGACTGGGGCGGCATGATGGCGGCCGCGACGCTGACGACGCTGCCGCTGATGATCGCGTTCTTCGCCGTGCAGCGTTCGATGGTGCGCGGACTGACCTCGGGCGCGGTCGCGGGCGCCTGAACGAAAATAGGGTCAGACCCGGCAAGACGCTGCTTGTCTGCGATTTCATGGCCGCCATCACGCTCCGCGACATCGAGAAGCGCTACGACGACACGCTCGTGCTGCGCGACTGCAACCTCGACATCGCGGATCGGGAATTCGTCGTGCTCGTCGGGCCGTCGGGCTCGGGCAAGACGACGCTGCTTCGCATCATCGCGGGCCTCGAGCGCACGAGCGGCGGCGAGATCCTGTTCGACGGCGCACGCGTCAACGACGTCGACGTCGGCGACCGCGACATCGCGATGGTGTTCCAGAACTACGGCCTGTACCCGCACATGTCGGTGTACGACAACATGGCGTTCGGGCTGCGCCGGCGCAAGCTCGCACCTGCCGACATCGACGATCGCGTGCGCCGCACTGCGCGCATGCTCGCGATCGAATCGTTGCTGGCGCGCCGACCGAGGCAGCTCTCCGGCGGGCAACGGCAGCGTGTCGCACTCGGGCGTGCGATCGTACGCGACCCCGCCGTGTTCCTGCTCGACGAGCCGCTGTCGAACCTGGACGCGCACCTGCGCGTGCAGATGCGCGCCGAGATCCTCAAGGTGCATCGCGCGGTCACGGCGACGGCCGTGTACGTCACGCACGACCAGGTCGAGGCGCTGACGATGGGCGACCGCATCGTCGTGATGAACGCCGGACGCATCCATCAGGTCGGCACCCCGGCGGAACTCTACGATGCGCCCGTCGACCGGTTCGTCGCGTCGTTCATCGGCACGCCGGCGATGGGGTTCATCGACTGCGAGCGGCGTGCAAACGGCGATCGCGCCGAACTCGCAACGTCGTCGGCACGCATCACCCTGGGCGAGGTGCAAGCGCAGGCGCTTTCGTGCGCGAATGCTGGCAACGTGACCGTGGGCATTCGACCCGAGTGCCTGAGCGTCGCATCGGAGCGCGATGCCGCTGCCGCCGACGTCGCCGTGCGCGGGACGGTGCAGGTGGTCGAGATGCTCGGCGCCGAGCATTACGTGCACGTCGCGACCGAGGGTGGATCGCTCACGGCACGCGTGCCGCGGCATCAGCGGTTGCGCGTCGACGAAACCGTGACGTTCGTGGCGTCATCGCGCGACGTGCACCTGTTCGACCGCGAGACGGGGCGGGCGCTGCGGTGACGTTTGGCGCAGGTGTTGCGGCCTGCGACAGCATCCGGGGCCCGGCCTACAGCTTCGGCAGCGTGACGCCCTGTTGTCCCTGGTACTTGCCGCCGCGATCCTTGTACGACGTTTCGCAGACTTCGTCGGACTCGAAGAAGATCACCTGCGCCACACCCTCGTTGGCGTAGATCTTCGCAGGCAGCGGCGTCGTGTTCGAGAACTCGAGCGTGACGTGGCCCTCCCACTCGGGCTCGAGAGGCGTTACGTTGACGATGATGCCGCAATTCTTCACGAAAACGCCGGCTTCGAGCGCGAAGTTACCCGCCTCCGGCACCGTCAGGCAGAAGACGTCGTGCTGGCCGGGCAGCTCGCGTACGGCAGCCACCTTGTGATTGCGCATGCCGCGAAAGCGGGCGATGTCGTCCGGGAAGCGACGGAAAACCGTGCGATCGCATCCCAGGCGATGGCTCGCGTCTGAGCCGGGAGGCTGAAAGTCCCTGGCCCAGGCTGCAGCACTCAACTCGCCTTGCCGCAACCGTTCCTGGGGGTCGCGGTACCGCTCGACGCGTGCGCGCTTCGACTGCAGCGCCGTAAAACGTTCTTGCCACGCCCGGTCGCTACCGAGGCGACGCAACGCGTGCCGAATGGCGTCGCCGTGCGCTTCGGCATCGAAGCCCTCCCCGTAGTTCTCGTCGTTATGCAGCCGGATAGGGTCCGAAGCCGGCAGCCGCCGGATGTTCGTTGGACGGTTGTTGCGGCGGTCGAGGTCGATGTGATGGCGATGCGTGCCCGTCTCTTCCGAATAGATGCGAGCGCGCAGGTTCCATTCGTCGGCGAGCCGATGCGTCGCCACCATATGATTCCCGACGGGTTGGTAGACCGTCTCATGGCCACGCACGAGATCACGATACAAGGGCATCAACGATCGCCCCGGCCGCAGATCGGCCGCCTGCTGCAGCGCGCCGTCGCGGAGAATGAACTCGTGATCCGCTGTCGTGTGGATCAACTCGCCGTTGTCGAGCTCGATTTCGAGCAACGAATCGACGCCGATGTGGCGCGGCGCGTCGAGCAGCGACACGATCACGCGGCCACGCTCGCCGATGCTATAGCCCCAGAACAGCTCACCCGAATCGGCGCGGCGCGCCATCTCCTGCAGTGTCGGCGACGTACCGTCGACGAGCGCCACGCGGGTGTCGCCACGAAAGCAGCGTGCATACGTGCTTTTTCCCAGGCACGCCACCAGCACGTTGCGCGGTATCCGGAAATACTCGATGGTGCGCGCCAGCGCGAACGAATTCGGCGGGATGATGCAGACGTCGCCGACGAAGTCGACGAACGAGCCTTCGTCGAACTTCTTCGGGTCGACGATCGTCGAGTTGATGTTGGTGAAGATCTTGAATTCGTTCGAGCAGCGAATGTCGTAGCCGTAGCTCGACGTGCCGTACGACACGATGCGATGGCCGTTCGCCTCGCGCACCTGACCGGGCTCGAATGGCTCGATCATCCGATGAGCCTTGGCCATGCGGCGGATCCAGCGGTCGGACTTGATCATGAATTTGACTCGCTACCTGACAGGTTCGGAACGACGCGCAGGCCTTCGGCAGTGGCCGCGAGCGCGAGGCGTCGATCGAAGCAAACGAATTCGAGCGGCTCGTGCGAGCCTTCCGCGGCGAGCACGGCGCTCGCGAGCCGAATGGCGTCGCCCGCGCGAAGCGCATGCCGCGCGACCATCTTCTCCGCGGCTGACCGCAATGTCATCGTCGGCTCGGTCACGTTCCATCGCGCGGACAGGTCGGTGAGCCGATTCAACGCGCCGGCGAGCTGGATCTCCGATGCGATGCGCTCGCGATAGCGCCGGACGAATGCGGAAACGCACTCGATGGTGGCCGTCCAGGCGACGACGATGTCGGCATCGGACCGCAGCAAGCGTGCGACGACGTGGGTCGTGGCCTCCGGGATGACGAGCGGGACGAGCGCCGACGCGTCCCAGAAGCGCATCAGTACCTCGCCTCTTCGCGATCCTGCAACAGCGCTTCCACCACGCTTCCCGATTCGGGCCAGTCGATCGGCGGAGGCAGCGTCCTGCGCGGCGGCCGCGCGGCACGACGAATGATGCCGCGCCGCTCGAGGTCGGCGAGGCGCTCGTCGTCGCTTTGCGACGCTTCGATGGGTACGATGCGGGCGATCGGACGGTCGCGTTCGAGAATCAGCACCGTTTCGCCCCGCTTGACGCCGGCCAGGAGCTCGGACAGGTGATTCTTCGCCTGCGAGATGGTTGCGGTCTTCATTCTGGCCATGTTAGCCAGGTCAGTAGCGCCCGTCAATCCAACTTCTGGCCGAGGCCGTACGGCGCCGTCCCTTGCCTTTACGTCGGCTACGTGTTCTGCACGACGATATTCGGAAACTTCGACGAGAAGTCCTCGGCCTTCTTCGCCACGGCGATCGCCACGCGGCGCGCGATCGCCTTGTATTTCTGCGCCACCGCGCCATCGGGATCGGCCACCACCGTCGGCCGTCCCGAATCGGCCTGCTCGCGGATCCGGATGTCGAGCGGGAGGCTTCCCAGAAACGCGACGTCGTAGTCGCGGCACATGCGCTCGGCGCCGCCTTCGCCGAAGATGTGCTCCTCGGCGCCGCAGTTCGAGCAGATGTGGATGGCCATGTTCTCGACGACGCCGAGGATGGGCACGCCCACCTTCTCGAACATCTTGAGTCCCTTGCGCGCGTCGATCAGCGCGATGTCCTGCGGCGTGGTCACGATCACCGCGCCCGTCACCGGTACCTTCTGCGACAACGTGAGCGCGATGTCGCCGGTGCCGGGGGGCATGTCGACGACGAGGTAATCGAGATCGCGCCAGTTCGTATCCTTCAACAGTTGCTCGAGCGCCTGCGTCACCATCGGGCCGCGCCACACCATCGGCGTGTCGGTGTCGATCAGGAATCCGATCGACATCGCCTGCACGCCGTACGCTTCCATCGGCTCGATCGTCTTGCCGTCCTTCGACTCCGGACGACCGGCGAGGCCGAGCATCATCGGCTGCGACGGACCGTAGATGTCGGCGTCGAGCACGCCGACGCGCGCACCTTCGGCGGCAAGCGCCAGCGCGAGATTCACCGCGGTGGTCGACTTGCCGACGCCGCCCTTGCCGCTCGCGACGGCGACGATGTTGCGCACGTTGGGCAGCAGCTTCACCCCGCGCTGCACCGCGTGCGACGACGCCTTCTGCGACACGTTGACATGCACGCGCGACACGCCTGGCAGCGACGCCAGTCCGTCGTGCACGATGTGCCGGATCGCTTCGTGCTGGCTGCGCGCGGGATAACCAAGCTGAATGTCGACGGTCAGATCACCGCCGTCGACCGTGATCTTCTTCACCTCCTTCGCGCTCACGAAGTCGCGCTCGAGGTTGGGGTCGACGAGCTCGCGCAGACGTTGCTGCACGTCCTGTTCGGTCAAGGCCATGGCTTCCTCGGGATTGGTGCTGGCGGGTCCCGCTGTCGAGGGTCGGACTTCAAATTCGGTGCCGAATTTGGCGTCTGACCTCAAACAGGGACTCGAATCGGTTGTCAATTCTAGTCCTGCCGTCTCGCGCCACCCTTGCGGAACGTCAAGTTGCGAGTCCAGGACGCGCTCAGCGCGCGATGAGTCGCCGGCCGCTTTGCTAGAATTCGCGTTCCCGCCTCGCCCGATCACCGAACTCCAAAGGAATGCCAGTCCCCTCGGCCCGCACGCTGTTCGTCACGACAGCGCTGCCCTACGCCAACGGGCCGTTCCACATCGGGCACATCATGGAGTACATCCAGGCGGACATCTGGGTGCGCTTTCAGCGATTGCAGGGCAACGCCGTGCACTTCGTGTGCGCCGACGACACGCACGGCGCGCCGATCATGCTGGCGGCCGAGGCCGAAGGCACCACGCCGGAGGCGCTGATCAACCGCGTCGGCGAATCGCACCGGCTGGACTGGGCGCGCTACCGCATCAGCTTCGACACGACGTATTCGACGCATTCGCCGGAGAACGTCGAGCTCGCGCAGGCGATCTTTCGCGCACTGCGCGACCGCGGACTGATTGCGACGCGTACGATCTCGCAGTTCTTCGACCCGATCAAGGGCATGTTCCTGCCCGATCGCTACATCAAGGGCACGTGTCCGAAATGCGGGGCGAAGGACCAGTTCGGCGATGCGTGCGAAGTGTGCGGCTCGACGTACGCGCCCACCGAGCTGATCGATCCTTATTCGACGCTGACCGGCGCCAAGCCGCAGATGCGCGAATCCGAGCACCTGTTCTTCCGGCTCTCGGCACCCGAGGTCGTCGCGTTCCTGCAGCAGTGGACCGCGCAGCCGGCGCCCGGGCAAACGCTGCAGCCGGAGGTGTACAACAAGGTGCAGGAGTGGCTGGTCGACGGCGGCAAGCACCTCAACGACTGGGACATCTCGCGCGACCCGCCCTACTTCGGCATCGAGATTCCCGACCAGCCCGAAGGCCTCTCGCCGAAGTACTTCTACGTGTGGCTCGACGCGCCGATCGGCTACCTCGCCGCGCTCAAGAAGCACTTCGACTCGGGCGCGGCGGGCGCGCTCGGCGAGCCACGCAGCTTCGACGAATTCCTGTCGTCGCCGGAGGTGGAGCAGTTCCACTTCATCGGCAAGGACATCGTGTACTTCCACACGCTGTTCTGGCCTGCGATGCTGCATTTCTCCGCCCGCAAGACGCCCACGAACGTGTTCGTGCATGGCTTCATCACGTTCAAGAGCGAGAAGATGTCGAAGTCGCGCGGCACCGGCATCTCGCCGCAGCGCTACATCGAGCTCGGCCTCGATCCGCAGTGGCTGCGCTATTACCTCGCGGCCAAGCTCAATTCGCACGTCGAGGACGTCGATTTCTCGCCCGACGACTTCATCGCGCGCGTCAACAGCGACCTGATCGGCAAGTACGTCAACATCGCGAGCCGCGCGGCGATCTTCATCACGCGCCACTTCGACGGCGTCCTCGCGACACCCGGCGAATCCGAGACCGATCGCGCCAACCGCCTGACCATCGCGCAGATGGAAGCCGAGGCCGCCCGCGCGAATTACGAGGCGCGCGAGTTCGGCAAGGTGCTCCGCGACGTCATGCGTGCCGCCGACCGGATCAATGAGGCGTTCGATGCCGCGCAGCCGTGGGTGCTCGCGAAGGATCCGTCGCAGCGCGATCGCTTGCAGACCGTCTGCTCGCAGGCGCTGCAGGGATTCCAGAACCTCAGCGTGCTGTTGGCACCCGTGCTTCCCGACGTCGCGTCGCGCGTCGCGCGCGAGTTCTTCGGGCTCGACCGTGATTTCGTGTGGTCCGATTCATGGAAGGAGCCGGCGCATGTCAACGCGTACAAGCACTTGATGACGCGCGTC
Organism: Burkholderiales bacterium; assembly: GCA_025927765.1. Classification (GTDB taxonomy): domain Bacteria; phylum Pseudomonadota; class Gammaproteobacteria; order Burkholderiales; family Casimicrobiaceae; genus VBCG01. Next base: position 39,191 of record JAICKU010000018.1, read on the forward strand.
GAGCCGAAGAAGATCGACGCGTTGCTGGGCATCGAGCCGGCGCCGGCGCCGGCCGCACCCAAGGGGGTCGCGCCCGCGAAGCCGAAGGCCGCGGCTGCACAGGCAGGCGCGACGTCCACGGCGAGTGCGCCGGGCACCTCGCCCATCACCCTCGACGATTTCACCAGGATCGACCTGCGCATCGCGCGGATCGTGAATGCCGAGGCCGTCGAAGGCGCCGACAAGCTCGTGAAGCTCACGCTCGACGTCGGCGAGCTCGGCTCGCGCACCGTGTTCGCCGGCATCAAGTCGGCGTACGCGCCCGAATCGCTCGTCGGCCGTCTGACGCCGATGGTGGCCAACCTTGCGCCGCGCAAGATGCGCTTCGGCGTGTCCGAAGGCATGATCCTCGCCGCTTCGGGCGAGGGTCCCGGCATCTACCTGCTCGCACCCGATTCCGGCGCCCTGCCCGGCATGCGCGTCAAGTAGCGCCGGCCAAACCCCGGGCTTCATGCAGCGCGCCCGGACGCGGCGAGCGCGCTCCATTGTCGACCGGGGTTTAGCCAAGGCGCGTTCCATCATCGCCAACGCCGATAACGACGCGCTCGCGAGCCGAGGCGCACCGCGTCGCCACGCCGCCTTCGCTGCATTCCATGGCCGAGCACGACGCTGCGCGCGCTGCGTCGAGCGCCATGTGATTTACATGTGCAGGCCGTGCACATACAATGCCCAACGTCATGGAACGCAAGACCGCGCGGCTGACGCTGCTCATCGACCCGCGCAAAAAGAAGCTGTTCGAGGAGATCTGCGCCGCGCAGGACCTCACGCCTTCGCAGGTGGTGCGCCGGCTGATCCGCGAGTACGTCGTCGAGCACGCCGGCGGCCGCAAGCTGCCGCCCTGGCTGATCGAGGGCCGCACCGGGGACGCATCGGACAAGGCCCGCTGACGTGACTGGCGCACTCCCCGGCGTCGTCGCTGCCATCGTGGGGTGGCTCGCGATCGGCGTGCTGTGCATCCTGAAGCCGCACGACCTCCGCGTCGTGCGCGTGCTCTTCCCCGCCGGCGCCGTCATCGCGGTCGCGCTCGCCGGCATCGGGCTGGCCGCACTCGCCGCAGCACCGCAGTCGATGGTGCTGCCGCTCGGCCTCCCCGACTTGCCGTTCCACCTGCGGCTCGATCCGCTGGCCGCGTTCTTCCTGCTGCTGCTCGGCAGCGCCTCGACGTGCATCTCGCTGTTCTCGTCGGGTTACTTCCGCAACGAAGAAGGTGCAGCGCCGGGACTCCTTGGATTGCAATACCACGTATTCCTCGCGGCCATGGCGCTCGTGCTCGTCGCCGACGACGCCTACGTGTTCATGATCGCGTGGGAGACGATGGCGCTTGCGTCGTATTTCCTCGTCACCACCGATCACCGCAAGCCCGCGATCCGCAGCGCCGGCTACCTGTACCTGCTGATTGCGCACGTCGGCGCCATCGCGATCCTGCTCTGCTTCGGCGTGCTGCAGGGCGGCCGCGGCGATTACACGTTCGACGCCATGCGCGGCGTCACGCTCGGCGGCATCGCACCCAGCCTTGCGTTCTTCCTGGCGCTCGCGGGCTTCGGCGCCAAGGCCGGCCTGCTGCCGCTGCACATGTGGCTGCCGGAAGCACATCCCGCTGCGCCATCGCCCGTGTCGGCGCTGATGAGCGGCGTGATGTTGAAGACGGCCATCTACGGGATGCTGCGCGTGACCTTCGACCTGATGCACGTGCAGTTGTGGTGGTGGGGCGTCGCCGCGCTCGCGCTCGGGCTTTTGACCGCGCTCTTCGGCGTGATCTTCGCCGCCGTGCAGACCGACATGAAGCGGCTGCTCGCGTATTCGTCGATCGAGAACATCGGCATCATCGTCGCGGCCTTCGGTCTCGCCATCGTGTTCCAGGCCAACGACAAGCCGCTCCTCGCCGGCATCGCGCTCACCGCCGCGCTCTACCACTCGCTCAACCACGCGTTCTTCAAGAGCCTGCTGTTCCTCGCGACCGGGTCGGTGCTGCACGCGACGAATGAGCGCAGCCTCGGACGCCTCGGCGGGCTGATCCACCGGATGCCGTGGGTCGCGTGGCTCGCGCTCGTGGGCACGCTCGCCATCGCCGGATTGCCGCCACTCAACGGCTTCGTGTCCGAGTGGCTGCTGCTGCAGGCGTTCCTGTTCACGCCGAGCCTGCCGCAGTCGTTCGTGAACATGCTCGTGCCGCTCGCGGCCGCCGCGCTGGTGCTCGCCGTGGCGCTCGCCGCGTACGTGATGGTGAAGTTCTACGGCGTGGTGTTCCTCGGGCGCCCGCGCGAGCCGGCGCTCGTGCATGCGCACGATGCCGGCGGCTTGGAGCGCGCAGCCCTTCTGCTGCTCGCGCTCGGCTGCGTGCTGCTCGGGCTCATCCCCACGAACGTCATCGGCGCGATCGATCACGTCAATGCGCAACTGCTCGGCACCAGCGTGCGCGCGGCGGGCGAATCGACCTGGTGGCTGCTCGCCCCCGTCGCACTCGAACGCTCGAGCTACAGCCCGCCGATCGTGCTCGTGGTGATCGTCGGCGTCGTGCTGGCGACGATGATCGTCGTGCATCGCGTGTGGCACGGCCGTGTCCGGCGTGCGCCCGCGTGGGACTGCGGCTTCCCGCTCCAGACGCCGCGCATGCAGGACACGGCGGAGGGCTTCGGCCAGCCGATCCGGCAGGTGTTCGAGCCGTTCTTCCATATCGAGCGCCATCTGCCGTCGCCGTCCGATACGACGCCCGTGTATTTCATGCGTGCGAGCGACCGGCTGTGGACCTGGCTGTATGTGCCCATCGCTCGCACCGTCGAAGTGCTCGCACGCGTCGTGGGGTTGCTGCAGCAGGGGCGCATCGGCGTGTACCTCGGGTACAGCTTCGTGACGCTGATCGCGTTGCTGCTGTTCGTCGGTTAGATGCTGGGCGCCCTGGCTTCGCAGATCCTGCAGGTCGCCGTTGCGCTCGCGCTCGCGCCGCTCCTCGTCGGCTGGGTCGATCAATGCCGCGCATGGCTCTCGAACAGGCGCGCGCCGTCGATCCTTTTGCCGTATCGCACCATCCACAAGCTGTTCGTCAAGGATGCCGTGGTCGCCGACAACGCGTCGCCGCTCTTCCGGCTCGCGCCGTACGTCGTGTTCGGCGCGATGGCCTGCGCGGCGGCGATCGTGCCCTCGCTCGGCACCGCGCTGCCGTTCGGCACCGCCGCCGACACGATCGCGCTCGTCGGCCTGTTCGCGCTCGCCCGCGTGTTCATCGCGCTCGCCGCAATGGACATCGGCACGGCGTTCGGCACGCTCGGCGCGCGCCGAGAGATGTTCATCGGCTTCCTCGCCGAGCCGGCGCTCCTGATGGTGCTGTTCACCGCATCGCTGATCTCGGGCTCGACTTCGCTGCCCACGATCGTCGACACGCTCGCGCACGGCCCGCTCGGCATCTACCCGAGCCTCGCGTTCGCCGGCGTCGCGTTCACGATGGTGTCGCTCGCCGAGAACGCGCGCGTGCCGATCGACAACCCGGCCACGCACCTCGAGCTCACGATGATCCACGAGGCGATGCTGCTCGAGTATTCGGCGCGGCATCTTGCGCTGCTCGAATGGGCGTCGGCGCTCAAGCTCTTCAACTACTCGTGCATCGGCCTCGCGCTCTTCGTGCCCTTCGGCGTCGCGAGCGGCGCGAACGCGCTTGCGATCCTCGGCGCGGCGCCGGTGCTCATCGCCAAGCTCGCTGTCGGCGGCGCCCTGCTCGCGCTGATCGAAACGCTGTCGGCCAAGCTGCGCATCTTCCGCGCGCCGGAGTTCCTCGCCACCGCATTCCTGCTCGCGGTGCTGGCAATGCTCGTCAAGCTGCTGCTCGGCGCCTGATGTCGATCGGCACGCAACTCATCAACCTGTTCGCGGCGGTGCTGCTGCTGCTCGCGTTCGCGATGCTCGCGCAGCGCCGCGTCGTGTCGCTGATCGATCTTTTCGCAGGCCAGGGCCTCGTGCTCGCGCTGTCGACCGCCGTGGTCGCGTATACGACGTCGCAGCCGCACCTGTACCAGTCGGTGGCGCTCACCGTGATCCTCAAGGTGTTCCTGCTGCCGTGGATCCTGCATCGACTCGCGCGCAAGCTCGACGTGCGCTGGGAGTTCGAGGGGCTCGTCAACACCCCGACGACGATGCTGATCGGCATCGTGCTCGTCGTGTTCGCGTTCAACCTCGCGTTGCCGATCTCCGAGATCGCGAGCACGATCAACCGCTCGACGCTCGGCATCGCGATCGCGAGCGTGATGCTGTCGTTCCTGATGATGATCGTGCGACGCAAGGCGATACCACAGGTGATCGGCTTCCTGTCGATGGAAAACGGCCTGTTCTTCGCCGCGACGAGCGCGACCTACGGCATGCCGATGGTCGTCGAGCTCGGCATCGCGCTCGACGTGCTCGTCGGCATGCTGATCCTCGGCGTGTTCTTCTTCCAGATCCGCGAGCAGTTCGACAGCCTCGACTTGAAGCACCTCGAGCAGTTGCGCGACGAGCAGCTCGCACGGCGCGCGCCGCCGGGGCTCGAGGACCTCGCGAAGCCCGATCGCGAACTGCCGCCGGAGACGACGCGATGATCGAGATCATCGCGATCCTCGCGCTGCCGCTGATCGGCGCCGCCGTGCTCGCGTTCGTCGGCGAGCGTCCCTACGCCGCCACCGTCAACGTGATCGCGAGCCTGTGCACGTTCGTCGCGTCGGCCGCGCTCACCGTGCACGTGATCGTGGGCGGCCCGTTCGTCACGCTCGGCCGCCAGTTCCTCGTCGACCCGTTCAACGTGTTCCTGGTCGCGCTCACCGCGTTCGTCGCCTTCACGACGTCGGTGTTCTCGCGGCCGTACATGCGCATCGAGGAAGAGCACGGCAAGCTGACGGTGGCGCGCATCCGCCTCTACCACAGCATGTACCAGCTCTTCACGTTCACGATGCTGCTCGCGCTCCTCACGAACAACGTCGGCGTGCTGTGGGTGGCGATGGAGGCCGCGACGCTCACCACCGTGCTGCTCGTGTCGCTTTATCGCACGCCTGCGAGCCTCGAAGCGGCGTGGAAGTACTTCATCCTGTGCGGCGTCGGCATCGCGCTCGCGCTCTTCGGCACGATCCTCCTCTACTTCGCCGCCGAGAAACTGCTTGGCGCGGGCGGCGGCGCGCTGCTCTGGACCGAGTTGAACGACGTGCGCGGCGATCTCGAGCCGAGGGTGCTGTCGATCGCGTTCGTGTTCCTGCTCGTGGGCTACGGCACGAAGGTCGGCCTCGTGCCGCTGCACAACTGGCTGCCCGACGCGCACGCCGAAGGTCCGACGCCCGTCTCCGCGGTGCTGTCCGGCCTGCTGCTGAACGTCGCGCTCTATGCGGTCGTCCGCTGCAAGGTGCTGGTCGACGGTGCGCTGCCCGGCGCGTTCGCGAAGAACCTGATGATCGGCTTCGGGCTCGTGTCGGTCGTCGTCGCGGCGTTCCTGCTCCTTCGCCAGCGCGACATCAAGCGGCTCTTCGCGTACTCGTCGATCGAGCACATGGGCATCATCACGTTCGCGTTCGGCCTCGGCGGCCCGGTCGCGAATTTCGCCGGGCTATTGCACATGACCGTGCACTCGCTCACCAAGTCGGCAATCTTCTTCGCGGCCGGACATGCCGCGCAAAAGACCGGCACGCAGTTGATGGAGCACATCCGCGGCCTCGTGACGATCAGTCCCGTCGTCGGCTGGGGGCTGGTCCTCGGCACGCTCGCGATCCTCGGCATGCCGCCGTTCGGCGTGTTCGCGAGCGAGTTCCTGATCCTCACCACCGCGATGCGCGAACTCGCGTGGTCGACGCCGTTCCTGCTGATCGCGCTCGGCGTGGCGTTCGCCGCCGTGTTCTCGAAGGTGCAGCCGATGGTGTTCGGCGAAACGACGGCCGTGCGGCTTCCGGTGCGACCCGCCATGATGCCGGTGTTCGTGCACCTGGCACTCGTGCTGATGCTCGGTCTGTGGATCCCGCCGTTCCTCGCGGAGTGGTATCGCAGCGCCGCGCGGCTGATAGGATAGACGTGGACCTCACCCCCCTCGGCCTCGTCGCCGCACCTCTCGCCGCCGGCGTGCCCGGGCAACGCGCGCAGGCCAGTTCCGGCCAGCTGCTGACCGCCTGCCGGCTCGCATGGGAGAACGACGGCCGGCTGGTCGCGATGTGGGGCACCGACGAGCGCTATCGCCAGCGTGGTTTCGGGCTGCGCGTGGTCGTCGAGGACCGCGAGGGCCTGACGCTCCTCGAGCATACGCTGCCCGACGATCGCGCGCGCTATCCCGACGTGACGCCGATTTTCCCGGCGGCGAACCGCATGCAGCGCGCGACGTTCGATCTTCTCGGCATCGCTGCGGAAGCCGACGACACTCGACCCTGGCTGTGGGCCGAAAGCCACGCGACGCGCGAATTCCCGTTGCGCCGCGATTACACGGTGAGCGAACCGCAGGCGTCGCGACAGGACGAATACGAATTCGTGCGCGTCGACGGCGAAGGCGTGCACGAGATCGCCGTCGGCCCGGTGCATGCGGGCATCATCGAGCCCGGCCACTTCCGCTTCCAGGTCGTCGGCGAGAAGGTGCTGCGCCTCGAGGAGCGACTGGGCTACACCCACAAGGGGGTCGAAAAGCGCTTCGCGTCCTGCTCGATCGACGAAGGCGAGAAGCTCGCCGGCCGCATCTGCGGCGACAGCACGGTCGCCTACGCGTGGGCGTACGCGCAGGCGGTGGAAAGCGCGGCCGGCGTCCTGCCGCCGGTGCGTGCGCGCTGGTTGCGTGCGCTGTGCCTCGAACGCGAGCGCCTCGCGAATCACCTGGGCGACCTCGGCGCGATCGGCAACGATGCCGGCTTCGCGTTCGGCCTCGCGCAGTTCTCGCGCCTGCGCGAAGACGTGCTGCGCGCCAACGCCACGGCGTTCGGCCATCGGCTGCTGATGGACGTGGTCGTGCCCGGGGGCGTTGCGCAGGATCTCGCGTTCGAGCACGTGCACGCGATGCATGACGAAGCCGGCCGGATCGCACGGCAGGTGCGCCGGATCCGCGAGATCTACGACGAGCATGCCGGCGTGCAGGACCGCTTTCGCGGCGCCGGCCGCGCGTCGCCGGAACTCGCGCGCACGATGGGACTCGTGGGCCTCGCCGGTCGCGCAAGCGGCGAAGCGCACGACCTTCGCTGCGAATATCCCTGTTCGCCGTACGATCTGCTCGACGTGCGCATGGCCGTGCAAAGCGCGGGCGACGTGTGGGCGCGAGTCGCCGTGCGCTTCGACGAAGCGCTGGAATCGGCGCGGCTCCTCGGCATCATCACGACCGCGTTGCTCGATCCCGCGACGATGAGTCCCGTGCAATGCGCGCTGCCGTCGCGCACGTCGGCCAACGTTGCGATCGGTTACGTCGAAGGCTGGCGCGGGCCGGTGATGATGGCGCTCGAGCTCGACGACGACTGGACGATCCGCCGCTGCCGGCCGCAGGATCCGTCGTGGTGCAACTGGCCGGTGATCGAGCACGCGGTGATCGGCAACATCGTCGCCGACTTTCCGCTGATCAACAAGTCGTTCAACCTCGCGTATAGCGGGCAGGACCTCTGATGATCGCTTCACAAACGCGACGCTGATGTACGAAACGCTGCGCCAGATCCTTCGCGTCGGGTTGCCGTCGGAAGCGGCCCCCGCAGCAGCGCCGGACGACGTCGTCGTGCGACGCCTGCACGAGGACATCCTGCGCACGCTCGGCCGCGCGCTCACGATCCGCCACGTCGACGCCGGCTCGTGCAACGCCTGCGAGCTCGAGGCGCAGGCGCTGTCGAATCCGTACTACAACCTCGAGGGGCTCGGCATCCGTCATGTCGCGAGCCCGCGCCACGCGGATGCCTTGATGGTGACCGGGCCGGTGACGACGCACATGGCGGTCGCGCTTCGCCGCACGTACGACGCGATGCCGGAACCGAAGCTCGTCATCGCCGCCGGTTCATGCGCGATCGGCTGCGGCATCTACGGCGCCAACTACGCGACCGTCGGTGAAGTGGCGAAGATCCTGCCTGTCGACATCGCGATCCCCGGATGCCCGCCGTCGCCGACGGCGCTGCTGCAGGGGATACTCGCGGCGATCCAGGCTTCCGCCGCGAAGCGCTGAACGAAGCGCCGCCGCACGGCGGCATCTGGTAACGTTTGCCGTTTCCTTCGAGGAGCGCGCCATGTTGCGACCGCTTGCCACGCTGTGCCTCGCCGCCGCCGTTCTCGTGTCCGCGCCCGCGCTCGCCGACGACATCAAGGCCGGCTCGATCACGAACAGCCCGCCGATGATCTCGTACGCGTCGGACGGCACGACGCTGCAGGGCGCGATCGTCGACCTCGCCGCGGCGATGAGCAAGCAGATGGGACGAACCATCGTGTTCGAGTCGATCCCGTTCAACGCGCTCATTCCCGCACTGCAGGCGAAGCGCATCGACATCACGTTCACGATGATGAACGACACGCCCGAGCGGGAGAAGCTGCTCGACTTCGTCGACTTCTTCAACCTCGGCACGATGCTGCTCATCAAGAAGGGCAACCCCGACCACGTCGAAAGTCTCGAGACGCTGTGCGGCAAGAAGGTGTCGACGGTGCAGGGCTCGACGCAGATCAAGCTCGTCGACGACGCAAGCGCCAAGTGCAAGGCGGAAGGGAAGCCTGCCATCGAGAACCTGCAATATGCGCAACCGTCGGACGCGCGGCTGCAGGTCCAGACGGCACACGTCGCCGCATTCCTCGGCAACACGCCGGTCATGATCTATCTCGCCAGGACCGCGGGTGACGGCACGATCTTCGACGTCGTGCGGGGACACGAGTACCAGCCGGTTCCGCTCGGCATCGGTGTCGACAAGACGAACACCGCGCTTCGCGACCAGTTGCAGAAGGCGCTCGATGCGCTGATCGCGAACGGCTCGTATCGCACGATCCTCGGGAAGCACGGCGTCGAAAGCGGCGCCGTGAAGAGCGCGACGATCAACGGCGGCGCGAACGCGAAGATCTGAGATGAAATGAGCTCGCGCGAAGTGACGACGCGCGTGGTTCCATTGCCTCGGCCGGGACTGTGGATCGGCAGCGCGATCGTCGTCGTCCTCGCCGCGTTGATTGCGGTGTCGGTGTTCCGCAACCCGAACATCCAGCACGGCGTCATCGCGCAATACCAGTTCGCGCCCGCGATCCTGCGCGGGCTCGAGCTCACGGTCGTGCTCGCGCTCCTCGCGGCGGGCATCGGCCTCGTGCTCGGCGTCATGCTCGCAGTGATGCGCATTTCGGCGTCGCCGATCCTGCGCGTCGCCGGCGCCGCCTACACGTGGCTGATCCGCGGCACGCCGCTGCTCGTGCAAATCCTGATCTGGGGCAACCTCGCGCTTCTCTTCGAATACATCGGCCCGTTCCGCACCAACGACGTGCTCACACCGTTCGTGGCGTCGGTGATTGCGCTGGGGCTCAATGAAGGCGCCTACATGGCCGAGATCGTGCGGGCCGGCATCCTCGCGGTCGATCGCGGCCAGGTCGACGCGGCGCTCGCGCTCGGCATGTCGCGCCGCCTCGCGTTGCGCCGGATCATCCTGCCGCAGGCGCTGCGCGTGATCGTGCCGCCTGCGGGCAACCAGTTCATCTCGCTGCTCAAGGCGACCTCGCTCGTGTCGGTGATCGCGGGCGGCGACCTCCTGACGGCAGCACAGAACATCGCGTCGTCGAACCTGCACACGATCGAGCTGATGCTCGTCGCCACGTTCTGGTACCTCGTGCTGACGACGATTACGAGCGTCGCACAGCATTTCGCCGAGCGGCGGCTCGCGCGCGGGCATCTCGGGCTTCATGGCGGACGGTGAGCGGGCGGCCGCCATGGTGCGCGCCGAGGGCGTGCGCAAGCGCTTCCGTCGCACCGAGGTGCTGAAGGGCATCGATCTCGAGGTGCGAAGCGGCGAAGTGCTGTGCCTGATCGGGCCGTCGGGATCGGGAAAGAGCACGTTGCTTCGCTGCGTCAACCATCTCGAGCGCATCGACGACGGGCGCATCTACGTCGACGGCGAGTTGATCGGCTATCGCGAACGCGGCGACGCGCTGCACGAACTGCACGAGCGCGAGGTGTGCCGGCAGCGCTCGGCGATCGGGATGGTGTTCCAGCGCTTCAACCTGTTTCCGCACATGACGGCGCTCGAGAACGTGATCGAGGCGCCGATCCGCGTACGTCACGATGCGAAGGCCGACGCCACGGAGCGCGCCACCGCACTGCTCGCGCGTGTCGGTCTCACGCACAAGGCGCACGCCTACCCTTCCGAACTGTCGGGCGGCCAGCAGCAGCGCGTCGCGATCGCCCGCGCGCTTGCCATGCGGCCGAAGCTGATGCTGTTCGACGAGCCTACGTCGGCGCTCGACCCCGAACTCGTCGGCGAAGTGCTCGCCGTGATGCGCGCACTCGCCGACGACGGCATGACGATGATCGTCGTCACGCACGAAATGGCGTTCGCGCGCGAGGCCGGACACCGGATCGCGTTCATGGACGACGGCGTCATCGTCGAATCCGGTGCGCCGCGCGAAATGCTGTCCCATCCCGAACACGCGCGCACGCGCGCGTTTCTTTCGCGACTCCTCACGCATCCGATCACGTAAGCCATGACCATGAAGCTCGTCCTGCTTGGCACCGGCGGCGGACCGATGCCGAAGGTCACACGCTCCGCACCCGCCAACGCCGTCGTCGTCGACGGCGTCACGTACATCGTCGATTGCGGCAACGGAGTCGCGCGGCAGATGGCGCGCGCGCGTTTGCCGTTCCGGTCGCTGCGCGCGGTGTTCGTCACGCATCACCACTCTGACCACAACGCCGACTTCGGCAACCTGTTCCTGCTGCTGTGGGCCGGCGGCCTCGATCAGCCCGTCGACGCGTACGGACCGCCGCCGCTGCGCACGATGACCGGGCAGTTCCTCGCGCTCAATGCGTACGACATCGCCACGCGCATCGCCGACGAGGGCCGACCACCGCTGGCACCGCTGATCCGCGCGCACGAGATCGATGCGCCGGGCGAGGTGTATCGCGACGAGCGGGTGCGCGTCACCTGCGCACTCGTCCGTCATCCGCCGGTGGTGCCCGCGTTCGCCTTCCGCTTCGATACTCCGGACCGCTCGATCGTGTTTTCGGGCGACACGGCGCCCTGCGACAGTCTCGTCGAGCTCGCGCGCGACGCCGACGTGCTCGTCCACGAAGTACTGCACGCACCGTCGCTCGACGCGATCTGCGGGAACCTCGCCAATGCAACCCGTTTGCGTCAACACCTGCTCGACAGCCACACGACCGAGGAGCAGGTGGGCATCGTCGCGCGGGAAGCGGGTGTGGCCACGCTCGTCCTTTCGCACTTCGTTCCCGCCGATTCGGTCGCCGAGGAGACCTGGCGCGAGGCGGCGGCGCGACAGTTCGGCGGAAAGATCGTGCTGGGCCAGGACCTGATGGAGATCTGACGCCTCAGCGCGCGTAGACTAGCGGCCCATCGAACGACGATGGTCGAAAGGTCACCCGTGGCCACGCTTCCGAAGAAGCCCTCCACTGCGCGCAAGCGCACGCCAGCCACGGACGCTTCGGTGACGAAGCCGCCCACGCGTCGCAAGGCCAGGAACGCGGATCCGAACCCCGACCTCGGCGCCCGGCGCGAAGCGGAGCTTGCGCTCGTCAACCTGATCCAGCACGGCCTCGCGAGAAAGCTTCGCTTCGAAGCGATCGTCGACCTCGTCGGCGACAAGCTGCGCGAAGTACTGAAGACCGACGAGATCGGCGTGCGGTGGTTCGATCATGACCGGAAGGCCGTCTGCTACCTCTACGAGTACGAGCACGGTGTGCGCCTGTCGATTCCCGACGATGTGCAATCCGCCGACAAGTGGGCGCGCCTGATTGCCCGCACGTATCCACGCGTGCTGAACACCGCCGCCGAAATGGCGACCGCCGGAATCATTCCCGGAACCGAGGCCGCGAAATCCAATGCGTCCGTCCCGATCGTCGGCGGTGATCGCGTGCTCGGCCAGATCGTCGTCGAGGACTACGAGCGCGAGCATGCGTTTGGCGACGCGGAGGTTCGCCTGCTCACCACCGTCGCATCGTCGATGGGTGTCGCGCTCGAGAACGCCCGGCTTTTCGACGAGACGCAGCGGCTGTTGAAGGAAACCGAACAGCGCGCGGCCGAGCTTGCCATGATCAACAGCATCCAGGAGGGAATCTCGGCGAAGCTCGATTTCCAGGCGATCGTCGATCTCGTCGGCGACAAGCTGCGCGACGTGTTCCATACCCGCGATATCGGCATCCGCTGGTTCGACCACGCCAGGCGGATCGTGCATTACCTCTACGATTACGAGCACGGGGTGCGCCTGACGATCCCGGCCGCGCCGCCGCCGACAACGCCGTGGGAAACGCTCGTTTCGCGCCGCGAGCCGCGCGTGTTTCATACGGCGGTCGAAGTCGCGGCCGGTGGAGTCGTTCCGGGCACGGATACGTCGCTGTCGGTCATTTCCGTGCCGATCATCGGCAGCGACCGCGTCATCGGCGCCATCACGATCGAGAGCTTCGAGCGCGAGTACGCATTCAGCGATTCCGACGTCCGCCTGCTCACGACGATTGCGTCCAGCATGGGTGTGGCGCTCGAGAACGCGCGGCTCTTCGACGAGACGCAGCGCCTCTTGAAGGAAACCGAGCAGCGCGCGGCCGAGCTCGCCGTCATCAACAGCGTCCAGCAGGGCATGGCAGCGAAGCTCGAGTTCCAGAGCATCGTCGATCTCGTCGGCGACAAGTTGCGCGACGTGTTCGGGACCGGAGACATGGGGATTGCCTGGCACGACCCGACGACGAATCTCGGCCACTACCTGTACGCCTACGAGCACGGCAAGCGGCTGACGATTCTGCCGGCTCCGCCCACGCCGGGCGGCCTTTTCGAGACGATGGTGCGCACGCGGCAGCCGATGGTGCTGAACTGCGCGAGCGACTATGCGACGATGCCGGGTGGCACGATCCCGGGCACCGACACCAGCAAGTCGTTGCTCTGCGTCCCGATCATCGCCGCCGATCGCGTGCTCGGAAACGTCACGATCGAGAACTACGAGCGCGAGAACGCGTTCGGCGAGGCCGACGTCCGCCTGCTGACGACGATCGCCGCGTCGCTTGGAACCGCGCTCGAGAACGCGCGGCTCTTCGACGAGACGCAGCGGCTGTTCAAAGAGAGCGAGCAGCGCGCCGCCGAGCTCGCGGTGATCAACAGCGTCCAGCAGGGGCTCGCCGCGGAGCTCGATTTCAACGCGATCATCGACCTCGTGGGTGACAAGATCGCCGAGATTTTCGGCTCGAAGGACATGTCGGTTGCGCTGTACGACCCGCAAAGCAACGTGGCGACGATGCCGTATTACCTCGAGCATGGCGAGCGATTTCCGATCGCACCGTTCCAAATGGGCAAGGGATTGACCTCGCACGTCATCAGGACGCGGCGCCCGCTGGTGATCAACAGGGATTTCCGGCGGCGAGGCGCCGAACTGGGCGCCCGCTTCATCGGCGATGCGAGCGCAGGAGACGTTGGAAAGAGCTACGTCGGCGTCCCCATCCTGAAAGGCGACGAGGCACGCGGCGTCGTCGCGCTCTACGCCGTCGAGGAAGACGCGTTCGACGACGCCGCCGTGCACTTGCTCGCGACGCTGGCCAACACGATGGGGGTCGCCCTCGAGAACGCGCGGCTCTTCGACGAGACGCAGCGGCGCGCGCGTGAAACGGCGGCGCTTGCGGAAGTGGGCCGCGACATCTCGTCGACGCTCGACCTCGCGAAGGTCATGGATCGCATCGCGCGCCACGCGAAGGATCTCCTCCATTGCGACAACAGCGCGATCTTCCTTCCGGAGCCCGATGGCCGGTCGTATCGCGCAATCGTCGCGGTCGGCGAGGTATCCGATCAGATTGCGGCGACGGAGATCACCACGGGGAGCGGCATCATCGGCAATATCCTCGCTGCCGGCCGCGCGGAATACGTCAACGACACCGCCAGCGACGCGCGCGGCATCCAGATCGCCGGGACGGAGCGCGCGCGCGACGAGCGGTTGATGGTGGCGCCGCTGGTGGCCGGACGGACGGTCAAGGGCGCGATGGCCGTCTGGCGTACCGGCGGCCGGCTTTTCGACCAGGAGGAGCTCGACTTCCTCACCGGCCTGTCGCTGCAGGCCACGGTCGCGATCGAGAACGCGCGCCTCTTCGCCGAAGCGCGCGAGGCGCGCGCCGCGGCCGAAACCGCGAACGAGGCGAAGAGCGCGTTCCTGGCGACGATGAGCCACGAGATCCGCACGCCGATGAACGCCGTCATCGGCATGAGCGGCCTGCTGCTCGACACGCCGCTCGACGCCGAGCAACGCGACTACGTCAACACGATCCGTGATTCGGGCGACGCGCTGCTGACGATCATCAACGACGTGCTCGACTTCTCGAAGATCGAAGCGGGCCGGATGGATATCGAGGCGCAGCCGTTCGACCTGCGCGAATGCGTCGAGTCGGCGCTCGACCTCGTCAGCGCGCGCGCCATCGAGAAACACGTGGAGCTCGCGTACCTGTTCGAAGGCGACGTGCCGCGCGCCATCGAGGGCGACGTCACGCGACTGCGCCAGATCATGCTGAATCTGATGTCGAATGCGGTGAAGTTTACCGACGCCGGCGAAGTCGTCGTCACCGTCACGTCGAAGCCTCTGCCGGGGCACCGGGTCGAAGTGACCTGCGCGGTGCGCGACAGCGGCATCGGACTGTCCGAGGAAGCGATGAGCCGGCTGTTCCAGTCGTTCTCGCAGGCCGATTCGTCGACGACGCGCAAGTACGGCGGCACGGGCCTCGGGCTCGCGATCAGCAAGCGCCTGTCGGAGTTGATGGGCGGACGGATGTGGGCGCATAGCGAAGGCCCAGGCAAGGGATCGACCTTTTACGTGAGCATCGTCGCACCGGTGGCCGAGCTGCCGGCGGCGCGCCAGCGCGATTACCTTTGTGTGCAACCTGCGCTGTCCGGCAAACGACTGCTCGTGGTCGACGACAACGCGACCAATCGGCGCGTGCTGCTGCTGCAGACGGCGAAGTGGGGCATGGTGCCGCGCGCAACCGAATCGCCGCGCGAGGCGATGCGCTGGCTGGCGGCGGGCGAGGCATTCGACCTCGCGATCGTCGACATGCACATGCCGGAGATGGATGGCGTGGCGCTGGCGCGGGAAATCCGTGCGCATCATCCGCAGTTGCCGCTCGTGCTCGCAAGCTCGCTCGGACGCCGCGAGGTCGGCGAAAGCGAGCGGCTCTTCGCCGCGTTCCTGACGAAGCCGATCCGCCAGTCGCAGCTCTTCGACGTCCTGGTCGGCCTGCTCGGCGACGATGCTGCGCGTCACGCGACGCCCTCGCCGCTCGCGCCGCGCATCGATCGCGAGCTCGCCGCCCGCCATCCGTTACGCATCCTGCTGGCGGAGGACAACGTGGTGAACCAGAAGCTCGCGCTGCGTGTGTTGCAGCAGATGGGTTACCGGGCGGATCTCGCGTCGAATGGCATCGAGGCGGTCGAATCCGTGGAGCGCCAGACTTACGATGTCGTGCTGATGGACGTCCAGATGCCGGAAATGGAC
>JAICKU010000009.1 GCA_025927765.1 Burkholderiales bacterium
ACGCAATGGGCCAGCGCATTTGCCGACGACGCAACGCTCACCGCGGCTTTGCTTGATCGACTGCTCCACCACGCGCACGTTGTGCAGATCACCGGTGAGAGCTACCGGCTCAAGGACAAGCGGAAGGCCGGCCAAACACCAACGGAGGTCGACCACAACAACGTCTTGAATCGGAAATACCCAGGACGCCAGGGTGGGTCAAATTTACTCCGACGAAATCACCAGAAGGTGGGTCAGAATTCAACCGACGTTGACAACTATGCGCCGCCGGCCTGCTGATGGCGCTGGGCGTTGGACTGCACGTCACCGAGCGGCACCTGCATCCGCATACGCACGAGGCACTCGCGCACAGTCATGAACATATTCACGCGGTCGATGGCGACGCCCACCACGACCATGATCATGCCGATCATATTGCCCCGGGAACACGACAATTCACACTGGCATCAGCACAATCCCATTGCGCACGCCCATCACCACTATCCGGACGCGCATCATCGGCATACCCATTGAGCGAGTTATTGTCGAACCAATCGCGTTGGCCGCGCAAAGAGGCCGCGTCTTTGCGGGAGGACAAGTCGCATGACTAACGATCGCCGAGAAGAACGAGTACCTGTAGACGGCTCAACTCCACAAGGAGAACTTGTCGCCGCCCACTGGGCGCGCTTGTCTCTCACGGTCGATGGGGCCATGCAGGCACTGCGGTCTAGAGGAATCGCCATCGAGCAAGCGACTGCCGATGACCTCCACGGGCTGGACATGCTTCATATGGGAGGACTGGCAGCAACGGACGCGCTGGCGGAGATGGCGGCGCTGCAAACCGGGCAGCATGTCCTGGATGTGGGCGCAGGCGTTGGCGGTCCGGCGCGGCGCATGGCGCACAAACATGGCGCAAGGCTTTGGGGTGTGGAACTGAGTAAGTCAGTCTGTCAGACGGCAGTGGCGTTGACGGCATTGGTCAGACTGCAGGACCAAGTGCAGTTCAAGCAGGGTAGCGCGCTGGCACTGCCGTTTCCGGATGGCGCATTCGACGTTGTAGTAATGCAGCATGTCGCCATGCAAGTCGCCGAAAAGGAACGACTGTTCGGGGAGTGCGTCCGCGTTCTCAACGGTGGTGGGGTATTGGCGCTTCACGAAATATTCGCAGGAGAGGGCGGGCCGCCATTTTTTCCGTTGGCCTGGGCGACTGATCCTGCGATGTCGTCCCTGGAGACGTTTGACGAGTGCTCAGCGCGGCTTGCACGAATGGGGCTGTCGCTGGGTGCATTCAGAGACACGAGCGCGGAGGGGCAGCAATATCATCTGGCGAACATGAAGGCCATGCAGCAAGCCTTGGCGCACGAGGAAGGCGCGCACGGCCGTTCGGTCGACGTCACCAGGATGAGGTTGCAAACGGCCACCTCCATGGAACGCAATCTGCGGGAGCGGAGATTGCAGGTCGCAATGGCTGTGTACCGCAGGACGCGGGACATGAATGCTGCCTAAAACTCGCCGCAAAAACGGCTTTGCGCCGCTGAGCTCAAACGTTGGGCATCCGCTTCTAAGCGGTTCTCACAGTCAGCCTCGGGGTCGTGTCCCGAGGTGTGGTGTACAAGTTTGAGTTTGTGGCGGTGCGTTGCCCAGCAACTGATGCAGCTCGATGTGGAAGGGCTGGTCGAGGCTGCCCACGGTGAGCGCGGCGAGAGTCGCGAGAACCGGCGCAACGCCTACAGCGACCGCGACTGGCATACGCTGCCGCGTGCACTTCCCGCGCAACGCTCTGGCGTACGCCAACAAGAGTCAGCGGTAGATGGTCTTCGCGCTGAACGACACGATCTTCGCGCAGGAGACCACGGACGCCGCGCATGGCCAATGGCGCATCGTGACCGATCAGCAACGACTTCCTACACCACTTCCGGGACACAACCAATGGCGGCCTGACTCCAGCCCGGAAGTCTCCGGAAAAGCCGGGGCGGTTCACGCTTATGCAAATTGGAATGCCATGTGCAAAGTTGCTGATCAACTCTTACGTTTCGCTCGTCGTTGCTCGCTCTCGCGGATCAACCCCGTAAGGTCCGCGGCGGGCCGGATTTCGAAGGGTCCGGCGCTTACCCCGGGGTGTTCCGACATCAATTCGACTGCATGATCGATGTTTGTCGCTTCGAGGATGAGGATGCCGCCGATCTGTTCCTTGGTCTCGGCGTACGGTCCGTCGGTGACGATCACTTTTCCACCTTGGAATCGCAATGTCTTGGCGCTGGTGGAGGGCTGAAGCGCTTCGCCTCCGACAAAATGGCCGCCTTTGCGGAGCACGTCGTCATAGGTGAAGCAGCGGTCCACCATCGCATTGCGGTCGTTCTCGGGCATGTTCTCGAACTTACCCGGTTCAATGTAACCAAGGCATACGAATTTCATATCTTCTCCTGTTCGGTTAGCAACGTTGGGGGTCGGATTTCGCGTCCTTCCCAATCCATAGTCGTTCGGCAAGCCCTGAATTCGACAGGCGAACGTCGGCTCGTCTCCGCGCGCCTCGCTCGGCCGAACATGGTCCTCCGTTCTACCGTGAGAGGAGGACTAGATGAGCGCAACCATTGCAGCGATTTCGCGGTGAACCTTGGAACAAGCGAAAGCTCGTCGGCCAGACGACGCCGCTCAACGACATCTGGGGCATCCGCGTGCGGCTCCAATTACGGGCCAGCACGCGGAATGCTGCTGCTTGGCCACACACGAAGCTCGAAAGCACTGCGAAATTCCTCGGCATCGAGGTTGCCGACGCTCTCCGTTTCAAGCCTTCCCCCAACTGAACACCGGACTTCCAAGAGCGAGCGTGAACGGCTTGTTCAAGCGGCCAGGTCCGTGACGGCCTTCAGCAGCTCGCGGGATATGCGTTCGTCGATTTCCGCGGCATGCTGCAACTGCACGGGATAGCGAATGAGCGCCTCGACGCCCGAGGCGGAGAAGCGCAGCTGCACCTGTGCCTGTACTTCGCCGCTGGCATGCAGCGACGTCGTTTTCTGAATTTCCCGGGTCTGGCGCGCCATGTCTTCGCTGTATTCGCTGAGCACCCGGTTGGCAGCGGCTAGAAGCTTTTCCTTCATTGCCGAGGGGTCGGCCTTCGAAGGCAGCGTGAGCGTGATGTCGTGCCACGCAAGATTGACACCGGGAATGTGCTTGAAGATGCCGCCCGAGGCCTGAAAGACGATCGAATTGGCAAACGCGACTACCCGGCCGGTGGGGCCGAGCGGTGCGTGACCGCTGAGCTCCATCAGATGCAGCCGCACGAGGCCGAGGTCGATGACTTCGCCGGTCACGCTGCCGATCTGCACGCGATCACCGACCCGGATGCCGTACTTCCCAATGAGGAAGAAATAACCGACGATCGAGACGAGCACGCTCTGCATGGCCACTGCGACGCCGGCCGTGAGGAGGCCGGCAAACGTAGCGAGCGACCCCAGGTCGGTGGCGAAGGTGAAGGTGACAATGGCCACTACCAGCGCCCAGCAAACGATTCTGCGCACCAGCAGCAACTGATAGCGTCGCCGCGGCTCGTGCACGTAGCGAAGTACTCCGCGTCGCCATGCTTCCGCGACTGCGAACACCATTGCCAGCAATGCCAGCAAGATGGCGAGGCGCACTCCCAGCGTTTTCAGTGCGTCGAAGTACTGACTCTTCGCGTTGTCGCGCCAGCTGCTGAGGTTGCGTCGATACTGATCCAGCAACACGCCTTCCTGGCTCAGCGGAAGAACAATGGCGGAGGTCTGCTTGAAGAGCCACGCCAAGGTGTCGAACTGATCTCGCACGCTTTTCAAGTCCGCGCCGTTGGGCGAATCCGCCTGCTCGGCGAGGGCGTCACCCCTGGTCGACAGCGCCTTGATCTGCTCCTGGGGCGGAGTGCGTATTTGCGTAAAAGTGTTCTGCAAAGCGGCCGTCCGGTGGTCCACCATATCGATGGTGCGGAGCTTGCCCGAGAGCCGCAGCACGTTCGAGGCGAGATCCCAGATGCCGAGCCGTCCTGAACCGTTGTCGCTTCTCGAGCTCGGTGGGCTCGCGGCTGTCGGCGCGGCGGCTGACCCTGACGCGGAACCGGCTGCGGGACTCGCCGGCCCCGCGGCGCCGCCGGAGGAGGGAATCGATACCGCGATGGCATCGATGTGCGCCTTCAGCGCGTTCACCCCAGTGCCGTTCGCATCGCTCTGATAGGTGAATTGCGAAATCGAGCTGTGGAGATTGCGTCGCGCGTTCACGAGGTCGAGCTCGCTTTGCAGCTCCGAAATTCTCGCTTGCACCTCGGCTCGCTGTGCTTTAGGAGCCGCAGCCAGGCGACGCTGCATGGATGCGATCTCCGCCTGTATCTCCGCGCGCCGCCCATCGAGTTGCTGTTGCACCCGCTGCAGCGCCTGGGGCGAGGAAGCCGCATCCGCAGCGGCTTTCTGCGCCACTTCTGCCTGGCTGCTCAGCAGCTCTGCGTTGGCTCGGGCGAGTTCGAAGGCGAGGCCGACGACTCTGTCAGCAATTTGCCGATTGGCATACAGGATTAGGAGGTCGCTTGGCTGAGTCGCCGATTGTTGCTGGCCGCCCAGGGTGCGGTACCAGTCCACGGTCTCGTCGAGGATCCGCACGACCTGCTCGCCCGTCATCACGGCGCGAGAAGTTATTGCCTGCGCCGGAGGAGCTGTATTCGAGGAGCGCGGCGTATCGGCCGCGATGGCCCCATTGAGCAGCGCACCCGCGGCGAGCAGGAGCGCAAGTTTTCGGAGCAGTGACATCAAGGAATCGTATCGCAGTCGAAAATTGGCTTCGCTGGTCGTCGTTTCACTCTTCCCTGACTGCGGCCCTCGGCACGGGCTGGATCATCGATGGGCCGGACGTCACGCTCGTTGGCCTACTGGCCAGCCGTACTTTTGCGGTTGCTCGCTGTAGCGACGACAATCGCACGCCGCGATGTGGACCTCGTCCACAATGAGGTCGAGCTCGCGGGTACCACCTCGGATGATGATGGACACCTACCCCGTGACGGTCAGATCGCGAAGCTCGATGCGCCCCATGTCGGAGAGGCCGGTCTGCGTGTATATCGCGTGGCCGAAGGCGTGGTCATGACGGTCAGGTTGGCGAGCCAATCCATAGCGGTCCGTTCGATTGCCGGCGCTATGCAGACACCAGATCACGAAACAGCGCGGCATAAGCGCGTGCCGGTGCGCGCCAGCTGACGTCCGTAACCATTCCGTGCTTTTGCATGTGCTCCCATCCAACCGGATCGCGCCATAGTTGGCACGCCCGGTCGATCGCCGATTCCAGCATCTCGAACGACACCGGCGCGAACTGCATCCCAGTAGCCGCGCCAGCGGCAAGCGCCATCTCGTTCGCGTCGACGATGGTATCTGCAAGGCCACCGACGCGCCCAACGACCGGCACGACACCATAGCGCAGCGCGATCATCTGGGTGAGGCCGCAAGGCTCGAAGCGCGACGGCATCAGCAGCGCATCGCCACCGCCCTGCATCTGATGCGCGATCGATTCGTCGAAGCCGATTTCGACCGCGACTCGCCGCGGATTCGTCTGGGCGGCCTCTTTGAATCGATGCTCGAGCTCGGGATCGCCAGTTCCGAGGACGGCGAGTTGCGCGCCCCGATCGAGCAGGGTGGGCAACGCGACCAGCACGAGGTCGGATCCCTTCTGTTCAGTGAGTCTGCTGACGACGATGAATAGCAATGCTGCGTCGTCGACAGCGAGTCCCAGGCGCTTTTGCAGCCATGCCTTGTTTTCGCGCCGTGAGTCGAGCGAAGTGATGTCGTAGCGGGCGGCGAGATGGAAGTCGCGCGCGGGATCCCACACCGTGTCGTCGATGCCGTTACGAATTCCGACCAGGACGTCCGATCGCTTCCGCAGCAGGCCGTCGAGTCCCATGCCGCCTTCGCGCGTGCGAATTTCTGCCGCGTAGGTCGGTGATACCGTCGTTACGCGATCGGCGAAGGCGATGCCCGCCTTCAGGTAACCGACATCGCCGTAATATTCGAGCCCGTCGATGGCAAAGGCGTCGTCGGGGAGACCGAGCGACGCAAAGACCGATGCCGGAAACAAGCCCTGGAAAGCGAGGTTGTGCACGGTCATCACGCTGCGCGGTCGCGGCGACGGCATGAAATGCACGTATGCAGGAATCAGTCCCGCCTGCCAGTCGTGCGCGTGCACGATTTGCGGCCGGAAGTCCTCGGCGCCTTCATACGCGATCGTTGCGCCGGCCTGTGCGAGCGCCGCGAAGCGATTTGCGTTGTCTGCCCACGGCTTTCCGTCGGAGGCGACATACGGATTTCCGGTGCGATCGAACAGGTGCGGCGCATCGAGCACGAACATTCGCGCCCCGGCGACGCGGGCGGCGAGTACTTGCGCGGGCCCTCCACGCAGCGTGGCGAATTGGCGTACGACGCGCGTTTCATCGAGCGCGCGCCGCACCTGTGGATACCCGGGCACGAGCGTGCGAACGTCGATGCCCTCTGCTGCAAGGGCTGCGGGCAGCGCCCCCACGACGTCGGCGAGGCCCCCGGTCTTCACCGCGGGATAGGCCTCGGAAGCGACCGCGAGTACCGAGACGCTCAACGACACATCAATGAGCGAGTCGATCGATCATCGGCTGGGTGACGAGCGTCACGCCGCCTTCGGTGCGGCGGAAGCACGCCGAGTCTCGCTCGGGATCTTCGCCGATGACGAGATCGTCCGGAATGCGAACGCCACGATCGACGATCGCGCGAGAAAGACGCGAGCGCCTGCCGAGTTCGACGTAGGGCAGCACGACGCAGTCCTCGACGCGCGCGTGCGAATGCATGTGTGTGCCCGTCGACAGCAGCGAGCGGCGCACCTGCCCGCCCGAAATGATGCAGCCCCCGGAAACGAGCGAGCTATCCGCGGTGCCTTCATGCCCCTCCTCGTCCTGCACGAACTTCGCGGGCGGCGTAATTTCGCTGTACGTCCAAATGGGCCAATCGCGGTCGTACAGGTCGAGCGCCGGCATCACCCCGGTCAGGTCCATGTTCGCCGACCAGTACGCGTCGAGCGTGCCGACATCGCGCCAGTAGGCGGCCCCTTCCGTGCTCGAGCGCACGCAGGACTTGGTGAACCTGTGAGCGTACGCGCGGCCATTCGCGACGAGCCAGGGAATGACGTCCCGGCCGAAGTCGCGTGTCGATTCCGGATCGGCGGCGTCGCGCCGAAGCTGGTCGTTCAGCAACTGGCGCCCGAACGCATAAATGCCCATGCTGGCCAGTGCGTAACCCGGCCGATCGGGCATCTCCGGTGGTTGTGCCGGTTTTTCGACGAATGCGACGATTCGGTCACGTGCGTCGACGTGCATGACGCCGAACGAACTCGCCTCTTCGATCGGCACCTCGATGCAGGCGACCGTTACGTCGGCATTGCGCTCGACGTGCTCGACGAGCATCGGCTCGTAGTCCATCTTGTAGACATGGTCACCTGCAAGCACGAGCAGGTAGTCCGGGCCATAGCTGTCGATAATGTCGATGTTCTGATAGAGGGCGTCCGCGGTTCCCGCGTACCACTGCTCCGAGACGCGCTGGCTGGCCGGCAGGATGTCGAAACTCTCGTTGCGGAACGGGTGCAGGAAATTCCAGCCGCGCTGCAAATGCCGGATCAGGCTGTGCGCCTTGTACTGAGTTGCGACTGCAATACGGCGAATGCCTGAATTGATCGCATTCGACAGCGCGAAATCGATGATCCGCGATTTGCCGGCAAAGAACACTGCGGGCTTGGCCCGGACCGCAGTGAGTTCCATCAGGCGGCTTCCGCGTCCGCCCGCGAGCACGTAGGCCATCGTCGAGCGGGACAACGGCCGCCTGATGCTCTCTCGATCCATCGCTCACCCGTCGTTTCGTCCGGAAGCAGAGGCTGCTCCACTACCGCGGCCCTGCACGCCTCGTTTGCGCTGCTCCAGCACATTCGTCGATTCGAGCTTGGCCGCCTTCGTTCCGACGAGCCCCGACCACGGTGATCTTACCCCTGCGAACGATCTTCCCGACTCCTCGACTGAGCACGCGCGGTTGGGTCTTGTCACGCGCGGCCAAGTTGGAATAGCATTCCATCTTTGATCGTCATCCTGCCTTGATCGGCGCAATGACGAAGAGCGGCCGTGGAGAGCCCCGCGGTTCGTCAACCATGCAGGGGCACGGAGGAGCGGCAAGAGCATGTCGGTGACCACGTCGCTGAAGCAGGCGGGCGCGATTGCGCGCGCCGATGATTGGCAGGCGCCGCCCGAGGCCGAAGCGTTCCAGGGCAAGTCGCAACGCACGCGTTCGAAAGGGACGCGATTTCTGCGTCGCATTGCGTGGAACCTGCTGCCGCCAATGACGTTCGCCGCCATGGTCGCGCTCTGGTGGGGTGCCGTCGTGGCGTTCAGGATCCCGGCCTATCTCCTCCCGGGGCCCGGTGCCGTCTTCTCGCGCATTGTCACCGACGCGCCGATGTTGTGGGCGAACGCGCAAGTCACGCTGATCGAGATTCTGCTCGGCTTCGCCCTCACGATCGTCACGTCGATTCCGCTCGGGCTCGTGATCGCGCTCTCCGCCGTGGCGCGGCAGGTCGTCTATCCGCCGATCATGCTGATGCAGCTCGTGCCGAAGATCGCTGTCGCGCCGCTCTTCCTCGTGTGGCTCGGCTTCGGACTCGAGTCCAAGGTGCTGCTGACGATCCTGATGACGTTTTTCCCGCTGCTTCTCGCGAGCATCAGCGGGTTCATGATCCTCGACGATCGCCTGCTCTACCTCACGAAATCGATGGGCGCGTCGAGCTGGGACACGTTTCGCTACCTGCGCTTTCCGGCCGCGCTTCCCGTCATCTTCTCGGGCATCAAGACGTCGGCGACCATTGCGGCTACCGCCGCCATCGTCGCCGAGTTCGTCGGCGCGAACAAAGGGCTGGGCTACGTGCTGCTTCGCGGCACGAGCACGATGGACATCGAGCTCGTCTTCGCGGTCCTCGTCGTGCTCACGATCGTCGGCATCGTCATCAACTATGCAGTCGAGTTCTGCGAGTGGGCGCTGACGCCCTGGCAGCGAGCGAAGAACACCTGATGCGAAACGCAGTTGCGATCACCCACCGGGCGGCCTGGACCGGCGACCCGCAATCACCGAGGAGGAATCATGCGTCAAGGGCTTTGGAAGTCGCTAACGACGGTCACGATCGCTGCCGTGTTCGCGGCTGCCGCAACGTCGGTCGCCGCGGCGAACACGCCGGTCACGTTCCAGCTCAACTGGATGGCCGGGGGGCCTAACGCGGGCTTTGCCGCGGCACTCGCGGAAGGCTATTACAAGGATGTTGGTCTCGACGTCACGCTCGTTCAGGGCAATGGCTCGGGCAACACGGCGCAACTCGTGGCCAATGGTCGTGCGCAGCTCGCCTATGCCGACGCGGTCGCCGTCATGCAGCTGATCGCGAAGGGCGCGCCGATGAAGGTCGTGTCGACGATCTATCAATCGAACCCGAACGCGGTGATGGCGCTCAAGAAGGAGAACATTCACACGGTGAAGGACCTGGTCGGCAAGAAGGTCGGGGTTCCGTCGGGCTCGTCGCAGACGACGATGCTGCCCCTTTTGTGGAAGGCCAACGGGATCAAGGAATCCGAAGTCAACACGATCGACATGCCGCCGTCGTCGATGGTGCCGGCGCTGTTGCAAGGGCAGGTCGACGCGGTGCTCGGGTCCATCGATGCGTACCAGATCCAGGCCGAATCGCAGGGTGCGAAGCTCGACGTGTTCCGCTTCGCCGATCACGGCGTGCCAACGGTCAGCACGTCCATTTTCGCGAGCGACGACTACCTGAAGAGCCATCCGGACGTCACGAAGAAGTTCATCGCAGCGAGCCTGAAGGGCTGGAGCTTCGCGCTCGACCATCCGGAACAGGCGATCAAGGACCTGAAAAAGGTGTTTCCGGATCTGAACGAGAAGCTCGCGACGCAGGAGCTTGCCGCCATCACGCCGCTCTTCTGCAGCGGTGGCGCGAAGTACATCGGCAAGGCCGAGGACGCGCTGTGGACGAAGTCGCAGGAGCTGCTCGCGGAGGTGAAGCTGCTTCCCGCCGGGCAGGATCCGAAGTCGTACTACACCGACGCCTACCTGCCGCCCGCATCCCAGATGCGCGCCTGCAAGGCGTCCTAACCGCGACCGACACGGAGAACCGCCGGCGATGGGCAGCGAGCGCAAGTTGGGCTACACGTACGACGACCTGCACGTCGGGATGGCGTTTCGCAGTCCCGGCCGTACGATCACCGATGCCGACCTCGTCGCCTTCGCCGGGCTCACCGGCGACTACTCCGAGTTGCATACGAGCGACGTCTATGCGAAGAGCAGCGAGTTCGGCCGGCGCGTCGCGCACGGCATGCTGGGCCTCGCGTATGCACACGGGCTCATGTGGGCGCGCACCGGCGAGCTGCGCGAAACGGCGATTGCGTTCCTCGGCATCGACGATTGGAGGTTCGTGGCGCCGATCTTCGTCGGCGACACGATTTTCGTGGACTACCGCATCGCCGAGTTGCGCGACAGCAAGTCGCGGCCGACGCAGGCGATCGCGACGTTCGACGTCGAGGTCGTCAACCAGGACGGGGGCGTGGTGCAGCGCGGCCGCAAGGCGTTGCTCGTGTCCAAGGTGCCATTGCGCGGCGTCGAGGCGTCGAAGGCCGCGTCCACCAGCCAGCGCGGGTGATGCAACGCATGAAGGACGCGGCGGCGGTCAGCGAGAAGTGCGGGGTTCCCATCGCCATTCGTGGGGTGGCGAAGATCTTCGGCGAGGACGGCGACAACCCGTTTCGTGCGCTGAAGGAAGTGAGCGTCGATATCGACGCGGGCGAGTTCGTGTCCGTCGTCGGTCCGTCGGGCTGCGGCAAGAGCACGTTGATGCTGATGGTCGCGGGCCTGCTCGATCGGAGTCGCGGCGACATCGAGATCGCAGGCCAATCGGTCACACGGCCCGTCACCGACGTCGGCATCGCATTCCAGGACCACCTGCTGCTCGATTTCCGCACGGCGCTCGATAACGTCACGCTGCACGCCGACATCCGGAAGCTGCCGAAGAAGCAGATCGAGGGACGCGCCAGGGAGCTGTTCGCGCAACTGCGGTTGACGCACGCGATGGACAAATATCCGCGCCAGCTTTCCGGCGGCATGCGCCAACGGGTGTCGCTGATCCGCACCGTCGTGCACGACCCGCCGCTGCTCCTGATGGACGAGCCATTCGGCGCGCTCGATGCGCTGACGCGCCTGCAGGTTCGCACCGACCTCGAGGCGCTGTGGCTGCGCCGGCGCCCGACGGTCCTCTTCATCACGCACAGCGTCGAGGAGGCCGTGGGGCTGTCCGATCGCATCCTCGTCATGAGCCCGAGTCCGGGCGAAGTCATTGAGGACATCCGTGTCGACATTCCCCGGCCGCGGCCGATCGTGCTCGGCGACGTGCCGGAGTTCTCCGCCTACGTCGATCGCATCCATCGGCACTTCGAGCGTCTCGGCGTGCTGCACGGTCTCGACGCGAACGCGCAAAACGCCTAATGAATCCGGGCCGAGGCAGCGACATGCGAACCGGGCAAGTGACGCAGCAACCGTCTTCCTCGTCGGTATCGCTGCGCGTCGGTGACGCGATCGCGGAGATCGCCCTCGATGGCGGGCCGCTCAATCTCGTCGATCAGCCACTGCTCCGCAGCCTGAATGCAGCGTTGCGCAAGCTCGCGCACATGCCTGACATTCGCTGCGTGATCCTGCATGGTGGGCATGCCCGTGCGTTTTGCGCGGGAAGCGACATGCGCGAATTCGCAGAGCTGCGCGCCGACGCGAGCGAGCACAAGATCCTGTTCGAGGATATGGTGCTACGCACCTTGGCGCGCCTGCCCATGCCAACGATCGCGGCAATCGACGGACCGGCGCTCGGCGGCGGCTTCGAGCTGGCGCTCGCGTGCGACCTTCGCGTGTGCGCGAAGGACGCACGGCTCGGCCTCACCGAGTCGCGCATCGGAGGTTTGGCTGCGAACGGTGCCGTGCGCGTCACACGACTCGCCGGGCCGGCGCGCGCCAAGGAACTGATGTTCACGGGCGACACGATCGGCGCCGAGCAGGCACTCGCGTGGGGACTCGTCAATCGTGTAGCCGAGGCGGGGGGCGCGCTCGAGGCTTCGCGCGTTCTGGCGCGCACCGTCGCGACGCGCGGTCCGGTGTCGAATCGGCTGGCGAAGCGGCTGGTCGACGCGGCACAGGATGCGCCGCTCGATGCCGCGCTGTCTCAATCGACGGTTGCGCAGCAGGAGATCTTCGACAGCAACGATCTGCACGAAGGCGTGGCTGCGTTCTTTGCGAAACGGGCGCCGGTGTTCGAGGGGCATTGACGGATGAAACGGCCCCCACGTTCGCTTCGCTCGCTGCCTCCGGAGGGGGCGGGCCAGTCCCTCGGGGCGGCCCTTCGGGACTGACATGCCGTACGCACCCATCGAGCACGAAGCCAGCCCGCGTACGGTCGCTTCGCACAGCCAATCGGCGTTGCTCGGCACCGCGGCCGTGCTCATCTGGAACGACGTGGCGCCGGAGGGCCGCGATGCGTTCTACGCATGGCACGACAAGGAACACATTCCCGAACGGCTTGCGCTTCCCGGATTTCTTCGCGGGCGCCGATTCGTCAAGTCCGGACATTCGCCCGAATGGTTGACGATGTACGAGGCGCGCGACCTCAGCCCGCTCGTGTCGCCGGAATACCTCGCGCGCCTCAACGCGCCGACCCCCGCGACGTCTGCCACGCTCAAGTATTTTCGCAATACGTCGCGTGCCGTGTGCCGGGCCGTCCACTCGACGGGCGGGAGCACCGGTGGTCATGTGCTGGCGCTGCGCTTGAGCATCGATGCGGTGCACGGCGACGCGTTGTGCCGGTACCTCACCAACGACGCCTTCCCGCGAACAATGCGGCGAGCCGGCGTTTTGGCCTGCCATCTATTCGCGAGCGATACGCCGGCGAGCTACGTGAACACCGCGGAGTCGAGCACACGCACGTTCGACGTACCCGCGTGGGTGCTGCTGTGCGAGGCGAGCACCGCGGGCGCCGCCGCGGCGGCGAAGCGCGATATCGAGGGCGCCGAATTCGCCCGGCTTGGCGTCGAGGTGCGCAACGACTGGGCGGTGTACGCGCTCGAGATCAGCCGGCTTGCGCGCGACGGTTGCAGCGCGGGCATCGGCGATGAACGAGAGGGGAAACCGAAATGAAGCTGGTCAGGCATGGACCGAAGGGCAACGAGCGTCCAGGCATCGTCGACGCGGCGGGCAACATTCGCGATTTGAGCGGCGTCTGCGACGACTTCACGTCCGTATTCTTCGCGCACGATGGATTGCGAAAGCTGCGCGACGTGCAAGTGTCATCGCTACCGGTCGTCGGGAAAGGCACACGGCTCGGCGCCTGCATCGCGCAGCCGGGGAATTTCATCGCGATCGGGCTCAACTACGTGCAGCACGCGCGCGAGACGAACGCGCCGATTCCCACCGATCCGATCCTCTTCAACAAGGCACCGTCGTGCATCTCCGGGCCGTTCGATCCGGTCGTGCTGCCGAAGAATTCGACGAAGACCGATTGGGAAGTCGAACTCGCGCTCGTGATCGGCAAGGAGGCGCACTGCGTCGACGAGGCGAGTGCGCTCGACTGCGTCGCCGGCTACTGCGTGTGCAACGACGTGTCGGAGCGCGAGTTCCAGCTCGAGCGAAGCGGCCAGTGGGTGAAGGGCAAGATGGCGCCGACGTTCGGGCCGCTCGGCCCGTGGCTCGTGACGCCCGACGAGATCGGCGACGTGCAGAACCTGCGGCTGTGGCTGGAGCTCAATGGCAGGCGCATCCAGGACTCGTCGACGAGCGACATGATCTTCTCCGTCGCGCACCTCGTTGCGGACACGAGCCAGTACGTCGTGTTGCAGCCGGGCGACGTGATCACGACGGGCACGCCGCCCGGAGTCGGTCTGGGCATGAAGCCGCCGCAGTTCCTAAAGCCGGGCGACGTGATGCGACTGGGGGTCGAGGGTCTTGGCGTGCAGGAGCAACGCGTCATTCGCTGGGAAGAACGATAGGGAGCAAGCGGAAAGCACTCGCATGGAAAAGATCACGGCAGACGACGCGGCGCAGTTGATCCGGGACGGCGACGCGATCCTCATCAGCGGTTCGGGCGGCGGGCACTCGGTGCCCGAGGCGCTGCTCGCGGCGGTCGAGCGGCGCTTCCTCGCCGAGCAGAAGCCGCGCGGCATCACGTCGGTCAGCATCGTCGGCATCGGCGACCGTGCCGCCCTCGGCGCGACGCATCTTGCGCACGAAGGATTGCTGAAGCGCGCCATCACGAGCGCGCTCGTCGACTCGCCCGGTCTCGTTCGCTTGGCGGCCGAAGACCGGATCGAGGCGTATACGCTGCCGCAGGGCGTGCTGTCGCAGCTGATGCGCGACATGGCCGCGGGTCGTCCGGGCCTGCTCACGAAAACCGGCCTGCACACGTTCGTCGATCCGCGCCAGCAGGGCGCCCGGCAAAGCCCACGCACGCCGCCCGATTTCGTCGAGGTCGTCGAGCTCGCCGGCGAGGAGTGGCTGTTCTTCAAGCCGGTGCCGGTGAACGTCGCGTTCCTGCGCGGCACGACCGCCGACGAGGACGGCAACGTGACGATGGAGGAAGAGGCGGTGCTCGGCGAGATGCTGCCGATGGCGCAGGCGACGCGCCGCGCGGGCGGTGTCGTCGTCGTGCAGGTCAAGCGCATGGCGCGCCGCGACACGCTGCCGGCGAAGCAGGTGCGCATTCCCGGCATCCTCGTCGACTTCGTCGTCGTCGAACCGGAGCAGCGGCAAACGTACGCGACGCACTACGACCCCAGTTATTCGGGCGAATTGCGCATCCCGGTCGAGCACATCAAGTCGTTGCCGTTCGGGCCGCGCAAGGTGATCGTGCGCCGCGCCGCGATGGAATTGTTCCCCGGCGCAATCTGCAACCTCGGCGCGGGCGTGTCGACGGGGATCTCGACGATCGCCGCCGAAGAAGGACTGCTCGACGCCGTGCACCTCACGAACGAGCAGGGCATCGTCGGCGGGGCGCCGATCACCGGGCGCGACTCGGGGGGCGGTCAGAATTTCGCGGCGATGATCGAGCAGCCGGCGCAATTCGACTTCTACGACGGCGGTGGACTCGACCTCGCGTTCCTGTCGTTCGCCGAGGTCGATCCACAGGGCAACGTCAACGTGAGCCGCTTCGGCGACAAGATCATCGGCGTCGGCGGCTTCATCAACATCAGCCAGAACGCCCGGTGCGTGGTGTTCAGCGGCACGCTGACCGCAGGCGACCTCGACATCGGATGGGAAGACGCCCGCACGATCATCCGGAAGGAGGGCCGGCACCGAAAGTTCGTGCCGAAGCTCGAGCAGATCTGCTACAGCGCCGAGATCGGTCGCGCGAAGGGGCAGCTCACGCTGTTCGTCACCGAGCGCGCGGTCTTTCGTGTCGGCCGCGATGGTCTCGAGCTGGTCGAGATCGCGCCCGGGCTCGATGCCGAGCGCGACGTGATCGCGCACATGGGCTTCCGCCCGCGTGTCGCGAGCGACCTGCGAGAGATGGATCGCCGCATCTTCGACCCGGCGCCGATGGAGCTCGCCGCGTACGTGCGCGCGAAGTCGCGCCGCTACCGCTCGCCACGCGTCGCGCAATGGTACGAGGCGCGCAAGGCAAGCGTCGGCTAGGGTGACGGCGATGACATTGACGGGGAGGACGCGCCTGTACGCGATCATCGGCGATCCGATCGCGCAGGTGCGCTCGCCCGGGATTTATACGGAGCGCTTCGCGTCGATGGGCGTCGACGCGGTGCTCGTGCCGATGCACGTCCCTGCGGAGCGTTTCGACACGATCGTCCCCGCGCTTCTCGCGCTCGGCAATCTCGACGGACTGATCGTCACCGTTCCCTTCAAGGTGCGAATCGTCTCCTTCGCGCAACGACTCGGCGCGACCGCCCGGACGGTCGGTGCGGCGAACGCATTGCGACGCGAACCGGACGGCTCGTGGACCGCAGACATGTTCGATGGACTCGGGTTCGTGCGCGGCGCCGAGCGCAAGGGCGAGCGCATCCGGGGACGCTCGGTGGCCCTGTTCGGCGCCGGCGGCGCCGGCAGCGCGATCGCATGCGCGCTCGCCGACGCGGGTGTCACGTCGATCGACATCATCGAACCGGACGCACAGAAGGCGCAAGCGCTGATGGCGCGATTGGAGAATGCGTTTCCCCGCTGCGTGTTCGGCGTTGCAGAACGCGTGCGCGACGGGATCGACATGGTGGTCAACGCATCGCCGGTCGGCATGCGCGCCGACGACGGCCTGCCAGGCCCGCTCGGCAAGCTCGATCCGGCCACGCTCGTTGGCGACGTCGTCATTCGCGAAACGCCCACGGCGCTGATCCAGCTCGCCATGCGATGCGACTGCCATTGGGTCGACGGCCGCGACCTCTTCACCGGGCAGATCGAAGCGTTGTCGGCGTTCCTGACATCGGCGTCGCATGCACACGCCATCGCTCGCGATCCATCGCACTGATCCCGCCTGATGGCCCACATTCCCGCCGAACGCTGCCTTGCGATCATCGAACTGCTCGCCGATGGCGCACGCGAGCTGCCACTGGGCGAGATCGCCGAGCGGCTGTCGCTTCCGAAAAGCGGTGCGCACCGTCTGCTCGCCACACTCGTCGACATCGGCTGGGCCGAGAAGAATGGCGACACCGGCTTCTATCGGCTGTCGATGCGCCTCGCCGTGCTCGGCCAGCAGTTCTACGTCGCGACCGGCATTCCCGATATCTGCCAGCCGCTGCTCGACCGCCTCGCGCAGCAGTGCCGCGAGTTCGTGCGGCTCGCCGTCGTCGACGGCCATTCACTCGTCTGGGTCGCGCACGCGCAGGGCGCATCGGCCGGGTTGATGTATCAACCTTCGCTCGCCTCGAACACGGTCCCGCTGTTCGCGACGGCGAGCGGCAAGGCATGGCTTGCCACGCTTCCCACCGACGAGGCGATGCAGAGGGTGGCGAAGAACGGGGGACTGAAGGATGCCGAGCGTTACGGGCCCAACGTCGTCCGATCGGTCGAGGCGTTCCTCCGCGAGCTCAAGGCCACGTCGCGGCGCGGTTATGGCATCGCGTTGAGCGAGGCCGAGTTCGGCGTGACGGCGGTGGCGGCGGCGATTCGCGGCGCTGACGACACCGCCGCGGTCGGCACGGTGAGCATCGCGGGCCCGAGCGCCCGGGTCACCGAAAGGCGCGCCCAGGAGCTTGCGCCGCTCGTGCTTCGCACCGCGAGCGAACTGGCAAGCCTCTGGCCGCTTCGCGTCGGTTCGGCGGGCACTCATGCGCGACCGGAGCGCACGCGTGCGCGCCGCGCGGTCGCGGTATAGCCAACCCTGTAGCGTGTACGCGCCGGAGGCTGGTGTTTGAGAACGATTCGCTGGCATCATCGGCTGCAGCGACGTACCTGCCGATGAAATTGACGATGGGGCGATAAGCCGTCATGCGAGCACCTGCATGGAGACGGAGTGGTCGAGAACCGGACTACAGGTTCTCGTTGGCGAACGAGAGGACGTTTCTCGCTTGGATTCGCACGGCGCTGGCTTTGCTGGCGGGCGGCGTCCTGCTCGACCAGTTCGCGACGAAGCTCGAGCCGCGCCAGGTTGTCACCGGTCTTGCACTGGGACTCGCGATCCTCTCGTCGGTCCTATGTTCGGTCGCGTACCTGCGCTGGAAGGCGAACGAGATCGCCATGCGGCACGATCGCCCGATGCCGGCGACCATTGCGATTCCGCTTCTGGCACTTTGCGCGACGATCGTGTCCGGCGTGATCGCTGCGGTCGCGTGGCTGAGATGACCCCGAAGGATACCGGTCTTCAACCCCAGCGTACGGCACTGGCCTGGGTGCGAACCGGACTGGCGGTGCTCGTCAACGCGGTCGTCGTTCTTCGTGCCGGCATAGAGGCCGAACGCCCATTCATTCTGGCGTTGGGCGTCGTTCTTCTGTGCGCCGTCGCCGCCTTGGTGGCCTGCGGAACCTGGCGTGCTCGCGAGTTGACGTCGCGTGCCGAGCGTACGGCGCCGCATTGGATGCTCATCGCTGCAACGAGCGGCGTGGTGTGGATTGCCTGTATCGGAGGAATTGCGTCGATCGTGACGACGCTGCCCGAGTAGGACCGCGAAGCGATCCGGATCCCGAGCGCAGCCGCTCGAAATCATCCGGCATACGCCGCTCCCGGGCCTCGACTCAAGCGGCGGCTGCGCGTTCAGTCCCGGTCAGCTGGTTCCGTTCGAGACGCTCGTCGACGAGCGCAACGATTTCGTCCAGCGTCTCCGAGTCGAGCTGCAGGGCACGCGCGATGCTGCAAACGAGCTTGTCGATGCGCTCGATGTGGAGCGCTCCGCTGAACAGCGCGCGCGCAGCGGACGAGGGCTTGCCGAGTCCCTCCGCCGCCTTCGCGTACTTCGCGAACGGGACCAGGTCGGAAGGCTCGGCGCCGAGACGCTGGCACATGTTCGCGACCCAGTCGTAAACCTTCTCGGACTTCGCGAGATCGGCATGCACCGCGTCCTTGATGGAAATCATCGCATCGCGGCGAATGCACCGGTAGTTGCCGGTGATCAGCATCGGCCACTTCGCGAGCGGTACGAAAAGCGACGGGTGCACGCGCAGCTTGACCGGTATTTCGAATCCGCCGTTTTGCGCCGGAAGCCCGGCGTGCTCGATGTCCGCTTCGAGATTGCGAAGTAACCGGGATCCTTCCTCGCTTCCAAGGCTGGCTGCCTTGAAATTGGTCGGCAACCCCACGTGCAGGACGTTCTTCGGGCGATCGCTGGGCCGGAATGCCTGCGCATCCGGGCTCGCCAGCGTGACCTGCGCGGGATCGAAGCCTTCCCACACGGTTGCATCGGTATAGCAGGCTTCGAAATCCGCGACCGGCAAGCGCGGGATCCGCTCGAGATACGGGAGCGGAGGCATGTTCATGATCGCGAGGCACGGCGTACGCGCTTCGGCAACGCGCGCCATCAACTGGCGAACGCCTTGCGCAGCATACTGAGGCTCCTGCATGCCGAGCACCACCAGGTCGAAGCAGGCCGGGTCGACTTCGTCCGGTGTACGAGCATCGAGTTTGCCGTTGCACTGCCTGGATTCGATCTCGATCACCGATTCCCGGCCCTTCACCGGGAAGCGTACGAGCGTGCCTTCGCGGTTGATCAGGTCCGCCGTCGATCGCGTGCAGACCAGCGTCACGCGGTGCCCCGCCATGACGAGCTTGGTACCCAGTAGAGAGCCATACGAGGCTCCCAGAATCAGAATGTCGTAGCGCGTCTCCATGGCGGAACTCCTTCCTGGTCGTCGTCCCCGAGCGGGTGCACTGTAGACAGTATAGGAGCCGGTTGTGATAAATTTCACTAAGGAAATTTCACAAAGTCAATTTCACAGGACACGAACGTGACCCTGCACGCTCGCAACAGTCACTTTCTCGGCACGAAGCTGCGTGCTCTGCGCAAGCGCAACGGCCTGACGTTGGAAGAGCTGTCGGCGCGCTGCATTCAGCTCGACTCGCAGAGCGCGCCATCGGTCTCCTACCTCAGCATGATCGAGAGCGGAAAGCGTATTCCGTCGGAGCAGGTGCTGGGTCTGCTGTCTTCCGTGTTCCAGCGGGAAGCGCGTTGGTTCCTCGACGGGGCTCCCGACTCGGAGGTACCGGCGTCGCCGGAGGCGAAGGCAGCTGCACCCGGTGTGCCGCTGGAGCCCGCATTCCTGTTTTCGAAGGAGCTGCTCCAGGCAGCGATACCGGAGCTGTTGTCGCAGACGGGCACGACCGGGCGGCAGTTCGCGCACCTCTTGATCCGCTCGCATCAGGAGATGTCGCGCAACGACTTCCCGGATCTCGAGCGGGCGGCCGAGGGCGTCGGCGACCGGGCGTTTCCCTTGAGCAGCGAGGATCTGATGCGAATGTGCGGCCATCACGGCCTGGAGCTGTGCTGGTTCGACCGCAAGCCGGTGCTCACGCGCGACAACGATCGCGAGCTGCGCAGCATGGTCCGCTCGTTCTTCGAGCCGCCGCGAACCGTCTACCTGAACCGCGAGTTGCTGCTCGACGTCCCGCGTCTCAAGTTCGACCTTGCGTCGCACCTGGGGCACAAGGTCCTGCATGATGGTGACGGCCTGAAATCGGCCCACGCGACCGGGGGCGAGATGGGGGGAAGCCCGGAGGGCGGGGAAGTGATCGCCGCGGGCATGAGCGCGCGCGACGTGCTGCACGCATGGCGCGACTTCGAGTGCAGCTTCTTCGCCGGCGCGTTGCTGTGTCCCAAGATTCCGTTCCGCAGATTCCTCGCGCGCCAGTCCTATCGGGTCGAGGCGGGCGAAAGCGTCCAGCTCACGCCCGCGGTCGTCATGCGCCGCATGACGAACGTGTCGCCGTATCCCTACTGGCATTTTTTCGACGCCTATCCGCCCGGGTACCTGCGGGCCGTCTACCGCGGCAACGGCATCCCGCTTCCGTGGGGCAACATGGCGCAAGCAACCGACCCCTGTCCCAACTGGGCCGTCTTTCGCATGCTGGACGACAACCGCGGTTCGAATCGCGGCTCGCAGATTTCAGTGCTGCGGGACGGCGACCGGTCGCTGCTGTATTGCTGTCACACCCGACGCACGCGCGACATGGCAGGGAACTGGCACGTGCTATCGGTGGGCGTCGATCTCGTGCCGGCGTTGCGCTCGCACAGCGACGACGCCGAAGCCATCGTGACGAGCATTGCGGAAGCATGTCTTCGGCGACGAGGTGAAGGCAGAATCCCGGAGGATGCAGCCCGCACGATCAGGGGGGCGGCGAAAGTCCTGAACATCGCGTGGATCGAGGATGCGCTGTCCATTCCCGCGCGAATCATTTGTCCACGCAGCACGCATTGCCCGCGGCTCTCGCATTGCGACGGCGCGGCCGCTTCGCGTGCCCGTGAAATCACCGATGTTCGCAAGGAGATCGTAAGCAAGGCCAACCGACGATCCGCGTAGGTACCGTTTCGCGCCGTCCGCCTGCACGGTACGATGCACGTCGGCGAGCGATCGTGATCGAGGAGGGCGGCAATGTCCCGCGACGCCAAGGCGCTGTCGCTGTGGGATACGTTGCGGTTCCAGCTCCATGTGAGCGTTCCTGCGTTCCTGCTCGGCGTCGTCGTTCCCAACCGATGGTTCCTGTCGCGCCTCGCGTGCTGGAATGCTGCGCGCCTTGCGCACCGGTTCGTGCGCAAACTGCGGGTCAAGTACCGCAGCAATCTGCTGTGGCTATGGTTTCCGACGCGACGCACGTTGCTCGTGCTGGCGCCGGCAACGATCGAC
The DNA here is from genome assembly GCA_025927765.1 of Burkholderiales bacterium. Classification (GTDB taxonomy): domain Bacteria; phylum Pseudomonadota; class Gammaproteobacteria; order Burkholderiales; family Casimicrobiaceae; genus VBCG01. The sequence goes on from JAICKU010000009.1 coordinate 21,342, forward strand.
GCGGTGCTCGCTTCGGGCGACAACGCGCCCGATCCGGCGCTCAAGAAGCGCGCGATCTCGCGCTTCGCGCCGGGCGCGCTGGTGATGTCGGGCGACGCCGCGCAAGGCCGACGACGCGCGTTCAATACGAGCGCGCTCGATCTCGGGCGGCTGCATCGCGACGCCGAAACGTTTGCCCGCATTGCAGCGGGCGAGGTGCGGCGCATGCTCGACGCGCGAACCGACGCCCTTCGCTGGAGCGATTTCGAATCGCTCGGCAAGCGCGTCTCGCACCAGATCATTCTCGGCGCCGGGTCGATCGATGACATGCTGGCGGCGGACCTCGCGCGCATGCTTCGACGCGCCAATCTGCTGTTGCGCGACGAAACGAGCTTCCACGGGTTCCGCATGCGCGTCGGTGCGTCGCTTCGTCGCCATGAAGGCGCGCCGCCGGCACCGTGCCTGCTGGACATCGCTGCGCGTGCGCTGACCGACGGCAGCGCGTCGCCATCGACGTGCGTCACGTCGCAGGTCGCGTTCTGGTTCTTCGTGCTGAAGGACGCCGTCGAGCTTCACGTCCCGCGCACGCTGGCGCTGATCGCAGCGCACCCGGACGTGCAAGCGAAGGTGCGCTCCGAGATCCGGGACGCCGGCGAACTGGCGGCGCCGGCGATCGATCGCCTTCGCTATCTCGAAGCGTGCGTGACCGAACAGTTGCGCCTGTGGACGCCCGTGCCGATGCTGCTGCGGCGCGCGGTACGACGTTGTCTCGTCGGCGGCGAAATGGTCGAGGCGGGGCAGCAGTTCTTGATTCACGCCGGCTTCTACCATCGGGATCGGCGCGTGTTCGGTCGCGTGGCGCACGCTTTCGCGCCCGGCGACGCGGCCGCGGGCGCATTGCCGCCGGTGTACGTGTTCAGCGCGCACGGCCGCAGCTGCGCCGGTCGATCGCTCGTGACTTTCGTGCTGAAGAGCGCGCTCGCCACGATGCTCGCTCGATGTCGCTTCGAGCTCGTGCGCCCCGCGATCGAGCCCGGTCGCATCCCGTACCTGTACGATCATTTCGACGTCGAGTTGAGGCCAGTGCCCGACGCGCTGACTTCGGCGAGGGACGCATGACTCAGCCGTCGGCCGGATCGCAGGCGCCCGAGCGGCGGCAGCTCACGTTGATGTTCTGCGACATGGTCGGGTCGACTGCGCTGTCCGTTCGCCTGGATCCGGAAGAGCTCGCCGACGTCATTCAAACCTACCGGCAGCATTGCGTGACGCTGATCGAGCGCCACGGCGGTTTCGTCGCGCGCTACGTCGGCGACGGGATCCTCGCCTATTTCGGCTATCCGCGCGCCCACGAGAACGACGCCGAGCGAGCGATTCGCGCCGCGCTCGCAATCGTCGATACGACATGGCCGACCGCCGCGACTGCCGGGCTCGAGGTGCACATCGGGATCGCGACCGGCGTCGTCGTCGTCGGCGATCTGTCGCAGAGCGGGATGGAGCTGTCCGTGATCGGCAGCGCACCGAACCTCGCCGCTCGCCTGGAGAGCATCGCGGCACCGGGTTGCGTCGTCGTATCCGAGCTCACGCGCACGCTCGCCGGCCGGCTGTTCGACTACCGGGATCTCGGTCGCCACGACCTCAAGGGATTCGACGCGCCGGTTCCGGCGTGGCAGGTGACAGGCGAGCGCGAGGTCGGAAGCCGTTTCCATGCGCTGCGTACTGCGATGACGCTCGTCGATCGCGTGCGAGAGCTCGACGAACTGCAGCGTCTCTGGACGCTCGTGCGGCGCGGCGAAGGCCACGCGGTGTTGATCACGTCCGAGGCCGGCGTCGGCAAATCGCGTCTCACCGAAGCGCTCGCCGAGCGCATCGATCCGGATTGCCTGCGCGTCTGGTATCACGCATCGCCGAACCTGCAAGGCAGTCCGCTCGCGCCGGTGATTCGCCAGTTCACCATCGCGGCTGGGCTGGCCGAGGACGACGACGAGGCGACGAGGCGTCGCAAGCTCGCGCAGTTCGTTCCCGCGGAGGCGCCGGGCGCCGCGGACATCGTGGCATTTCTCGCCACATTCCTGCCGGCGCGGGGCGACGCAGGTCGCAGCGGTGAAATGTCGCCGCAGAGGCACAAGCGACTGATTTTCGAGATGCTGATGCGCTCGCTCGGCGCGTTCGCTGCGCGCGGGCCGATGTTTCTCGTGATCGAGGACCTCCACTGGATCGATCCGACGTCCGACGAACTGATCGGCGTTCTGCTCGAACGATTGAGCTCCATGCCCATCCTGCTCGTGCTGACTGCGCGGCCCGAGTTCCAGGCACATTGGCAGGACCAGCGACGGCTTGCGCAACTGCAACTCGGTCCGCTTTCGCGTGGCGACGCCACCGCGATGATCGGACTCGTCTGCGGCGCGCGCAGCCTACCGGACGAGACCGTCGCCGAAATCGCCGACAAGACGGACGGAATGCCGCTGTTCATCGAGGACCTGACGAGGGACGTCCTCGAAAGCGCCGGCACGCGCAGCGTATCGGCTGCGCCGCCGCTGTCGATACCGACGACGTTGCGCGATGCGCTGACCTCGCGCCTCGATCGGCTGGGATCGGCCAGGGCCGTGGCGGAAGTCGCGGCCGTCATCGGACGCGAATTTTCGTACGAGCTGCTCGCGAAGGTCGTGGAGCTTCCCGAAGAGCGGCTGCGCGACGAGCTCTACCAACTGGTGGATGCCGGCCTTCTCGTCGCGCGCCGAACCAGTGCCACGCCCGGCTACGCCTTCAGGCACGCGCTCGTGCGCGACGCCGCGTATTCGTGCCTGCTCAGGAAGAAGCAGGCGACGTTGCATGCGCGCATCGCGACTGCATTGGTCAACTGTTTCCCCGAGACCGCCGAGTCGCAGCCTGAAGTGCTCGCCTATCACTTCGATGCAGCGCACGACGTCGACAACGCGGTCGATTTTCTCGTCAAGGCCGCCAAGCTTGCGGCGCGGCGATCGGGCTTCTGCGAAGCGATCGGGCAGCTCGAGCGCGCGCTGGCGCTTCTCGCGGGCCTGCCGCATTCGCGCGAGCGCCTGCGCCGCGAGATGAACGTGTACCGAACGCTCGGCGGCATTTACGCCGAGCAGCGTGGCTTTTCGTCTGCGGAATGCGGCCGGGCCTACACGACGGCGCTCGAGTTGTGTCGTGAAGTGGGCAATGCGCCGGAGATTTTTTCGGTGCTGTCCGGACTCGGCTCCTACGCGATCACGCGCGCCGAGTTCGATCGGTGCAAGGCGCTTGCCGCCGAATGTCTGTCGCGTGCGGCAACACAAGCGTCCAAGCCGCCGTTCGTCATGGGCCACCTGCTGTACGGCGGCACGCTGTTCTTGCAGGGCGAACTCGGGCAGGCGTGCGCGCACCTCGAGGAGGCGATTCGCATCTACGACGACGACCAGCCGTCGCGCCGGCAGAAGCAGGTGCTCTACGTGCAGGACCAGAAGTCGACCGGACTCAGCTATCTCGCGCTCACCCTGACGATCATGGGTGAGGTCGAGCGTGGACTCGCGGCCGGTGAAACCGGCCTCGCGCATTCGCGGTCGCTGGGCGGACTTCACACGGTCAATTTCTCGCTTACGTATCTCGCCGCCGTGCATCACATCCGCGGCGATACACAGGCGGCGTTCGAGCGCGCGACCGAATCGCTCGCCGCTGCGCGCGAACTGGGCTTTGCGACGTGGATCGGCATTTCGCAAATGATCCGCGGCGCCTCGCTGGTGAGGCAGGGATCGCATGTCGAAGGCCTCGCCGAGCTCCGCCGCGGCATGACGGCGCATGTCGACATGGAGGCGAGCACATATCAGCCCTTCGCGATGGCGCTGATGGCGGAAGGCCTGGTCGCGACGCGTCATGCCGACGAGGCGCTCGCCACGCTGAAGCGCGCAATCGCCAGCAGCGAAGCAAAAGGCGAGCGCTTCTACGCGGCGGAGCTACGCCGCCTGCAGGCGGACGCGATGCGCGCGTGCGGCCAACCGCGCGACGCCGAGCGAACCTTGCACGAGGCGATCGACATCGCGCAGCGCCAGCAGGCGAAGCTGTTCGAGGTGCGCGCACGTGCGCAGTTGCAGACTTAAAATGCCGGGATGAACTCGCAATCTCCCGCACCCTGGACCTTCGCGGCGCGCGCCGCGTATTTTGGCGATCGGGTGTGCGCCTTCTGTCATCACCACAATCCGGCGGGTGCAAAGTTTTGCAACGACTGCGCCTCGCCGCTGCAGCTGAAGCCGTGCAACCAATGCGATGCAATCAATGATCTGGCTGCGACGCGCTGCCACAACTGCGGCGCGGCGTTTCCGCTGTCATTCGGTCCATACGACGCCACTTCAGGAGTGCGAACCGCGCCTCCCACGCCTGCCGGCGCGACAGCAGCCGACGCAGCCGTCGCCGCAATCGGGACGCAACCCGTGTTTGTCACCTCCGCGTTGCGAGCCTATTGGCGCTTGGTGAGGCCAGGACAGTTCCTGTTGGCCGTTGCGGCGGTGATGCTCGTCGCAGGTGCGTATGCGGTGCACCACATCGATGCAATGTCGCCCGACGGCCCGAAGGAAGCCGCCTCGCAAGCGAGCAATGCTCGAGAGAACGGCGCGCGCGCGGCGACGCCCGCCGTGGCCACGGCTGTGGAGCCGAGGCCCGTGAAGCCGAAGCCGGCGGCCCCGGGGCCCGCGGAGCCGAAGCCGGTGGAACCCGAGATGAACGCGGCCCTCCAGGCGCCACCTCCCGCTATCGCCTCCGAGGCACCGACGCCCGCCACTTCGCGTCCACGGTCGGTGCCCATTCCCGCGACGAAGCGTGCAAGCGCGTATCAACGCCCAGCGCCTGCGCGAACATCGGCCGCTACCCCACGGCTTGCACAAAGTCGCCCCGCTACGCGCGTCCGTGCGCCGGTTGCGGAACATCGCAAAGTGCCGGGCGCGGATGCGTGGCACGCGATGCAGGTGAACCTGGCGCGCTGCAGCGGTGACCTGATCGCTCGCATCGTGTGCGACCAACGGGTGCGTCAACGCTTCTGCGCAGGCCGTTGGGGCAGGACGCCGGAATGCGCGAGCTTCAGCAACGAGCACGGACAGTGACCCTCACGCCACTAATCTCGCTTGCCGGACTCCGGCGCGTCGTCTGCGCCGAGACCTGCCCGCTCCTTGAGGCGGTATGACGGCGCGACGACGTCGGTGGCATTGTCGATCTCGCTCAGCGCTTCGTTACACATCGATAACGCGCGGCCGGCATGGCCGCCCGCCACCTCGTCGCGGATTGCGACGATGTAGCCGTGCAGCCTTTGCGCGAAGAGTTCCGCTTCTTCGAGTTCCCGGGTAAGCCGCTCCATCTGTTCCTGGTCATTGGGCCCGTGCAGCGCGTCTGCCATGGTCCGCTCCTTGCGTTGGCCACCGTCTTCGCGACGCTAACCCCGACGCCGTCTCTTTTTCGACGTGGGACGAGTACCGAAGCCCCAGAACGCGAGCGAATGCCGGGTTGCCTCGTCCATCGCGGCCTTCGTTTGACGCCGTGCGCTCGCGGTCACCTGACTGCGCGTCTTGCCGAGAAGCGCGTTGGCGCCGCTCAACCACATGCTCAGAAACGGATTTCTCTTTCCCCACGGGTTGTAGCTCATTCACATGCCTCTCTCTATGTTCGGCAATCGGTCGAAAGTGTCGAAATTCGCCTGTCGGTCAATGTGACCCATTTCACGTGGGCGGCGCCACTGTGGCGGTTCGTGAAATGGTGTCGGACATTCGCTCACACACTACAAATCATGTTCCGGCAACATCCGGGCGGGCAGGACGCTCGATCGACGCAGGCTACGATCTGCAATGTCATGATGAATTGCTCGCTAGCCGGGGCAAGGATCGCGCCACGGCCCCATGGATGCGGCCTGGATCAACTCGTCCTCCGATGCTTGTAAACGCCGGGAGGACGCGAATTCAACCGCTGTTGCGAAGTCCCGCTGCCAGGCCGTTGATCGTGAGGTGAATCGCACGCCGCGTTCGATCGTCGCTCTGCCCGGCACGATAGCGTTTCAAAAGCTCCACCTGCAGGTGGTTGAGCGGGTCGAGATACGGGAAGCGGTTGCGGATGCTGCGCTCGAGCGGCGGATTGTCTTCGAGCAATGTGCGCTGACGCGACACGGCCAACACATGGCGCACCGTGCGCGCATGCTCGTCGGCGATCCGGTCGAAAACGCGGCGCCGCAACCCCTCGTCGGGCACGAGTTCGGCGTACCGCGAGCCGATGGCAAGATCACTCTTTGCCAGCACCATCGCCATGTTCGAGACGACGCTGCGGAAGAACGGCCAGCGCGCGTGCATTTCGCGCAGCAGCGACATGCCGTCCTCTCGACTGGACAGCCAAGCATCGACCGCGGCGCCGAAGCCGTACCAGCCCGGCAGCATCAGGCGGCACTGCGCCCAGCTGAACACCCACGGAATCGCGCGCAGGTGCTCGATCTGCGACGATCCGGTCCGCGACGCCGGGCGGCTGCCGATGTTGAGCTCGGCGATTTCCCGGATCGGCGTCGACGCGCGGAAATAGTCGACGAATCCCGGCGTGTCGTAGACCAGTGAACGATAGGCGCGATGGGCGTGCGCGGAAAGCTCGTCCAGCGCCTTGTGGTAGGCGGACCCCCGCTCACCGATGCGCTCGCTGTCGACGAGTCCCGCTTCGAGTGCCGCCGCCACGATCGTTTCCAGGTTGCGGCGACCGAGCTCCGGGTCGGAGTACTTACTCGCGATGATCTCGCCTTGCTCCGTCATTCGCAGACCGCCGCCCGCAGCACCGGGCGGTTGCGCGAGGATCGCGTCGTAACTCGGGCCGCCCCCGCGGCCCACGGTGCCGCCGCGGCCGTGGAAAATGCGCAGCCGGACGCCGTGCGAGGCGAACGTTTTCGCGAGCGTTCGCTCGGCCCGGTACAGCGCCCAGTTCGCCGTCAGGTACCCGCCGTCCTTATTGCTGTCGGAATAGCCGATCATCACTTCCTGCCAATCGGCACCGTTGGCGAGCATCTGGCGATAGCGCGGAATCGCGAACGCTGCCGCCATCACGTCGCCGCAATGTTCGAGATCGTCGATCGTCTCGAACAGCGGCACGATCGCCATGGCAAGCGTGTCGTCGCGCAGCAGGCCGACCTCCTTCTGCAGCACCGCGACCTCGAGCAGGTCGGACGGGCTTTGGCACTTCGAGATCACGTATTGGCGCAATGCGGCGGGACCGAACCGGGCGTGAACTTCGGCGGCCTTCGTCAGCACCGCCAGTTCCGTTGCGCTACGTTCGGACAGGGCTTGCCAGGGAGCATGCAAAAGGCGCGGGGTCGCGAGTTCGCGTTCGAGCAGCGCGACGCGTTCCGTTTCCGGCAACGACGCGTAATCGGCGTCGACGCCGGCTCGCGCGAACAGCTCCGCGACGACCAGCTCGTGCACGTCGCTGCTCTGGCGCAGATCGAGCGTCGCCAGATGGAAACCGAACACGTCGACTGCGCGGCGCAGGGGATGCAATCGCCGGGCAGCGAGATCGGACGATCCGTGCATCGCGAGCGACTCGGCAATCGTGTCGAGATCCGCAGCGAACTCGCCCGGCGAGCGATACTGCACGCCCTCCGCGTGCGGTGGCCGCACCGGCGTGTGCTGTGCCAGTTCCTGCGCCGTTGCGCACAAGCGGCTGTAGATGCCGGTGAGCGCCTGGCGATAGGGTTCGTCGGATCGATGCGGGTTGTTGTCGTGCGCGCCGGCGGCGAGCGCCATGAGCGATGCGCTCGGCGTGACGAGGCGCGTGGAGAGCGGCAGCTCGGCGCCGAGCTGATGCACCTCGGCAAGGTAATGCTCGAAGGCGACGCGCGCCTGAGCGTGCACCGCATAGTCGAGCGTCTCTGCGGTGACGTTCGGGTTCCCGTCGCGATCGCCCCCAATCCACGAGCCGAGGCGAAAGAACGACGGCACGCGTAGGGCAGCGTACGTGTTCACGACCTGCCCTTCGAGCGCCGCGTAGAGACGCGGAACTTCGGCGAGAAACGTGTAGCGGTAATACGCCAACCCGTTGTCGATTTCATCGGCGACGCGCAGGCGCGACAGGCGCAGCATGGCCGTCTGCCACAGCGTCAGCACCTGGGTGCGCAATGCGCGCTCCCACGCGGCCGACTCGTGTTGCGTCAGCGGCGTGCGGTCGCGCCAGACGAGAAGACGCGCGATTTCGCGCTCGGCATCGAGGATGCTCTTGCGCTGCACTTCGGTCGGATGCGCGGTGAGGACCGGAGAGACCAGCGCGACGTCCAACCACTGCTGCAGCGCTTCGGCCGGAACGTTTGCAGCGGAGAGCCGCGCCAATGCATGCGCGATGCTGCCCGCGCGCGGCGGCGACGCGACCATTTCGTAGGCGCGGCGGCGCCGTATGCGGTGCACGTCTTCCGCGATGTTCGCAAGGTGCGAGAAGTAGCTGAAGGCGCGTACGACATCGAGCACTTCGCCGACCGCGAGAGGATTGAGAAGCGCGGACAGCGCGTCGCGCGCCTCCTGCGCTTCTTCGTCGTGCGCGCGGCGGAACCGGATCGCGGTTTGGCGGATCGCCTCGATGCGCTCGAATCCCTCGCCACCGGTTTGTGCGCGCAGTACGTCCCCGAGCACGCGGCCGAGGAGGCGCGTGTCGTTGCGCAGCGGCAGTTCCTTCTCGTCGGGCGGCCGTGCATTCATTGCGTCGCGAATGACCCTTTCTCGCAACAGGACCCGGCACGCCGCCGCGACCCGTTCGGTGATGTCACTGCTTGCATCCAATTCTTCTCTGCGAATGCTTGGAGCGGGGCGACGCCGATGCGTCGCCGACACCGGTGCCGGGAACGAGGTCCTCGCGAAAGGATGCAACAGTGTGGTCCGACCGCGAGCACAATATGGGCGACCAGATGCGAAAGTCGTGCGATGGTCAGTGCAACCGACTGAACGGGCGAATTTTCATGCCGCTACCACGCCTTGCCGAATTCGGCGATGACGCGCTCGATGTGACTTTGCATTTGCGCGCTTGCCGTGCCCGGGTCTCGCGCCGCGAGCGCGTTGAAGATTCGCTGATGGTCGCGGATCGCCGCTTCCCGAAGGGCCGGCGTATGGAAGTGCTCCTCGGTCTTCTCCCACATCGGGCCGTGGCGCCGGTCCCACATCGCCCCGACGATCTCCCTCAGGATCCCGTTGCCCGTGGCCGATGCGATCGCCACGTGGAACGCCTTGTCGGCCGCCTCGTTGGCGCGCTTGTCGCTCAGCGTCTCCTTCATCGCCACGATCGTCGCGTAGATCGCATCGAGATCGGAGTCCTTTGCAGCGATCGCGGCGGCACCGCAGATGGGCGGCTCGACGATCAGGCGGCTTCGCAGCAGCTCGAACGGTCCTGCAGACCCTTTCGGTATCAGCGATGAAGGCGCGGCGGCCCGCACGTAGATTCCGGACGCCGCTCTCACCTCGACGATGCCGCGAATCTCCAACGCGATGATCGCTTCGCGAATCGCGGTCCGGCTTACGCGATACCGCTCCGCAAGCTCCCGTTCCGACGGCAGGCGATCACCCGGGGCCAGCTCTCCCCGCGCAATCAACGCCGCGATCTTGCCCGCGAGGCGTTCGTACGACCGCTCGTCGTCGCGCTCCGGCACGTTCGACTCGTGCCCCGCGGAAGCGCGCACAGTGGATCCCAGGATCAGAGGCATGGCGATGAGGGTGTTCGCATCGGACAGGTGATTCTAACCGTGCGCCCGGCCTTGCGTGAATCGCATGGCGGCCACCGATGCATCATCGGGTTGACGCCGTTCAAGCATCGACGTTAGCATGGGCGACCAGTGCTGTAACTGGTCAGGCCAGAACGCACCGGCGACGTTCGGACTCATCAATGGGCATTCATCCCACCGGAGGAAGTCATGACGATCCAACACACGAGGGGCCGGAATGCAGTTGCCGGCGCTGTCACACTCAGCCTTGCAACTGCGCTCTGGCAGCTCACTGGAGCTGCCCCCGCCATCGCGGCACCCCCGGATGGGTCGCAGTCCGGCGGCAAGGTTCATCAGGTCGAGGCACGCGTCAAGCCGATTCTCAGGATCGGGCAGCTGCAGTTTCGCGACCTGAACGCCAACGGCAAGCTCGACGCGTACGAGGACTGGCGAAAGCCGGTCGACCAGCGCGTCGCAGACCTCCTCTCGCAAATGACGCTCGAGGAGAAGGCCGGGATGATGCAGATCACGTCGTTCAGCGCAGCGACGGCCGGTGCCTTCATCAACGACCGCCACATCGTCCATCTGATTCTGCGCGACAGCGTTTCCGGGCGCGCCCTCGCTCTGCGGAACAATCAGTTTCAGCAGATTGCGGAAGCGACGCGCCTTGGCATCCCGCTCGTGTTCGCTGCCAATCCGCGCGACCACATCAGCGACACGGTCGTCTTTGCAGAAATCGACGCGACGGGGCAGTGGCCCGGGACGCTGGGGTTGTCGGCGACGAACGACCTCGAGCTGGTGCACGCGTTCGCCGACACGATCCGCGGGCAGTGGGTCGCGCAGGGCATTCGGAAGATGTATGGCTATCAGGTGGACGTCGCCTCCGAGCCGCGATGGAATCGCGTGCAGACGACCTTCGGCGAAGGACCCTGGTGGAGTGCCGCCGTGACGCGGGAGATCGTCCTCGGATTGCAGGGCCGGCACGTGAGCCCGGATTCCGTGGCGGAGACGATCAAGCACTTCCCCGGTGACGGTGCAGTATGGCGCGGCCTCGATCCGCACAACGCCGCGGGTCAGTACGCCGCGTATCCGACGGCAGGAAGCCTGTTCCACTACCAGCTTCCGCCGTTCCAGGCCGCGGTGGATGCCGGCACGAGCGCGATCATGTCGTACTACAACAGTCAGATCAATGCGCTCGATGCCGTGCAGCTGCCCTCGTCATGGTGGCAGTCGCCCACGCAGCAGTTCGAAGAAGTCGGCGCGGCCTTCAACAAGACGATCCTGACGACGCTGCTCCGGGACACGATGGGCTTCACCGGATACGTCAACACCGATTCCGGTGTCCTCGGCAACACGGGCTGGGGCGTGCAGAACCTGACGACGGCGCAGCGGTTCGCCAAGGGCGTCAGGGCCGGCGCGAGCATCTTCTCGGACAACAACGATCCGTCACAGCTGATCGTCGCGGTCAATAGCGGGCTGCTCGCGGAGGCGGAGCTCGATCGGCACGTCTCGCGGCTGCTCGAAGAAATGTTCAACCTCGGACTGTTCGAGCAACCGTACGTCGATCCGGACGCGGCGCAGGCCAGCATCGAATCGCCAAGCGCCCTGCAGCTTCAATACCAGGCGAACCTGGAATCGATCGTGCTGCTGCGCAACGAAACGCGCCTGCTGCCTCTGCGCGCCGGCAAGAAGGTGTACGCCGAAGTCTTCGCGCCCGGCGATCGAGCGGCGGCGCAAACGGCGGCGCTGAGAGCGTTGCTTGCGACAGATCCTGCCGTCACCGTCGTCGATAGCGTCGATCAAGCCGACGTTGCGCTCGTTTGGCTGCGTCCGACTGTGTTCCAGCGGCCGCAGCAGGACTACAACGAAATCGCGCTCGGGTCCGACACTGGCGTCGACGTCGCGAAGGTGCAGGCGATCGAGGCCGCGAAGCCGACGATCCTCGTCGTCAACGCGGTCAACCCGTGGGTGATCAACGCGGTCGAGCCGAATGCGGCCGCGGTCGTTGCGACGTTCGACGTCAAGGCCGCGGCGCTGCTCGACGTCCTGCTGGGCCGTTACAACCCGAGCGGCAAGCTACCCCTCAGCTTCCCCGCCGATCAGGCTGCCGTCGACAACAACGCCCCCGACGTGCCGGGGTACCTCGAGTCTTTCGATTACGGGTACACGAACAAGGTCGGCGACAAGTACCTCTTCGGCTTCGGCTTGAGTTACGGAAAGTAATCCCGCGCTGCACTAAGGAAGGGCACCGGTCAGCGACGATGCCCTTCCCGGGTAGAACGCCCGCAACGCCTTGCCCGTGGTCCTGTCGCGACGGCATTCACCGCAAGCGAGTCGAGCTTCATTCGTGAAGTCTCCGTGAACCGAACGCCGCGCCGCATCACTCGTCCGCCAACAGCCGGTAGCCGACGCCCGTTTCCGTGATGAGGTAGCGCGGCCTGACGGGATCGGCCTCGAGCTTGTCGCGCAGTTGCTTCGTGTAGATGCGCAGGTAGTGCGTATCCTTCGCATGCGTCGGTCCCCACACTTCCGACAGCAGCTCGCGATGCGTGACCACGAGGCCGAGATGGCACGCGAGCGTGGCGAGCAGGCGGAACTCGATCGGCGTCAAATGCAGCGGCTCGCGGCCGCGCGCCGCCATTCGGCGATCGAGGTCGATCACGGCGTCACCGAGCCGCAGCAGGTTGCCGCCGCCGCGCAGGCGCGCACGCTGTCGCAGAGCTGCGCGCACGCGCGCGAGCAGCTCGCCGACGCCGAACGGCTTGGTGATGTAATCGTTCGCGCCGGCATCGAGCGCTTCGATCTTCGTGCGTTCGTGCGCCCGCGCGGACAGCACGATCACCGGCATGGACGACCATTCGCGTATTCGGCGGATCACGTCGATGCCGTCGACGTCGGGCAGGCCGAGATCCACGATCGCGAGATCGGGCTTGTGGGAGCCCGCGTCGATCACGCCGCGTCTGCCGTTGGCCGATTCCACGACGCGATAACCCTCCGCGTCGAAGCTCGCGCGCAGGAATCGCCGGATCTCGGGCTCGTCTTCGACGACGAGGACGGTCGCAGACGTCATGTCGGTTGCGGCAACGGTTCCTCGGGCCACGCCGGCATGGCCTCGAGCGGCAGCGTGAAGCGAAATGCCGTGCCGCCCCCCGGCGCCCGTTCGGCCCAGGCATGGCCGCCGTGCAGTCGAACGATCGCGCGGCAAATGGCCAGCCCGAGCCCGATATCGGTGCCGCTCCCCTCGACGCTGCCGCGATGGAATTTCGCGAAAAGCTGCTCGAGCTCGGCGTCGGACAGGCCCGCCGCGTAGTCTTCGACCGTGACCATCACGTCGCCTTCGCGTCGTTGCGCACGTACGCGCACCACCGTACCGGCCGGCGTGTGCCTGGCGCAGTTTTCGAGAAGGTTGGAAAGCGCCTGCTCGACGAGCGACGCGTCGACGCGAACGAGGGGCAGATCGTCGGGCAGCTCGACGATCACGCGATGTGCGGCGAGGCGCGCCTGCAGCCGCGCGAGGACGCTCGACACGACTTCCGGCAGCGCCGTCCAATCGCGCGACAGCTCGATCGCCCCGGCCTCGAGGCGCGTCATCTCGAGCACTTTCGCGACATGCTCCGACATCTCGCGCGCCTGGTCGAACACGCTTTGCGCGAGCGCACGGCGCTCGTCTGCCGTCAGGCGCTCGCCGCGCTCCGCCAGGCTCGACGATGCGCCGGCCATCACCGCGAGCGGCGTGCGCAGGTCGTGCGATATCGAGGCCAGCAGCGCGCTGCGGATGCGTTCGGTTTCGGCCGCGATCTCCAGGCGAGCCTGTGCCTCGGCCTGCCTTCGCATGCGCTCCACGAGACGCGAAATCACGAGCGCAATGGCGACCGTGATGGCGAACGTGAGCAGGTACTGCACGTCGTCGACCGTGAAGCGTCCGCGCGGGGGCACGAACAGCCAGTCGAACGCCGCGACCGAAAGAATGGCAGCCGCGATCGCCGGCCCGAGCGTGAACCACAGCGCAACGATCACGACGGCGAGCAGGTACACCATCGCGACGTTGACGAGGTCGAAGCGCGGGCGCATGGCGAGGCCCGCGAGCGTGCACGCGAGCGTGCCGACCAGGGCAGCAACGTACCCCACCCACGCGCGGTTCGCATCCATCGCCATACTTTAGCGCGGCAGCCGTCAATTTTCCGTAAAGATCGCGAGCCGGCCGCATCACGACGGCGGCCTCGCGTGTAGCCTCGATGTCATGGACATTGCCGCACCAGCCGGTCGCACATCTCCTGCGAAAGTCGTCCCGCGTCCCGCGACGCCCACGCTCGCGCTGCTGGCGCTCGGCGTCGTGTATGGGGACATCGGCACCAGCCCGCTCTATGCCGCGAAGGAGACGTTCGATCCTGCGCACGGCATTCCGCTCACCGTAGACAATGTGATCGGCGGCGCCTCCGCGATCTTCTGGGCGCTCGCGATCATCGTGTCACTCAAATACGTGACGCTCGTGCTCCGCGCAGACAATCGTGGCGAGGGCGGCATCATGGCGCTGCTTGCCCTCGCGGCGTCGTCGGTGCGCGAACGACCGAGGCTTCGCAATGCGTTGCTCGTCATCGGCGTGTTCGGCGCGTCGCTCTTTTACGGCGATGCCGTGCTCACGCCGGCGATCTCGGTGCTCTCCGCTGTCGAAGGAATCGCGGTAGGCGAGCCTTCGCTCGCACCGTACGCGGTACCGGTTTCGGTCGCGATCCTGCTTGCGCTGTTCGCGATCCAGCGCTTGGGCACCGGTGCGGTCGGGGCGCTGTTCGGGCCCGTCTGCGCGCTGTGGTTCGTCGCGATCGGCATCTCGGGCGCGTGGCACATCGCCCGGGCGCCGGCGATCCTCGCGGCTGTCAACCCGCTGCATGCCGTCGGCTTCGTCACGGGGCACGGTGCGGCGTCGTTTTTCGTGCTGGGGTCGGTGCTCCTCGCGGTCACCGGCGCCGAAGCGCTCTACGCGGACATGGGCCATTTTGGCGCCCGAGCGATCCGACTGGCATGGTTCGGCGTAGCCGCGCCGGCGCTCGTGCTCAACTACTTCGGCCAGGGCGCGTTGCTCATCACGAATCCGGCGGCGATCGACAATCCGTTCTATCGCACCTTCCCGGAAGCGCTGCTGTACCCGATGATCGTGCTCGCGACCATGGCCACGGTCATCGCTTCGCAGGCGACGATCTCCGGCGCGTATTCGATGACACGTCAGGCGATGCAGCTCGGCTACCTGCCACGCCTCGCGATCCGGCATACGTCGGCCAGCGTGTTCGGACAGATCTACGTGCCGGCGATCAACTGGCTCCTGCTGCTGGCCGTGGTCGCGGCCGTCGCCGGTTTCGGCAGCTCGTCGCGGCTTGCCTCGGCGTACGGCGTCGCGGTGATGGGCACGATGCTCGTCACGACATGCCTCACGTTCTTCGTCGTCCACTTCGATTGGCGCTACCCGCTCGCCGTCACGACGATGGCGACGGCATTCTTCCTCGCCATCGACGGCGTGTTCTTCGCCGCAGCCGCGCACAAGGTCGCGGACGGCGGCTGGTTTCCCCTCGCAATCGCGGCGGTCGTTTTCTTCGTGATGACGACATGGCGGCGCGGGCGGGAACGCCTGCGTGATCGTCTTCGCGTCGGCTCGCCGCCGCTCGTCGGCTTTCTCGAGGCGCTGCTGCGCGAGCCGCTGACGCGCGTCGAAGGCGCCGCCGTGTTCCTGACGTCCACACCCAACGCTACGCCGAACGCGTTGCTGCACAGCCTCAAGCACTACAAGGTGCTGCACGAGCAGAACGCGTTCCTCACCATCGAGTTCGCCGAGGTCCCGTGGGTCGATGGAACGGAACGCGTGAACTGCGAGCCGGTCGCGAAGGACTGCTGGCGCATCGTCGCGCGCTACGGCTTCCTCGAACGTCCGGACGTCGCGGAAGTGCTGGAAGCGTGCGCGCCCTGCGGCCTCGACATCGACCCGATGAACGTCACGTACTTCCTGTCGCGCGAAAAGATCGTGCCCGGCACGAGCGATCGCGGCGTCGGTCGCTGGCGAAATGGGCTCTTCGCAGCGATGGCGCGCAACGCCGGCAGCCTTTCCGACTACTTCAGCGTACCGATGAATCGCGTCGTCGAGCTCGGCACGCGCGTCGAGCTTTGAACGCGGATTTGCCATCGGCCACGGCGACCATTAATCTTTGCGTCATGCCCCGCGGCGTTTCCCGCCATCGCGTCGTTTTGACGGCACTGCTGTCGCTCCTCCTGCTCTTCCTGCAGCAGGAAAACGTGCGGCACGCGCTCAACCACGTGGGCGCGCAAATCGAGCGCTCGAAACATTCGGCGCTCGAGCTTCCCACCGGGAGCGTCTGCCTCGAATGCGAATTGCTGGCGGCGGGCACGAGCGCAGCGCCGGCATCGCCGCCACCGGCGTTTGACGACGTTGCAACGTGGATCGACATTGTCGTTCCGGCGCCGAACGTCACCTTTGGCGCGTCGTCGTCCTACCAAAGCCGCGCGCCGCCGCCACACCTCCAGACCGCTTGAATCGTGCGCCGCTTCGCGCGGCACTTTCCGGTTCGACCTGGAGGATTCGATTTGCTGCGAAATCCATTCGCGCGCGCCGCATCGGCGTCGGCGCTCGTAGTCGTCCCTGCGGCGGCCCATGGCGCGATCGATGCGCAACTCTCGCAACGGCGTTACCGAGCATGCCTGCTGGCGATGACGGCGCTGCTCCTGGCGTCGCTCGCAACCGAATGCTTCGGTGCGCGCTTCGATGCGTTGCTCGGAACGTTCGAGTTGAGGAACGATGACGGATCGTTGATCGAATTGATCAGGATCGAACGACAGCAGCAGAAGTACGTGCTCTACCGTTCTCGCCGCGGGCAATGGCAGCCGCCGGTCGAAATCGCAGCGATCAGCAAACCCGCGCTGGAAGCGATGATCAACCAGCGCATGGACGTCGAATTCGAGGGGCTTGGCAACGGCGAGCTTGCAGTGGTCAAGGTGCCGAAGGGATGGAAGGTCGGCTCGTTCACTTGTTACAGCGGGTACTGGCTTGCGACCGTTGCCGGGCCGGCTGAATTGCAGAAAGTCGAATCAGGCTCCAGGTAGCCGTAGAGCCAAGCCATCAGCCAAGGCTTGTTCTTTCTCGCTCACGACCTGCCTGCCGGCCCGCCGAAGCGCGACCGCCTCCCGAATGCGGACGCGCTCCAGTTGCCCGACGCAGCCCGCCTCCGCTATGCTGCCCGCGTGCACGGGGAGGGTGTATGCACGCATGGACGGTCGACGCAGACGACATCCGGGTGGCTGACGACTTCAACGAGTCCCTGGTTCATCGCACCCCCGAAATCGACGGATTTCTTCGATCGGACCGCGACGACAAGTTCGTCATCATAGGCACGAAGGGATTCGGCAAGACGCTCCTGCTCAAAGCCAAGCGCATTCTCTACCAGAGAGAGGGACGCGCCACCTGCCTTCCTGCGGGCGCTCTTCTCGACAAGCCTATCGGCGACAAGATCTTCAGTCGCGAGTTGCTGGCCTTCTTCGTCGTATCGCCGCTGCCGTGGTCGAAAATCTGGCTCACTGCGATTTCGCTTGCGACGCTGAAGCACGTTGGGGCGGTCGCTGATCTACGGGTAGGGCAGGGCCTCCGAAGGTTGATCGACGACGCGAGCCTGCAGAGCGTGATCGATCATTTCGTCCGCCTGCTCGATTTCACGCCTCGCGAACTGCAGCGGTGCGGCGCGGACACCGATGGTCACCTCGTGCCGCGTCTGCGCGCCGTCGGTTCGCCGGTGGCACTGTTCATCGACGGCGTCGACGAATATTTCAACAAGCACGTCGAAGGGCTCACCGGCCATCCAAGCATCACCGGCGAACTCTCGCCCAATGTGTGGCACTTCGCGCAACTCGGCTTGCTCGAAGTCGCGTATCAGATTCGACGGATCAACCATCACGTCAAGGTATTCGCCGCCGTGCGCAAGGAGGCGTATGCACGTCTTGCGAAGACCACGGTCATGGCGCAGCAGTATCGCGGCAGCGCGGTCGACATCGCTTATTCGGTTTCGAGCCTCCGCGAAATTTTCGTCAATAACATCCGGCTCATGAAACGCGACAGGATGGCCGATCCTGAGCGGCTGCGTGGCCATGCCATCGAGGCGTTCGCCGGGCGAGCGGCGGTCACCGACAGTTACACGCGCGAGCAGGAGGAGGTGTTCGACTACATCTGTCGCCATACCTTGCTGCGGCCGCGCGACTTGATGTCGATCGGCGAGCGCCTTTCCATATTGCGTCCCGAAGAACGACGCGACGAGATTCGCTTCAAGGAAGCGGTCCACCAGGCGGCCGCCGAAATCGCCCAGGAGTACCTCGCCGAGATTGCCCCGTTCATCGGCAACCTCGAGGTCGAACGATTCTTTCGCATCCTTCCCGGAAACGTGCTCACGCGCGAAGAGGTGGAGCGGATCTTCCTGCAGCACAGCATCGCCACGGGCGGCGAGGAGAGGCACATCTTCTGTGCGCTCTACCGCGTGGGCCTGCTTGGCTACGTTCATCAGGATCGCATCCGAGGCGAGCGGGTCCAGCGTTTCCTGCGACCCGGCGAGGCGACGCTCGAGCCGGTCGGAACGCTCCCTTCGGCACCGTATTACCTGATTCATCCGGTATTGACCGACGTGATCGCACGGGCGAACCCGGCCTTTCTCGAGGGGATCGATCGGGTCAACATCGTCGGCTACGCGCGCCGATGGCGCGAAGGGTCGACTGCGACGGGCACGCCGATCGAATCCCATCGCTTGTGCGTGCTGAAGGGTGATGTACACGGGTTTGGCAGCCTGATGCATGCGAGGGCGGAAATGCCCGTGCGCCAGGCGCTGGAGTACGCGGTGAAGCAGTGGGCGCGCGATGCTGTCGTCGCGGAAACCGGCGCCGGCGATTCCGTGTTGATCGTTCACGACGATCCGGTGCTGCTCGCACAAGCCGCGCGACACATCATGGACGACGTCTACCAGGCAACGGGGCAACCGCGCCTGCGCATGGCACTGCACTACGGAGAGGTCCAGGTTTCACCGGGCACCGGCAGCGAGCCGCCGTCGATCTGTGGGGGAACCGCCATTCTTGGCGCCACGCGCATCGAGCCCCACGTCGCGCCCGGGCAGATCTGGGCGACGGAGGAATTCCGGCAGGTACTCGTGGCGCGGCCGTCCTTGTGGCGCATGACGCAAATCACATCTCCCGACGGCGCCGATCGCTTCAACGTGAAAAAGGAAGGCAGGTTGGAACCCGACCTTTGGGTATGCCTGTACCGGCTCGAGTTCTAGCGGGCGGCCGTGTCCCGCTGGCTGCCGCCGGCTGGGCGAACGCCCTGCATGACCCTCTCGGGCGTGTCCTCGAGTTCCGACAACAACTGTCACGGTTACCCGACAGCGGAAAATGGGCCGTCACGCGAAAGTACAGGCGCGCAATCGCCGTGGTGCAACCGCCCGATCCCGCGATTGCACCCGATAACCGGAGCCATGCGAGGAGCCGCCATGATCGAAGTCCTTCGTCAATACTTGTCTGCAGCGCGGTCGTCTGCCGCACGGTTACTTCACGTCCATCGACGCTGTCTTTCGACGTTCGACGCAGGCGCCGTCAGTGCGCTGATCGGCATATCGATCCCGGCCCCCGCACGCATCGTCGCGCGCAGAGCGGTTGCGGCACCGCGAACGCGCGCCTGCCGGGAAACGGCGAACGTGCGTCGCCGGTGCGGGGTTACGCGCCTCTGACGCGCCCATGGGCCGGATCGATCGAGAGCCCCACAATCAATTCAGGCATTGCCTGGCGCCGCTGGCGCCATGATCGTTCGTGGCGCGTTGCGGCGGTGTTCGTCGTCGCGCTATGCCTCGTCGGCGCCGATCTCCTCACGTGGATCCAGCTCGACATCGCGACGATCTTCAGTCTTCCGCTGGTGCTCGTCGCACCGACGCGCAGTCCCCGGCTCCTGTGGCTCCTCGTGGCATTGCTCACGATCGCCACGTTCGCCGTGTATGCCTACCAGATTCCGCGCGGCGCGTTCCTGCTGCGCGAGACTTTCTTCGTCAACCGCGTGCTCGACGTCGCGGATTTGCTGCTCATTGGCGTCCTGCTCCACATCAGGATGAATTCGGCGCAGGCGCGAGAAACGCAGGCGCGACTCATCAAGGAACAAGACGAGAAGCTGGAAGCGGCGAAGGCGTCGCGGCGCCTGGTGGAGGTGCAGGAGACCGAGCGACGAGACCTCGCCAACGAGCTTCACGACCTCGTCGGCCAGAACATGACGGCGCTGAACATCAACCTCAACATCGTGAAGATGGAATGCGCGGCATCGGCGAATGCGCAGGTGGGCGCGCGACTCGACGATTCGCTGAAGCTGGTCGAGGAAACGATCGAGAACCTTCGCAACGTCATGACGGCGCTGCGGCCCCCCGTATTGGACGACTATGGACTGCCGGGCGTACTGCGCTGGTACGTCGAGCAGTTCAAAAGGCGCACCGGCGTTGCCACGTCGGTCATCGAAAAGGGATCGCCGCGGCGCCTGCCGCTCGCGACGGAGGAGACGCTCTTCCGCATCGCGCAGGAAGCCCTCGGGAACGTCGCCAAATATGCACGACCCGGGAAAGTCACCGTAACGCTCGACACGGAGCCCGAGGTCACCCGGCTGACGATCGTGGATGATGGCTGCGGCTTCGACCCGTTGGCGTGTGCGCGGCCGGCGAAGGGATACGGCTGGGGGCTGATGATCATGCGGGAGCGCGCTGCGGCCATCGGCGCAGAGTTGGCCGTCGAGTCGGCGCCGGGACACGGGACCCAAGTGATCGTGACCGTGGAGGGTGCATCATCATCGATTCCGGTGCGTCGATCGTGAATTCCTGAGTTTCGCCGGTGGGAGGTCGCAAAGGGACGGGAAGAGCCGTTCGCCGGTGCTTGCACGCCTCGAGGCGCGAGAGGCAGCGAGTCGTTCGGTGACGTTCCTCCCAACGTTCGACGCCCACCGCGTTCGGGGTACGATCCCGGAATCCAGGGGGAGAAGCCATGAACGAAGGGCTTGGGTCGGACCACCGGCCTCCGAAGCGCGCGCCGAAGGCGAACGATCCGGGCTTTCGGCGCATGCTGATTCACTGGGCGGATGGCCTCGCCCCGGCGCCCGACGCAGGGCGCGTGCCGGACGAGCTGCGCGATCTCTATGACAATGCGCCGTGCGGCTACCATTCGATCGACGCCGCGGGATTGATCGTCCGGATCAACGCCACCGAGCTCGGATGGCTCGGATACGCGCGTGATGAAGTCGTGGGCAGGATGCAGATCACCGATCTCATGGCGCCCCGATGGCGCGGTCGATTCGCCGCGCAATTCGCCCTGCTCAAGCAGCAGGGCCGCCTGAGCGATCTCGAGTACGAGATGCAGCGAAAGGACGGAACGGCGTTTCCCGTTCTGGTCAACGTGATGGCCATCTACGACGCCGACGGCCGCTTCGTTCACAGCCGGGCCAGCGTCGTCGACATCAGCACCCGCAAGCAAGCGGAAACCGAGCTCAGGGAAAGCGAGCTGCGCAGCACGGCCATCGTGCGTGCCGCACTGGACTGCATCGTGTCGATCGACAGTCACGGCACGATCACCGAGTTCAATCCCGCGGCCGAGAAGACATTCGGCTACTCGCGCGAGCAGGTCATCGGGCGGGACATTGCCGATACGATCATTCCACCCGCGCTGCGCGGTGACCACCGTCGCGGACTGAAGCGTTACCTGGCCACGGGCGAGGGAGGTTTTCTGGGCAGGCGCGTGGAGGTGACTGCGATGAGAAGCGACGGGACCGAGTTCCCGGTGGAGCTCGCCATCACCCCCGTCCCGTTGCGCGATCAAACCGTTTTCACCGCGTACATGCGTGACATCACCCGCGAGAAATGGGCAGAACAGGAGTTGCGCCGATTCGCGGATGAAATGCAGGCGGTGTCGCGGCGGCTGGTCGAGCTGCAGGAGGCGGAGCGCCGGGCGCTTGCAAATGAGCTGCACGATCTCGTCGGGCAGAAGCTGACGGCGCTCAGCATCAACCTGAATATCGTGCAACTCGAATCGGCGGGCTCGATGGCATCGCAGAGCGGCGCTCGACTGCAGGATTCGCTGAAACTCGTCTCGGAGACGATCGACAGCATTCGCGACGTGATGGTCGCGCTGAGACCCGCGGTGCTGGACGACTACGGCGTGATGTCGGGGCTGCGGTGGTACGCGGCGTCGTTCGTCAAGCGCACCGGGGTTGTGGTCACGGTGATCGAACAAGGAGAAACGCGTCGACTCCCGACGAACGTCGAGGAGGCGCTCTTCCGCATTGCGCAGGAGGCGCTGACGAACGTGGCGAGGTATGCGCGAGTAAAGAAGGCGACGGTGACGCTGCGAACGATGCCGCATTCGATTCGCCTCATCATCGCGGACGACGGCTGTGGATTCGATCCGTCGGCTGCGCGTCGACCCGGGAGGGACCATGGCTGGGGGCTCATGATCATGAAGGAGCGGGCCGCAGCTCTGGACGCGGAGTTGACGGTCGAATCGGCACCCGGTCACGGGACCCGGATCACCGTGACCTTGCACGAAGACGCAACCTGATTCAACGAAGCGCCACCTGCGCGATGTCGACCACGACGGCATCGAGCACCCGGTTGACGAACAGCGCTTCGCGCAGCGCGAACGAGCCAGCCGGAATCTGCAAGGCGTGGTGAATGTCGCGATCGCCAGCGCGGCGGTCATGCTCCACCGTGAGCTCGTTCGACACGCTCTCCACGAGCGGAACGCCAGCGTCGTGCGACGCGTCGAGAGTTTCTTACAGGAAGTGTCCGAGTTTCCAGATATCGTGGAACGCGATTCGGTTCTAAAGTCGCTCATGGATGGAGCGCGGCGGACGCGGCGCGAAACCGACCTCGGTGCGCGCATCTGTCTTTGCGATAGGGAGGACGTTCGTGTCACTCGATCATTCGATCACCATTTCCGAAGACGACTTCATGCGTCTGCACATGCTGAGGGGACACGCACAATTGGCGGCGGAGCTCGAGAAGGCAATGGTCGTCAGGCCGGACTGCATTCCTTCCGACGTCGTCACGATGAATTCGAGAGTTCGGTTCGAGGATAAGAGCTCCGGAGAAATTCGCGACGTGACCATCGTGTTCCCGAGCGACGCCAACGGATCCGCGGGCAAGGTCTCGGTGTTGTCGACGGTCGGCATGGCATTGCTGGGGGTCGCGGTAGGTCGCTCGATTTTCTGGCCGTTTCCCGACGGGACCACGCGCGAGCTGCTCGTTCTAAAGCTCATCTACCAGTCGGCGGCCGAATAGATCGCGGTCGATCGTGCTGGACGCGCGAGGCCCGCCACTTCACCTCTTATCAAGCGAAAGGAACGTTCATGAAACGGATTCACCAGCTTCTCGTGGCCGGATTTGCGGCGCTGTGCCTGGCCCTCGTCACGGGCGCGGCCGTCGCGGCGGATATCCATACCAAGGCGCCTGCGAATTTCAAGAAAGTGAGCACGCTCGTCAAACTGCCCGACTATCTGCCGGGTCTCGGCGTGCTGTACGTGGATCCCTCGACGCTTCCCGTCGGACCTTTTCTCGGTTACGACAAGAAGGGACACCTGGTGAACGTCACGTACATGGTGCCGTTGAAGGATCTCGAGAGTCACAAGAACTTCGAAACGCTGGGTAACAAACTCGGTGACCTGAAGATCAATCACACCGATTTCATCTACAACCCGGGCCATCCCGGCGTGGAAGAGCCGCACTACCACGTCATCGAATGGCTGGTGACCAAGCAGCGTCAGGATGCCGATCTCAAGTAGAGCGCTTTTCGCGGCCTCCGCGTTGCTGGCGGGCGTGCTGATCGCGACGCCCGCGCCGGCGACGACGTTCGAAGTCCGGGCGGTGATGTCGAAAGACGGCTCGGAGGTCTATTTCAATCCGGTTGGCCTGCGCATCGAGCCGGGAGACACGGTGCGCTGGATTCAGGTCAACGGCTACCATTCGGTGACCGCATATCACCCTGCCAACGGTGATCACGAGCTGCGCATTCCGGAACGTGCAAAACCCTGGGATTCGGGCATGCTGCTCGCCGAGTACCCGGCGAAGGGGTCGACGTTCGAGCACAGGTTCACCGTTCCCGGCGTCTACGACTACCTGTGCATACCGCACGAAGCCGCGGGCATGGTGGGCCGCATCATCGTCGGAGAACCGGCTGCGGGCCCGGGAACACGCCCGTTCGGCTATGCGCCCGATCGGCATTGGAAGGCCGTGCCGGCGCCCGCGCAGCAGGCCTTTCCGCCGATCGCGCTCATCATGAAGCAAGGGTCGGTGAGCACGCACGCCGCAACCGCCGGGAAGTAGCTGCGGCGCGCGTCCTATCGACGATGTTCAGCCTAGATGGCGGTGAATCCTGGCCGCGCGCGCAGTGTCTATGCTCGATGCTTCTATTCCCGAAGGAGGCGGCAATGAGGTCAGATAGCGAACTGCAACAGGACGCTCGCCTGGAGCTTGTACGGGAACCCGGCGTCGATGCGGAAACGATCGAAGTGCGAGTTCAAGATGGCGTCGTCACGCTGACCGGCAACGTTCGATCCGAAGCCGAGTCATGGAGTGCAGCCGATGCCGTCCGCCGCGTTCCCGGCGTCCAAAACGTGGTCAACGAAACGATGATCACTCGGGAAACGTCGGTCCTTCCTGCGGACACCGATGCCGATGTCGCACGCCCGTGGTTCCCCTCGAACTGAGGCGCGAAAGCAGATGACCAGCCGCACGCACGCGGTGGCGAGGCGATCTGGCTTCGGATGCGCGCGAGCATTTCGCCGCTTGCGGGTGCCGGAACCGCTCGTCGCCGGAGCGAATCTATGGATTGCCCGATGAGGCCCGAAACAAGAAGAAGGACCGCCGATGTCACGTCCCCCCGCCGGTGAACCGCTTTCGGATGCCTGGCCGGACGTCGCCAGCGCGGCGCTCCGCATTGCCTTTGGAATCATCTGGGCGGTAGGCGCCGCATTCACCTGGACATCGCAATTCGCGGCGAACTACGTCGGGTATCTCCACAACGCTGCGCAGGGGCAACCATCGTGGTCGGGGTGGTGGTTCGACATGTGGATCGGCGCAGTCACGCCGCACGCCATGCTGTTCGTGTGGCTCACGCGCATCGCCGAAACCCTGCTCGCGCTCGCATTGCTGCTGGGGTTCGCGCGCAAGACCACGTACGTGCTGGGTGCGCTGTTCAGTCTGCTGATCTGGGCCACGGCCGAAGGCTTCGGCGGTCCGTACACGGTCGGCGCGACGAACATGGGGACGGCGCTGAGCTATGTCCTGATCTTCTTGTTGCTGATCGGGATCAACTACCGCGGTGGCACCAGTCCCTACAGCGTCGACTACCTGATCGAGCGGCGCTGGCCAGGCTGGCGTCGGTTCGCCGAATGGAGCCGTGGCGTGCCGCTGCACGGACCGCCCGTGTCGTCCGTGGCGGCACAAATCACGGCGATCGTCGGCATCGCGCTGCTGGTGTTCTTCCTGATCGGCGGCTTGCAGAGCACGCTGCACGTCGCGGCGCCCACGCCCACCGCGGCGGCCGCCGCGGTATCGCCGTTGTCGCTCGCTTCGAAGGAGCCCATCGGCAAGGCCCGCGACGCACGGCTGCCGCCGGCGACCTCCGGACCGAGCGTCGACGTGACGATCGAATCGACCGACAAGACGGTGTCGATCGCGAACGGGGTCGAGTACCAGGCATGGACGTTCGGCGACGAGGTGCCGGGGCCGGTGATCCACGTGCGCCAGGGCCAGACCATCAACGTGACGTACATCAATCGCGGCACGATGGAGCACTCGCTCGATTTCCACGCCGCGATCACGCCGCCCAACCTGCACTATGCGGAATTGAAGCCCGGGGAAAAGCTTACCTATTCGTTCGTGGC
Source organism: Burkholderiales bacterium (assembly GCA_025927765.1). Classification (GTDB taxonomy): domain Bacteria; phylum Pseudomonadota; class Gammaproteobacteria; order Burkholderiales; family Casimicrobiaceae; genus VBCG01. Next base: position 46,937 of record JAICKU010000009.1, read on the forward strand.
GAACGTACCGGGTGCGTTCGTCTATCACTGCGGCACGCCGCCGGTGCTGCTGCATATGGGCAACGGCATGTATGGCGCAATCATCGTCGATCCCGCCACACCTTTGCCGCCGGCGGCCCGGAGCTACGTGATCGTGCAGAGCGAGTGGTACACGCAACAGATCTCGGGGCATCTGATGGGACCCAACTACGAAAAGATGCTGGCCGGGCGCCCCGACGAAGTCGTGTTCAACGGCGTCGCGTTCCAGTATCGGGATCGCCCGCTGACTGTCGGCGCCGGCGAGCGCGTGCGAATCTACTTCGTGAATGCCGGCCCGAGCCTGTGGTCGTCGTTCCATGTCATCGGCGCGATCTTCAACGACGTGTACCCGGATGGTGATCCCGCGCACGCGCTGACGGGCGTTTCCACCTACACCGTCGGACCCGGCGCGGGCGCGGTCTTCGACCTTGTCATTCCCGAGGCAGGCAAATACGCATTCGTGGACCACGCTTTCGCGCACCTCATGATCGGTGCGCAGGGCATTCTCGACGTGCAGGCATCCGGCGGAGTGCAGGCGCCCACCACGCCGCCGATCGAGCGGGCAGCGCCGGCGCCGGCGGCTTCGACGGCCGCGGCCAGCGCGACGCCAGCGCCCGCGCCCGCGGGGCCATACAAGTTCGATGCCGCACGTGGTGCCTCGCTGTACACCGCCAACTGCGTGGCCTGCCACCAGGCCACCGGCGCGGGACTGGCCGGAGCCTTCCCTCCGCTCAAGGGCAGCGCCACCGTGCTCGCCGCCGATCCCACCGCGCAGCTCGACACGATCCTGCACGGCGCGCAAGGCGTGCCGATCGGGGGAGTCACCTACCCGGGCGCGATGCCGCCGTTCGCGGCCTCACTGAGCGACACCGACATTGCCGACATCGCCAACCACGAACGAAGTTCGTGGGGCAACCAGGCCAGGCCGGTCACCGCGGAACAGGTGAAGGCAGCGCGTGCGAAACGTTGAGGCAAGTAGCGTCACGTAAGCGCCGGACGACGCGCGACACGACGGCACGGCGCGTGCCCGTCGTCATCAGTCGAGTTGCGTCACGCCATGCTGGATCGCGAACTTGACGAGGCTCGGCAGGTCGTCGATGTCGAGCTTCTGCATCATCCGGCTGCGATAGGTGTCCACCGTCTTCGGCGACAGGAACAGGGTGGCCGCGGCCTCGGCGCTCGATTTGCCCTCGGCGACGAGTTGCAGGATCTGCCGTTCGCGCGGGCTAAGACTGTCGAGCGGGCTCGCGCGGCGGCGCTCCGAAATGTAGTCGTCGACGACCGTGGATGCGATCTTCTGGCCAAGATAGCGCCGGCCCGCATTCACGACCCGCACGGCGTCCACCACTTCGGCACCGGCGGAATCCTTGAGCAGGTAGCCCCGCGCGCCCGCCTGCAATGCGCGAAAGATGTGCTCGGTCGTCGAATGCATCGAAAGGACCAGCACCTGCGTCGACGGCGATGCATCGTGAATCTGCTGCGTCGCCTCGATGCCGTTCAGTTCCGGCATCGCGATGTCCATCACCACGACGTCGGGATGCAAGTCGTGCACGAGCCGTACCGCCTGGCGCCCATTGGCGGCCGCACCCACGACCTCGAGATCGGACTGCGCCTCGAGCAGCACGCGCAAACCGTCACGCACCACGGCGTGATCGTCCGCGAGAATCACCCTGATCATTCATGCCTCTCCGGAACCAACCTTGTTCGTCGACGCCAACGAAGCTACTCCACTTGCGCACGATTGCCTGCCGGGAACGTTCGACTTCGCGAATGGAGAAATCCGCACGACACGTCTCCGAGTCTCCCTATACCCGTGACGTCGCCGCCGCCCGATACTGGCCTCCGATTCTCCCGATGATGACAGGAGACTGGGATGCGGCACAGCGTCAAGAGCTTGTTCGGTTTCACGATGGGCGCCACGGACGGCGACCTCGGCGAGGTGACGGATGTCTACTTCGACGACCAGCGTTGGACCCTACGATACATGGTCGTCGCGACGGGTCGTTGGCTGCACGGACGCAAGGTGCTGATTTCGCCGCTGTCGGTGTCCGGGATTTCCTGGGACGACGGCGTGATCGACCTCAGCATCTCGCAGCAGCAGGTTCGGGACAGCCCGGGTATCGATACCGATCGACCGGTCTCGCGGCAACACGAGATCGCGTTCCATAACCATTACGGCTACCCCAACTATTGGGAAGGATCCAATCCGTGGGGTCTTGGCACGTATACGCTTCCGTGGGTCGGTGCCTCGCCGGATGCCGCGCTATCTCCGCCGCAGTCCTTCGACGAGGTTGTCCGGCGCCGGCGCTTCGATTGCGACCATCCCACGGGCGACTGCCACCTGCGAAGCGGCAAGCAGGTCATCGGTTATGAAGTGATGGCCACCGACGGACCGGTGGGCACGGTCGGAGATTTCGTTTTCGACGACAGCAACTGGGCGATTCGCCATGCGTCGGTGACCATCCGGAGGTGGCTCTACGGCCGGCAGGTGCTGCTGCCGCCCGAGTCGATCGCCGGCGTGAGCTGGCCGGAGCACGAGGTCTATGTGGACCTCGCGCGCGAGGCGGTCGAGGCGCTCCCCGAATACGATCCCGGTCTTCCCGAGCTCACTGAACAGGAAGCGCCCGATGACGATCATGGTCGGCGTACCCCTGACCGATGGTCGGCGGAGCGGACATGAGCAGCGTCACGCGCGCGCGCATGTATCAGGCGATCATCGTTGTGCTGCTGCTCGTCATCGCCGCGATGGCGTACAAATTCATCGTTTTGGGATCGACGGAAAGGGTCGACGACCGAAGGGTGGCCGTTGTCCTCGAGCCCGGCGACCGCGCGCTGATGCTGAGCGAAATGCGCGCCTTCGTGGCTGGCCTGCAGCAGATCACCGACGCGCTATCGCATGAAGACATGAAGAGCGTCGCCAAAGCCGCGCGCGCAATGGGAACGCCCAGGAGCCACGATGTCCCGCTCGCATTGATGGCGAAGTTGCCGCTCGAATTCAAGGCGCTCGCACTCGGTGTCCATGGCGGCTTCGATACGCTTGCGACGGACGCTGAAGCAGTCGGCAAGCCGGCGCATACGCTCGCGCAGCTCTCCGGAATTCTGCAGAAATGCGTCGCGTGCCACGCGAGTTACGAGGTCAAGGACACGCGCGCGCCCTAGGTCGTGGCGGCGCCCATTACTTTGGATAGAAGCCGGCACCAATGAGGCCCGGCGTTCCGTCGATGGTGACGCCCTTGACGTACGTCCATTTGCGCGACGGCTTGCTCTCGCCGGGCTTCGGGAAGACGTAATCCACCCATCCCGAACCCTTGTCGCGAACGATTTTCAGAAACTCGTCGTGCATGGGCTTGCCGGTGTGCCGGCGCCCTGACCCGCTTCGCCGTGCCCAGCCTCCACGCGCTTCACGCCATTCGGGCCACCAATGGTCTGTTCTCCGGTGAGCACGAAGAAAGCCTCGGAGCCGGGATGGCTGTGGACGCGCGTTACGCTGCCAGACGGACCGCTGGCGTCATTGATGCGCAGGAGATATCGATTCGCGCTGACGCGGGGAATGGGCCCGATTTCGGCGACCTTCGTCCCTTTGCCAGGTGAAGCGTCGGCGGAGCCGAGCGTAAACAGCCACACCTTGCCGGCGGACTCGGCAACGAGCGACCACGGACCGGCTGCCGCGTTCGCCTGCTCGAGCGACCCGAACGTTTCGATCCGCCAGAACAACTCGCCCCGAGGCAGCTCGCTGACCTTCTTCTCCGCGAGGGGTTTGATCACCAGCGGCTGCTGTGCGACGGCCACCGACACCACCAACCAGGCGACGGCGAGAACCGCCGCTCGCTGGAGCAGGAGAAGTGCGTTCATTGGCGCGATTGCGTCATGCGGGCGGCGCGCGGCCAAGGCTCCCCGCGCTCAGGCGATCGTTGAACCGCTTCAAATCGATTACCACCCGATCGTGCGTGCCGCGGCCGATCTCCTCCCGCCCGTCCGTCGCGCTCACTCGGAACTCGATGCGTCGCCCGTCGCTTCGGATCACTTCGGCCGTTGCCTTGACGTGGCTGCCGATTGGGGTGGCGGCGAGATGGCTCACGTCGACATGCGAGCCCACGGCCGTCTCACCGTCCTCGAAATAGGGCTTGATCGCGTTGAGCGCCGCATTCTCCATGGCCATGATCATGACCGGCGTCGCAAGCACCGGAGGCAGCATCGCATCCTTGAACCGGTTGGCCAGATGCTCGGGTAGCACGACCATCGAGAACGTGCCGCGCGTTCCAACGGGTACCGTTCGCATTACGCCTCCTTGGTCATGACCGTCGCGCATCACTGGCGCGATCGCCCGAGGATGGTCTGCGCGCACGTCATCGGTTCACACCGTTCAAGGGCGTCGAGTGAAATCGTGCAATCTGCGCTCGAACCGCGACGCGCTGGCGCGCTCCAAATGCTACACCTGCGATCGGCATTTCCGCCCGCCCGCGGTGATGAACGTCGGCCTGAGTGCTTCGCAATTGAGTCAAGTGGCCCGGATGCTGGAGGAACGTGGCGACGCTGGGCAGCACGACGCATCGAAACGGCATAGGTCAAGCAGCAGGAGGAGACTTCGAAGCGATGGTCGACGCCGGCTTGTTTCGAGCGCTCGTCATCTTCACCGTCCCCCTGACGGCATTGACGAGTACCGCAGAGGCGCTCGGTGCCGGTCCCGGGGAGCAGGCGTGGATGGGCCGAAGCGCGATGGGCAGCGGTGCCAGCAATACGGCCCGGTATCCCGGCTCCGCGACGGGCCTCACCGTCTGCGCGATCATCGTCACCCCTGCAGGTTCTGCTCGCGGTGCGGTGGGAATGTTCGCAGGCTGGAATCGTGCCGTGTTGGTGACGGTCGCATTCTCGCTGCTCGGCGCGTTCGCCGTATTCTTTGCCCGCCCTCGCATCGTTGACGACGCTGCACGCCCTGACGAACAAGGAGACATCCATGCCTACGCAGTGCACGCATCTAAACGAGGTCAAACGCGTCGAGCCGCGCACGCCCGACGGCTGTGAGGAATGCCTGAAGATCGGCTCCGACTGGGTTCACCTGCGAGTGTGCCTGACGTGCGGGCACGTCGGCTGCTGTGACGACTCGCCGAACAAGCACGCGACGAAGCACTACCATCACACCCGTCACCCGATCATCCGCAGCTTCGAACCGGGCGAGGATTGGGGATGGTGCTATGTCGACGAGATCGTGTTCGAGCACGCCCCGCGAGCGGAATGATCCGCCGCGGTCGACGCCGTCCTGTTCGTGACGGCCGAATACAACCGGAGCGCATAAGGCACTGGAGAGCAGGACATGCTCGCACTACGCAAATCGCAGGACCGCGGCTATGCCGATCACGGCTGGCTCAAGAGCTACCACTCGTTCTCCTTCGCCGGCTATCGCGATCCTCGACACATGGGCTGGGGCAATCTTCGCGTCATCAACGAGGATCGCGTGGCGGCCGGTGCCGGGTTCGGCCAGCACGGACACCGGGACATGGAGATCATCAGCTACGTGCTCGAAGGCGAGCTCGCGCACCGGGATAGCATGGGCAACGTCAAGGGCATCCCGCCGGGCGACGTCCAGCGCATGAGCGCCGGAACAGGCGTCGTGCACTCCGAGTTCAATCACGCCAAGGATCGGACGACGCACTTCCTGCAGATCTGGATCTTGCCGGACGTCACCGGCATTCCGCCAAGCTATGAGCAGAAGACGATTCCGGCCGCCGAGAAGCGAGGCAGGCTGCGCCGGATCGCATCCCCCGGCGAGTCGGACGACGGAGTGCGTATTCACGCGGATGCCAGCGTGTACGCCGGCCTGTTCGACGGCTCCGAAGCGGCGGAGCTGTCGCTCGACCCGGCGCGCAAGGGCTACGTGCATCTCGTGCGCGGCGCGCTGGAGGTCAACGGGCAGCGGCTGGAAGGCGGCGACGCGCTCCTGCTGCAGGACGAAAGCAGGATCGAACTCGCGAACGGTGACGGCGCCGAGGTGCTGGTGTTCGATCTCGCGCCTTAGACTTGACGGTGCCCGGCTCTACAATGGGGCTCGCGTAACGTTGCGAAAAAGGAGAAGACATGGCGGAATCAACTTCCAGACCATCGCTGCCGCCAACGGTTACCGGCGCGGGTGACTACTCGCGCTTGAGATCGGGAAAATCTTCCTCGAAGAATTCGAGCTCGACACGCTCGCCACGCTCGCGTAGCGCGGCTTCTTTCTGTCGCAATTCGACACGTCGAATCTTGCCGGAAAGCGTCTTGGGCAGCTCGGCGACGAACTCGAGCCTGCGCACGCGCTTGTAAGGCGCGAGCTGCCTCCGCGCGAAGGCGAGAATTTCGACCGCAAGCTCGCGCCCCGGTGTGCTCGTTGCCGTGACGGTGACGAACGCCTTCGGAACGGCGTGGCGCAACGCGTCGGGACTCGGCACGATGGCGACCTCGGTCACCGCCTCATGCTCGAGCAGCGCGCTTTCGAGTTCGAACGGGCTGATCCGGTAGTCGGACGCCTTGAATACATCGTCGGCGCGCCCGACGAACGTCACGTAGCCGTCGGCGTCGCGAACGGCCGTGTCGCCGGTGTGATAGCGGCCATGCCTCATTGCATGCGTGGTGGCTTCGGCGCTGTCCTCGTATTCGGCCATCAGTCCGGTGGGACGAGGATCGAGCTCGAGGCACACCTCGCCTTCATCCGACGGAAGGCCGTTCACGTCGAGCAGCACCACGCGATACCCGGGCAGCGGACGGCCCATCGAGCCTGGCTTCAATGGCTGCCCCGGCGGATTGCCGAGGATTGCCGTGGTCTCGGTTTGCCCATAGCCATCGCGGATCGTGAGACCCCATGCCGCACGCACCTGATCGATCACCTCCGGGTTCAGCGGCTCGCCGGCGCTCCCGAGCTCGCGCAGAGTGAGCTGGCCCCGGTATGCTGCTAGATCCTCCTGGATGAGGAGGCGCCACACCGTCGGCGGCGCGCACAACGTGGTGACCTTGCAACGCGCGACCGTCGCGAGCAATCCCTTCGCATTGAAACGCGCGGCGTTGTAGATGAACACGCAAGCGCCGGCGTTCCAAGGTGCGAACACGCAGCTCCACGAATGCTTGGCCCAGCCGGGTGACGAAATGTTGAGATGGATGTCCCCGGGCTGAAGCCCCAGCCAGTACATCGTGGTCAGGTGCCCGACCGGGTAGCTCTGATGCGTGTGCAAAACGAGCTTCGGCTTCGAGGTCGTCCCCGAGGTGAAATAGAGGAGCAGCGGGTCGGTCGCCTGCGTCGGGCCGTCCGGCGTGAACGTCGTCGGGAAGGCATCGGCTGCACCGTGGCCCACCCACCCCGATTGCGCTGCACCCGAGCAGATGCGCGTGTACGCGCCTTCCACGTCGTCGAACTTCGGGATGTGCGCATTGGACGCCACCACGTGCCGCACGCGTCCGCGTTCGATGCGATCGCGCAGATCGCGGGGCGTGAGGAGCGCGGTCGCGGGGATCACAACGGCGCCGAGCTTCATCGCGGCGAGCATCGTCTCCCAGAGCGCCGGCTCGTTGCCGAGCATCAGCAGGATCCGGTCGCCGCGCACGACCCCGAGGCTCCTCAGGTGATTGGCGACCTGCGACGCGCGCGCCGCGAGATCACGAAACGACTGGCGATGCTCGCTGCCATCCTCGCCGACGATCCAGAGCGCAGGGGCGTCGTTGTCCTGCGCCATCACGTCGAAGTAATCGAGTGCCCAATTGAACTGGCCGAGCCGGGGCCAGCGGAAATCGCGTACTGCGACCGCATAGTCGCTGCGGTGCGCGTGCAGGAAATTGCGCGCGTCCGTGAAGAGATCGTGTGGTGCGCTCATGCTGATGGCCTCGAAGGGTTGGTCGCTGCCGGCTTCGCGAATGACACCTATTCTGCCCGAGAACGTCACGATCGTTGTAGGCTTGTACGATGGGCACGGCGCTCGTCACCGGCGCGAGCCGCGGCATCGGCCGCGAAGTCGCGCGCACGCTTGTGCGCGACGGGTGGCGCGTCCTGTCCGGCGTGCGCGACCCGAAGTCGGCGCCTCCGGACACGCGGGCGGAGACGGTCGACATGGCAGACCGCGCCTCGGTCGCCGCGCTGGCGGAACGGCTGCGTGCGCGTAACGAGCGCCTGGATGCACTCGTCAACAATGCAGCCATCTATAGCGGACCCGCGCGTCGCATCTGGGACGTCAACGTCCTCGGCCCGTTGCTGTTGACACGTGCGTTGCTGCCGCTTTTCGCGCCGAATGCGCGCGTGGTGATGGTGACGAGCGGGCTCGGAAAGCTCGCGGCTCAATCGGCAAGCCTCGTCAAGCGTCTGTCGGATCCCGGTCTGTCGCTCGCCGATCTCGAGCAGCTGGCCCGCGAAGCCCCGGACGGCTACGGGGCGAGCAAGGCGGCATTGAACGCGATGGCTCGGGTGTTTGCCGAAGACTTGAAGCCGCGGGGGATACTCGTCAACGCGATCAGCCCCGGATGGGCACGCACCGACATGGGCGGACGCGATGCGCCGCGTTCGGTGGAGCAGGGCGCGGCCAGCGTGCTGTGGGGCGTGCGCTTGTCGCCTGATGGACCGACCGGAGGCGTCTTCGAAGATGGAAGAGCGATCGCATAGCGCTCGCCCCCGATGAGGACGTTGCGCCGGGCTTCATCGTCGAGCGAAACGAGAAGAGCTTTTTGCGAGGCAGCCGGCGTCGCCGGAAGAACAGCTTGCGGCCATCGCGAGGACGCTTCGGCGGCGTCGCATACCTGGTCGACGACGACGAGATGAATGAGCGCCTGGCAGCGCTCGTTGCGCGCATGCGCTGATCGACCGAACCGTCGCAACGCTGCTCGTTGCCGTTACGATCTCGCGTTCGACGATGCATTGCGAGGCACGGACATTGTCGGATTCGGCAAGTACTCCAAACACCGCAACTGGCGACGCGCTCGCCGCGAGCTACGACGACGTTCCGTACACGAGCGCGCCGTCGCCGGCGCGCCATCCCGAGCGCCTTGCCACGATCGGCCAGCTGCTCGGCCTCGATGTGCCGCCCGTGTCGAACTGCCGTGTGCTCGAGCTCGCGTGCGGCGACGGTGCGAGCCTCCTGTCGATCGCAGCGACGCTGCCCGACGCGCACTTCGTCGGCGTCGACTTTGCCGCGCAACCGATCGCACGCGCTCGACGGATGGCGGACGCGATCGGCGTCGCGAACGTCGAACTGATGCAACTCGACATCCGTGCACTGCCGCCCGATCTCGGCCGCTTCGATTATGTGATCGCGCACGGCCTGTACTCGTGGATCCGGGCGGAGGTCCGCGCGCACCTGATGCCCGCGATTGCGCGGCATCTGGCGCCTGGCGGCGTGGCGTACGTGAGCTACAACACGCTGCCCGGCTCCTATATGCGCGCGGTCGTGTGGGATATGCTGAAGTACCACACGCGCGAAATTGCGGACACGCACGGCAAGCTCGTACCGGCACGCGCGCTGCTCGAGCTCGTCGCGACACCCGTCGCCACGGACAGCGCCGGCCAGCAGGCGATGCGTAGCGAAGTCCGCGACACGGCGCAGAGTTCCGATGCCGCGCTCGCGCACGACGACTTGAGCGAGCCGAACATCCCCGTCCACTTTCACCAGTTCGCCGCCGACGCCGCGCGCGCCGGTCTGGCGTTTTTGGCCGAGGCGCACGCGAACGCGATGACCGTCGCGGGCCTGGCGCCCCACGTGCGCGAAACGCTCGCGCGACTCGATCGGATCTCGCGCGAGCAGTACCTCGATTTCATCTATTTCCGCCGCTTTCGCGAATCGCTCGTCTGTCACTCCGAAGCGCTGTCGCGTGCCGTCGTGGAGCCCGCCCGTACGCTTCGCTTGCATGCGCTGCCGTCGCTCGAGGTGCGAACTGCGGCGGCGCGCGGCGAGGGGAACGCGATGGATGCGCAAGCAAGCGCGATCGTCAGAGTGCTGCTCGAGCGCTGGCCGCAGTCGGTGCCGGTCGCGGAGATCGACGCGCGGCGCAAGCGTGACGCAACGCAGGCGTCGCCACCGACAGAACGCCTCGTCCTGGACCTCTACGGCGCCGGCATGATCGAACTGCGCACGGCGCCGATCAGCATCGCGCGCGTCGCCGGCGAGCGCCCCCGGGCGTTCTCGGCGGCGCGCTGGCTGACGCGCGACCACGAGGTGATTCCAAGCCTCTATCACGCCCCCTTGCGGTATCGCGATCCGCTGGGCCGCGCGCTCCTCGCGCTGCTCGATGGCTCGCGCACGCGGGCGGAGCTTTGCGCCGAACTCGGCGGCCCGTTCGCCGGCGCGGAGGGCCCCGGCCGTCTCGATCGTGCGCTCGGCGTCCTTGCAGGCAAGGCACTGCTCGTGGCCTGAGCCGGCCACGCGGTCCCGCTAAGCCGTCGGCTCGTGACGCGAACAGGCGATCGAGGCAATACGCCCGGAATGCCGTCGAATCGCCTCCTGAACGTAATGACAATGCCGAATCGGAACGGCGCTGCCGTTTCGCCGCTCCAAGCGACTTTACGCCCAGGAGGTCCCATGTCGCATTACATCGACGCGATCGTCATTCCCGTCCCCCGTGCCAACCTCGACACCTACAAGCGCATGTCCGCGGAATGGGGCAATGCCCACCTGCGCCACGGCGCGCTGTATTACTCCGATGCGATCGGCGACGACGTCCAGCCCGGAAAGCTCACGTCGTTCCCGCAGGCCGTTCAACTCGAGGACGGCGAGGTGATCGCGTTGGCGTGGGTCGTGTATCGGAACCGGGAGGACCGGGATCGCATCAGCAAGGCGGTCATGGACGATCCGCAGCTCAAGGCATCGATGGACCCATCGAAGATGCCGTTCGACGGCAAGCGCATGTTCTGGGGCGGCTTTGAGACGATCACCGAGCTCGCGGCCGGCCGCTGAGCCTGCGCCGGTTCGCGGCCGCTAGTTCTTCGCGACACACCTCTTGCCGAGATTCGACTGGATCTTCGAAAGATCCGATGCGCCGGTGACGCCATCGAAGTCGAAGTCGTACCAGCTCGAGCTTTGCGAGGGCGCGGTCTGGATCTGCGAGAACAGCGCCCAGTTCTTGATGTCCTGTTGATCGACCACCTTGTCGAGATTTCCGTCGCCGGGGCACGGCGTTTCCGAGCCGAGAATCTGCGTCAACGTCGCCGACAGGCTGTTGAAGTTCGTCAGCTGCTGTTGCGTGAGGGTGCCCGGACAGTTCTGCACCCGCGCGCCGGTCACGTCGCCACGTGACGCCGCTGCGCTCGTTGAGGTGCGCGACCAGTCCTTTCGGTGCGCTGTTCATGCCGGCGCCGGCGGCCCGCGCGTGCGTCCACTCGACATGCAGCGACCCCGGACCATGGCACGCCTCGCATCCGACACCGAGCTCGCGCCAGCGCGTCGCGTAGCGGTTCGTCGTCGCGTCGTAGTTCTTGTCGAACCCCGTCACGTGGCATTCGCCCCACATGAAGTTCCAGTTCTGTGCGCTGCCCGTCCAATGCAGGATCGCCGTGGTCGATCGCCTGGCCGGGATAGAGATGAAACCAGCGCTGCCCACCCTCGCCACGCGCGCGCGTGTCCCATGCGATCGACAGCGCCTGCAGCCGGCCGTCGGTGAACGGGATCAGATACTGCTGCAGCGGATCGACGCCGAACGTGTACGCGATCTCGTAGTCGGTGAGGGCACCGTTCGGGCCGTCGGTACGCACGAAGAACTTGCCGTCACGTTTGAAGAACTTCGATTCGATGCGGCCGTCGCTGAATTTCGCGCCGTTGAAGTTTCCGCGCAGGCTGTGCGCGTCGGCCGATTGCATGGCGACCGCGTGCTGCGACGTTCGCCACGCCGCGAACGCCGCTTCGTGACATTGGCCGCACACCGCGCTGCCGACGTACGACGCGTTCGCGGCAGCCTCGGCTGTGACCTTCGCGGCCGGTGGGACGTGCGGCGGAGACGACGTGGCGCGCGCTTGTGCGGCCGGTGGCGAGGCAACACGCGTCGGCGCCTGCTGCACGTGTGCCGCCCACCACGCGAGGAGTGCCGCACCAATGGTCGCGAATGCAACCAGCGCTGCTACGCGCATGCGCCGTGTCGAACGCGGCGCGGGAACCGCAGACGCGGCCGGCAGTCCGGAGCGGCGCCTGCGCGTGCGCCGTTTCGGCAAGGCGGCCCGGGCGGGTCAGCCGCGGCGTTTGCGGCCCATGAGAAGCGCCACGCCAAAGGCAAGGGCCGCGCCGGCCAACAGCCACCAGGCGGTCGTGTCCGTCGCTCGATCGAGGGCGCCCTGCTCGAGCGCCGCGTAGCGCGTGCTGACGGTGCTGCCCGGCTGGCCGTGCGAAACCGGATCGCTCGCGGGGAAGGTGTCGTCGATGGCGTCGTCGAGCAGGTGCTCTTCCCGCGAGTCGGACGACGGCGTCAGCTCGCGCGTGTAGGGGGTCGGCATGCGGGTCTCCCGAGGGACGCAGACCGTGAAGTGTAATGCGCTCGATCCGCTTGCGCACCCTCGCACGCACGCCGCAGGATGTGCGGAATCGCGGACGTTCGCACCGGCGGTGCGCGCGAGGGGCCGCTAACGGATTCGCGCGTGACTCGCGCTGCCGGCGCAGTTTGCCGCGAGCATCGATGTGCCGACGGGCGTGAAGCGCCCGTAGCTCCCCAGATACGCGTTCTGCGCCTGGTACGCCTCGCGCTCGAGTTGCAAGGCCTTGTCGCAGTCGTAGGGCGCAAACCCGCGGCTCGCCGCCTGCAGGTAATGGACGAACTCGTGCACGACGATCGACGCGGCGAGCAGGCTGCGCGGATCGGAGCCGTCGTTCAAGAGATCGCGCGCTTTCTCGTTGACGTAGACGACGTTCTTCCCGGTATTGGGATACCAGCCCCAGACGCGGCAGTGATGACCTGCGCAGGCGTTGTCGTCGAAGAACTGCTGCGGGACGTAGCGGACCGTCGGCATCGTCCTCGCCGCAGGATACTTCGACAGGCGGACGGCCCAGTCCATGAGCCCGGCGTACAGGTCCTGTTGCGAGGCGGCGGGCGTTACGGCGAATGCAGGAAGCGATACGAATGCAGCGAGAAGCAGGGTGAACAGGCGCATGTGAAATCTCCGATGTGCGACGCGCTTTCACCGCTACACCGGAGAAACGGCACCGATGCCGAAGCTTCGTCGATTGAACGTCCTAGCTTGCGACGTTTCGATCCTGGCAAGCCTCGAGGAAATCCGTACGCAATCCGCGTGCCCCACCAAAGGTGTGCCGGACGCGACGAGGAGACCGGAATGCGCGGCTTCGACAAGGGGCCATCTGCGCGCCACGACGTCGGCAAATATCCCCGGCTGGATGGCGCGCGGTGACACCAACGGGTCAGCGCGTCCTACATCGATCGGAACCTGACGCGGACGCAGGTTTCGATGCGGGCCGCGCCGTGGCGCCGGGGTACATCGCGATGCTGGGCGCGACATGCCCCGGCTACGACTAGAATCGGCGCCATTCCATCTCTTTGCGCCAACGATGAGTGCACTGCTCGGCTGCATCGCGGACGATTTCACCGGCGCCACCGACCTCGCTTCGATGCTCGTCAAGCATGGCATGCGCACCGTGCAGACGATCGGGGTAACGGAGCGCACGCTTCCTTCCGATGTCGACGCGGTCGTCGTCGCGCTGAAGAGCCGAACGATCCCGCCGGCGGACGCCGTCACGCAATCGCTCGCCGCGTTGTCGTATCTCCAGCGGCTCGGCTGCCGCCAGTTCTACTTCAAGTACTGCTCGACGTTCGATTCCACGCCGCGCGGCAACATCGGACCGGTCGCCGATGCGTTGTCGGACGCGCTTCGCGTCGATTTCACGATCGCGTGCCCGGCGTTTCCGGTCAACGGTCGCACCGTGTACAAGGGCTACCTCTTCGTCGGCGACGTCCTGCTCGCCGAGTCCGGCATGCGGCAGCATCCGCTGACGCCGATGACCGACTCGAATCTCGTGCGCATGCTGCAGGCGCAGACGTCGCGCAAGGTGGGCCTGTGCGGCTACGATGTCGTCCCGCGGGGCGCCGACGCCATTGCCGAACGCTTGCGCGAACTGCGCGAAGAAGGCATCACCTACGCCGTCGTCGATGCGATCCGCGACGCCGACCTCGCTGCGCTCGGCGAAGCCTGCGCCGGATTTCGGCTCGTCACGGGCGGCTCGGGCGCGGCGCTCGGCCTGCCCGAGAACTTTCGGCGCCAAGGCCTGCTTGCGCCCGGCGTCGACGCGCAAGCGTTGCCGCCGACGGACGGCTATCGCGCCGTCATCTCCGGCAGCTGTTCGGTCGCGACGAACGAGCAGGTCGCCGTCATGAAGCGGCACCATCCGGCGTTTCAGGTTCGTCCGCGGGCGCTCGCGGACGGCGAAAGCGTCGTCGTCGAAGCGCTCGCGTGGGCGCGGGCACGTATGACGCGCGAGCCGGTACTGATCTACGCGACGGATTCGGCCGACGAAGTGAAGACGGCGCAGCATCGTATCGGCGTCGAGCGCGCGGGCGCGCTCGTCGAGAACGCGCTCGCGGCGATCGCCAGGGGGTTGGTGGAGGCAGGCGTGGGGCAGATGATCGTCGCGGGCGGCGAGACGTCGGGGGCCGTCGTCAAGGCGCTCGGCGTCGAGAGCCTGCGTATCGGTCCCGAAATCGATCCCGGCGTGCCGTGGACGACGACCATCGGTTCGGCGAAGCCGGTCGCGCTCGCGTTGAAGTCCGGCAATTTCGGCAAGGCCGATTTCTTCGTCTCCGCATGGAAACATCTGCCGTGACGCAGGTCGCGACGCACGGTGAAGAGCATCGATTGCGCGAGCAGATTGTCGCCTTCGGACAATCGCTGTTCGATCGTGGATTGACCGCGGGCAGCAGCGGCAACGTCAGTGCCCGCGTGGACGATGGCTGGCTCGTCACGCCGACGAACGCGAGCCTCGGTGCGCTCGATCCTGCGCGCCTGTCGAAGCTCGACTGGCAGGGCCGCCTGCTCTCGGGCGACGCACCGTCGAAGGAATCGATCCTGCACCGGGCGATGTACGAAGAGCGCACGAGCGCGAACGCCATCGTTCACCTGCACGCGACGCACTCGGCCGCCGTCTCGTGCATGAGCGGGCTCGACGCGAACGATTGCATCCCGCCGCTCACCGCGTATTTCGTCATGAAGATCGGCAAGCTCCCGCTGGTGCCGTACTTCCGGCCGGGCGATCCCGCGCTCGCCGGCGCAATTCGCGGCCTCGCGGCGAAGCACACGGCGGTGCTCCTCGCCAACCACGGTCCCGTCGTGTCCGGTCGCTCGCTGGAAGCCGCCGTCTACGCGATCGAGGAGCTCGAGGAAACGGCGAAGCTTTTCCTGCTGCTGCGCGGATCGCCGGTCCGGCCGTTGAACGAAGCGCAAGTCGCCGAGATTCACTCGGTATTCGGCGCCGGCGCCTGAGCGTTCGCAGGTTCATCCCCGCCTACACGGAGATGGTCGAGGGCCAACGATGACGTCAGCGTGAATCCAAGGACGTCGGGGGATGAGATGAGCGTCAACCCGGGTCCGTCGCGCGACGACATGAACGTCGATTCCGACGCGCCACACGACGGCACGAATGCCGGCCGCGGCGACGGGCGCACCCCGGGCTCGAACGTGCGGCCGGGCTACATGGGTCCGCAGGACATGCGGGGCCAATAACGAGCGATTGGCCGCCGCGTGCGATCACGCGGCGGCGTCACGCGCGCACCGCGCGATCATCCGCTCGTAGAGCGCGCGCACGGCGTTGCCTTCCGGGCCGGGAAGTTGCTCGAGGTCGGCGTCGGTGGCGCGATGATTGCGCAACGCGGCTTCGAGGAAAGCATCGACTTCGTCGGCCCTGGCGTCTGCCGCGAGCGACACGTCGAGGCGACGCGCGATGCGGCCGACGACGCCGCGCCAGTCGCCGAGCAGATCGGAATACTGCACGTGCACCGCGCTCACGTCGCGCAATGCTGTGAACGCGTTTACGCGCTGCATGTATTCCGACCACAACGCGAGGCCCTGGCTCGTTGACATGTCGCTGCCGAGGGATCGCGCCACTTCGAGCGGGTTGCGCATGCATACCACATACGCGGGCCGATACCGGTGCTCCTTCAGCGCGCGATGCCACCAAGGCGCGAGGACGCACACACGCGGATCCTTGATGAGGATGAGCGGCGCATCCGCGTACTCCGATTCGAGAACGTCGCGGGTGTTCAGCAGGAACTCGTCCAGCAGCGGCCCGCTCGCGGGCAACTTGAAGTGGACGCGATTCCAATCGGCGCCTAGGTAGCGCATCAGACGCGCGTTCAGGTCGTTGACCGCTTCCGTCTCCCAGAAGCCCTTGGGATTGATGGCCAGACGCGCCGCAACGATGCGCTGTGGCAGAAATGCGCCGCACAGGTTCAGCACGCGCGCGAGCGCGGACGTTCCGCTGCGATAGGCACCCAGCACGACGATCGCCGTCTTCGCGGCGGGGCTCCGCCCGCGGTCGGTGCGTGCACGTGGCGTCACCACCGGTGTGCGCTGCAGCCAGTGGGCGCCAAGCGAGCGAAGCACCGGCACGGGGATGCGGTCGCCGCGGCCAGCGCGAAGCTCGGCGCGGAGCAGCACATCGCGATTCGCAGGGTGCAGCGGGCTGAACGGATTGGCCGCCGTGGCGTTCTCCGTCAACGCACGCGACAATCGGTCCTCCGCCGCGGCACGTCGCTCGCGCACGGCTGCCGCGTCGCTGCGCGCATCGCTGAGGTAGAGGTGCTCGGGAACGACCACCGGCTCGACGTCGCGCGCTGCGCGCTCGCGCAGATCGGCGCCGGGGTCGGGAACGTCGCGGAAACCGCCGAGCGTCCTGAAGATCTCGCGGTCGATGAAAAGATTGCCGTTCGATTCCAGTGCGTTGGAAATCATGATGGTGAAGCTGCCGGGCTCCCACCCCAGGGACTCGCCGGGACGCGACGCGGCTTCCGCGCCGTGGGAAGAGCCGTGGGCGGACGCGACGCGCGAGAAACCCCACGACGGAACGGGTCGCGCGATTGCCGCAACCAGGCGCTCGATGCGTTGCGGTGCGAACCATTCGTGGCCACTCAAGAATGCGAGGTAGCGGCCTTGCGCGTGGTCGGCGGCGGCGTTCGCCGCAAGCGCTTCGCTTGCCGGCGCCGCCGCGGTCACGCGGGCCGCAATGCCGAGCGTGGGCAGGCGTCGCGCGACGAGCGCCGGCGTCGCGTCGCTCGAGCCGAAATCGGCGACGATCAGTTCCAGGTCCCGATAGGTTTGCGCGGCGACCGAATCGAGCGCGCGCTCGATGAAGGGGGCATCATTGCGCGTGGTGAGGACGACGCTGACGCGCGCCTCGACGGGCGGCGTTGCGGCCCGCTCGCGTTCGCGCGCGATGTACGCCCGAACGAGTTCCTCCTGTCGGTCATTGGCGCTCGGCCCCAGAAGCTTGGCGAGGACGAGGCCGAGATTGTGGCGAAACACGTCGTCGTTCCAGCCGGATCGCTCGCACGCCTCCCACAGGAGCGCGAGTGCTTCGGGATAGCGCATGAGCTCGAATTGCGCGACGCCCAGCATATGCAGCGACTCGACGTCGCCAGGATCGCGCTCGAGCGCACGCCGATACAGCTTTTCCGCGCGTCGCAGGGCGCCCGTGCGATGCGCGGCCAGTGCCTCGAGATGCAGCGGGGAGGGGACGGCGGACGTAACCGTGCCGGAGCCGATCGCCTGCGATACCGGCGCGCCGGGAACGGCAGTGCTGGGCGCGAGCGCGCCATGACAGTGCTTGATGCGCTTGCCGCTGCCACACGGGCAAGGTTCGTTGCGACTCATCGTGTACGTAGGAGCCTTGCGAGCGCGAGGCGTGCAGATCGAGGCCGCGATTATCGCTTGCGGCCCGCGTGCACGCCGATCGCAACGCACCGCACGGCGGGGTGTGCGTATGCGAAGTCTGCCTTTGGTAGTATCGCGATCGCTCGCGACATCGAAATCGTCCAATTGCCTTTGCTCGGGTCACCCTCGGCCGTCGCGCACGCCAGCGCCGATATCACCTGGCAACCGAGCCGGGTCACGAGCGCGGAACGCGCGCGACTGCTCGCGCACGAGCCGGTCACGCTCTGGCTGACGGGGCTGTCTGCTTCCGGCAAGTCGACCCTTGGCTTCGAAGTCGAACGCAAACTGGTGGCCATCGGTCACGCCGCGGCGGTGCTCGATGGCGACAATCTGCGCCACGGTCTTTGCCGGGACCTGGGGTTCGCACCGCACGAGCGACACGAGAACCTGCGACGTGTCGCAGAAGTCGCAAGGCTCATGAACGACGCCGGACTGATCGTGTTGAGCGCGTTCATCTCGCCGTACCGCGACGACCGGGCGATGGCGCGGCAGATCATTGGTGCGCCGCGCTTCCTGGAGGTTTACGTTGCCGCGGGCCTCGAAGCGTGCGAGGCGCGCGATCCGAAGGGGCTTTATCGGCGGGCGCGCAGAGGCGAGATCGCGGAGTTCACGGGAATCTCCGCGCCCTACGAAATTCCCGAGCATCCCGCGGTCACGCTCCACACGGAAGTCGATGGCGTCGACGCGTGCGTGAGGCAACTCATGCAGGCGATCGAGCCTTGCCTCAAAGAGCAGGCGCGCAGCGAGCTGAAGCGCGAGGGCGATCAGGCGTGCTGATGCAGTTCGATCACGTGACGATCGGGATCGCGCACGAAGGTCGCCTGGGCGCATAGCCGCCGCCTTGACTTCCGGTGGCGGGAGCGCTTTGATAATCGCCCAGCCCGCTCGTCCCACCGTGGTGGCGGGAGCGGAGCGCGCTGAACGGAGCGAGGAGACCGATCATGCTCGAAGCGCTGCGGCCCGACCCCACGTTCTATCCGTCGCCAAGCCTCGCCATGGAAGGCGACGCGGAGCATTTCACGTACACCGTGCTGTTGTCACCCGATGGCTCGCGACCCGATGCGCTCGCCGTCGTCGATGTCGATCGGAATTCGCAGAGCTTCGGCAAGGTCGTGCATCGACTCGACATGCCGAACGTCGGCGACGAGTTCCACCATTTCGGCTGGAACGCGTGCTCGTCGTCGCTTTCGCCGATGTCGGGCCATGCATTCCTGAAACGCCGCTACCTGATCATCCCCGGCATTCGCTCGTCGCGCATCTATATCGTCGACACGCAGCTGGACCCACGGCGCCCCACGATCGCGCGCATCATCGAGCCGGAGGAGGTCCTCCACAAGACCGGCTATTCGCGGCCGCACACCGTGCACTGCGGACCGGAGGGGATCTACGTCAGCACGCTCGGCGGCGCGGGACCCGACGGCACGGACGGCACGCCCGGCGTGTTCATCATGGACTGCGAGACATTCGAGATCCTCGGCAAATGGGAGATCGACCGCGGTTCTCAGAAGCTGCACTACGATTTCTGGTGGAACCTGCCGCGCGATTACATGGTGTCGAGCGAATGGGGCTTGCCGCCGCAGTTCGAGAATGGCCTCGTCCCGGAAGACCTGCTCGGCAACAAGTACGGGCACGCGGTGCATTTCTGGGACCTGCGCGCGCGCAAGCTCGTGCAGACCATCGACCTCGGCGCGAATCACCAGATGGCGCTCGAAGTGCGGCCTGCGCACGATCCGGTGCGCGAGTACGGATTCGTCGGCGTCGTCGTCGACACCCGGAATCTCGAGGGATCGATCTGGACGTGGATGCGCCAGCCCGACGGGCAATTCACGGCGACCAAGACGATCACGATTCCGCCCGAACCCGCCGACGAGCCGTCGCTGCCGCCGATACTGAAGCCGTTCGGCGCCGTGCCGCCGCTCATCAGCGACATCGACCTGTCGCTCGACGATCGCTTCCTGTACGTCGCGTGCTGGGGCACCGGAGAGTTGCGCCAGTACGACGTCAGCGATCCCATGGCGCCGCGGCTCGCCGGCAGCGTGCGAGTCGGCGGCGTCGCGAAACATGCGAAGCATCCGAGTGGCCGGCCCTTCGGCGGTGGTCCGCAGATGACGGAGATCAGCCGCGACGGCAAGCGCGTCTACTTCACCAATTCGCTCTACAGCACCTGGGATCGCCAGTTCTACCCCGAGGGCGTTCCCGGCGTGCAGGTCATGTGCCACGTCGCGCCCAACGGCGGGCTGACGCTCGATCCGGAGTTCTGCGTCGAATTCGGCCGCGAGTACGGCGCGCACCAGGTACGCCTCGAAGGCGGCGATTGCTCCACCGATTCGTTCTGCTACTCGTCGGCCTGAACGCGGAGGCGAGGCCGTGACGGGTCTCGGCGCGGGCAGCCTCTGGCTCGCGGTGATCGTCCTCGGGCTCTACCACGGTCTCAATCCGTCGATGGGCTGGCCGCTGGCGGTCGCCAACGGCCTTGCCGCCCGGCGCGGGACCGCCGTGTTCGCCACCGCGTGGCCGCTCGGCGTCGGCCATTTTCTCGCGATGGCGATCGTGCTCGTCCCGTTCGTGCTTCTCGCGTGGTACGTGGAATGGAGCCGCGCGATCCGCGTGGGTGCGGGCGTGGCGATCGTGCTTTTCGGCATCTGGCGTCTGCTCGATCGCAGGCATCCGCGCTTTCTCGCACGCGTGCGGCCGACGCAACTCGCGTGGTGGTCACTGCTCGTTGCAACGGCGCATGGTGCGGGTCTGATGCTGGTGCCGATCGCGCTCGGGCTCTGCAGTGCACGGTCCGGCGATGCGTCGGCGCACGCGATGCTCGCGCGATCGATGCAAGCCGGCCTCGTCACCGCGCTCGGCGTCGCCGTCGTGCATACCGTCACCATGATCGCAGCGGGCGTCGGCCTCGCATGGGCGGTCTATCGGCATCTCGGCCTGCGCTTTCTCACCGTGGGCTGGCTGGATCTCGAGGCCGTCTGGGGTGCGAGCCTCGTGGTCACGGGCACGCTCAGCGTGCTGCTCGCATTCGTCCACGGGTGAGCGAAAGGCGGTTCCCGACGGCGTCTTGCCCGAGGGGCGCGGCGGGCCCGATTGCCGCAGGGGCGCCTTGTTCCTATACTGCCCGCATCCGCGTTGAACACTACGGCACGATGGCGGCGGACGGAGTCGAGGGTACCCGGTCGGAGGCAATGCGTGTCTTCGCCGAGGGCACCGGGGCGGAGCGCATCGCAGACATCGCGGGGAGCCGGGAAGGATCGCTTTTCGCCGCGCGCTGGAGGTTCGAGCGCGCTCGCATCGCCACGGCGAACCTGCGCGACGGCGTGCTCATTTGCCGCACCGTCGGCACGTCGGCGGTAGCGCGCAGCAGGCGAGATTCGACCGTGCGCCGCCGCCCCGGCATCGGATCGATCAGCTACGTGTGTCCCGATACGCCGACGGTATGGAGCGTCGAGGGGCCCTGCGAATCGTGCCACGTATACCTTCGGCGCGAGCGCCTGCAGGAATTCGCGCGCGAGCATCTCGACGACCGCCACCTGCCGATGATCGAGGATCTGTTCGCCGCGGAAGATCCCTGGCTCAAGGGTTACTTCCAGATGTTGCTGAGCGAGTTCGAGACCGCGGCCGCGCACTGTGTCGATACGCTGTTCGTGACGCAGGCGGAGCATCTGCTCATTCACCACCTGCTGCAGTGGCATTCGCAGTTGCCGCGCAGGATGGACGCGCGACCGACGAAGCGCACTGCGCATCCGCTGTGTTCCGTGGTGCTGCATCGCGTCGAGGACTACATCGACGAAAACCTTCCGCGCGACATCGCGCTCGCGGATCTCGCGACCGTCGCATGCATGTCGTCGGGCCACTTCCTGCGCGCGTTTCGGGCGAGCAGCGGGACGACCCCCTACCAGTTCGTGCTGATGCGGCGGCTGCTGCGGGCGTCGCATCTGCTGCGGACATCCGACATGCCCGTGGCACGCATCGCGAAGGAGTGCGGCTTCAAGACCGCTTCGCATCTGTCCTCGAAGTTCCACGCGACGTTCGGGACCAGTCCGTCGCGCCATCGGATGAACGCGTAGCCGCGTTCCGTGCGCACATGCAGAAAATGCATGCGCGCTTGCCGGAAATTGCGAATTTATCGTACCGCAAGGCCTTTTCGGCTTGCCGCTTCGCGCGGCACTTCGCAAGAATCTCTTCGAGCGGCCGATCGGTGAACGCCTTCGCCGGGCGGCGCTTCACGGTCCGACACGCGGACCATGAACAAGAGGAGACCTCGATGAGCGAATCACCGCGTATTCCCGGCTCACGCGAAGAGGACGCGTGGCTGTCCGACGAGCAACTCGCGCGATGCGGTCCCGCCGAGCACGAGCCTTTCCAGGGTCCGGTACCGACGCGGATGATCTCGAACGGCGAGTACATGCCGCATCCGCAGACCGAAAAGCAGAAGCATGTCGAGCAACGCGTCAAGGAGATCGCCGACAAGGCAGCGAAGAAGCTCGGGGTCACCCGTCGCCGCTTCCTTGCCGGCAGCGGGGGCCTCGCCGCGTCGTTCCTCGCGATGAACGAGGTGTACGGCAACGACTTCTTCAAGGTCGACAGGGCCGAGCTCTACGAACCGGGTGCCGCCGCCGAAAACGGGCCGCCGAAGAACCTGTTCGTCTTCGACGACCAGACGCACATCGTGCGCTCCAGCACCAATTCGCCGCAGGCGCTGCGTGCGCTTGCGCAAGGTCCCGGATCCGTTTCGACGGCCGGTGGATTCACGGCGAACCCGTTCAACGGCAAGGGCGGCAATCCCGCAGGCGTCGACGAGCTCGGCAATCCGTGGACCGACTGGAATCCGGCTCAATTGGGTCCGGACTTTCCGCCGAACCCGGGTGCCCCCACGACCGTCGAGGGCGAGTTCCACCTCGGGCAGTACATCCACCGGATGTACCTGCAATCGCAGGCGAGCGTGTCGATCATCAGCAACGCGAACATCGCGTTGTTCACCGCCCCGGGTGAGACGGTGCCGCGCGCCGCGCGCAACATCAGCGAAAGCCTGCAGGCGGAGATCCTCACCGGATGGCAGACGGCACAGTGCCGCGATTACATCAATGCGCTCGCCGGATCGACGCGTGCGCTCGCGCACGGGCAGATCTACCCGGGCTACGGCAACACGATGGACCCGATGTTCGGCGACTACACGCAGTGGCAGATCGACAACATGCAGCCCGACTCGTGGAAGGGCTACAACGTGGCGTTCGCCGCGAGCTCGGCACCCGGCGCCGAGTTCACGCGATGGCGCCTCGACGACGAGATCATCGCGTACCCGACGTACGCGGTGATCGCACGCAACAAGGACCAGCTCAGGAAGCACCCCGGCTTCTTCAACATCTGCATCCACAAGGGGCTCTCCGCGAACGGGACGCAGCCGGGCGGCGCGAACAACATCCCGCAGTTCGGCAACCCGGACGACATGGTCAAGGTCGCCACCGACTGGCCACAGTTCAACTGGATCATCTACCACGCGTGCTTCCGCCCGGCGTTCTGGGACCTGCAGGCGTTGATGGACATCGAGAACATGCCGGGAGCGATGCAGCCCACCGTGCTCGTCGATCGCGATGGGCGCGCGTTCCCGAACATCCGCTGGTCGACGCAGCTCGCGCAGATCGCTGCCGGCAAGTACGTGGCGGGTGCCGAGCCGACGTCGACGTCGCCGTCCAGTACGCGCCGGCTGCCGAACATCTACGCCGAGCTCGGCACGACGATGGCGTCGATGATCGTCACGTTCCCCACGGTCTGGGCGCACCTCATCGGCCAGCTGCTGCACTACATGGGCCCGGACAACATCGTCTTCGGCTCGGATTCGCTGTGGTACGGCGGCCCGCAATGGCAGATCGAGGCGTTCTGGCGCTCGCAGATCCCCGACGACATCCGCGAGAAGTGGGGCTACCCGCAGCTGACCCAGGGTGCGAAGCGGCAGATCCTCGGCGGCAACTCGGCGCGGCTGTACGGGCTCGCGCCGGCGACGCCGCGCTACGTCGACGGCCTGTTGCCCGCGTACCCGCGTGATCCGAGCCTGCAGGCGGGGGGCTACATGGACGGCGTGCTCCGCGGGCCCGGCTATCCGACGCCCGTCGTTCCCTCGTATGCGATGGCCCCGAAGAACGACCGCTTCGCGAAGATGAAGCAGTACTACGACGACATGCGCGTCGGTCGGAGCAACGAGCGCAAGGGGTTCATGCGCATCGACGTCTGATCGCGTGCCGTTGCGCCATCAGGGCCCCGGTCGTTTCCGGGGCCTTTTTTCGCTCGATGGGCATCCCGGTCCTGATGCTGCCTTGGCGTCGTCACCGCGCTGGAACCGGAGTCGATCAGCAGGCGCTGCAACGTGCGTGATGCAATCGCAGCGAGTGGCAGCGAGCTACGCCGGGAGCGCCTTGACCCGTTGGAGCACGTGCCTGAACTTTGGGTGCTCGCACGTGCGCAGCCACTCGAACGCCACCATCTCGAGGCTCGCCAGCACCGCGCCGGCCTGACGCAGCCGCTCCATCGCGAGCGCCTTGTCGCGCTCGCGCCGGCTGCCGCACGCATCGGGCACGGCGAACACGTCGTAGCCGCGGCTGCGCAGGCCGAGCGCCGTCTGCAGCAGGCACACGTGCGCCTCGCAGCCTGCGACCACCACCTGGCGCACCGGGCCGAGCCGCTCGGCAAGTCCATCGCCGCAGGCGTCGAAGCGCATCTTCACGAGCGTCTCGTCGCATAGCGCGCGGATTCGCTCGTCGTTGTGGCCGAGTCCCTCGGGATTCTCCTCCGTCCCGTAGACGGCGATCCCGATCTCGCGCGCCACGTTCGCGAGCAGTACCGCGTGCTGCAGCACACGCTCGGCGTCGTGAATCGACGGCAGCAGGCGGGTCTGGTAGTCGACGAGCACGAGTGCGCTCGCGTCAGGGTCCAGGGTCATGAGCGGTTCGCGGCGTTTGAACTGTTTAGAATGGTTGCACGTTTCTTCGAGGACCGAACATGAACGCTCCCCGAGATTTGCCGGCATCGGCGGATCCGACGGCATCGCCGCTGATGACGAGCGTCGATTATCGCGAGTCGCTGCGCGCGCTGCGCCCCGTCGTGTACGTCGACGGCCGCCGCGTCGAGTCCGTCGCCGACGAACCGGCCTTCAATCCCGGTGTGCAGGCGCTCGGCGTGAGCTACGACTACGCGCACGATCCTGCACTTTCGCCGCTGATGCTCGCTTCGATTTCGTCTTCGGGCAAGACGGTGCCGCGCATGCTGTACATCAACGAGTCCGCCGGCGACCTCTTGAACAAGCTCGAGGCGGTGCGCGTGCTGTGCCAGGAGACGGGCTGCGCGCAGCGTTATCTTGCGCACGACGCGCTGAACGCGATCGGGCAGGTGTGCGCGCGCATCGACGACGCGCGCGGCACGAGCGAGCATCGCGCACGCTTCGCCGCGTATCTCGAACACGTGCAAAGCCGGGACCTCGCCGTCGCGATCGCGATGACCGATGCGAAGGGCGATCGCTCGAAGCGACCGCATCAGCAGGGCAACGTCGACACCTACGTGCACATTGCCGGCCGCGACGCGCGCGGTGTCGTGATCTCGGGCACGAAGGCGATCGTCACCGCGGCGCCGTACGTGCACGAATTCCTCGTCATGCCTTGCCGGAACATGGGCGAGGCCGATGCCGATTTCGCGATCTGCTGCGCGGTGCCGATCGACGCGCCCGGCATCACGATCGTCGCGCGCCCCGCGGGACGGCCCGGCGACAAGGTCGAGCACGGCGAAGCGCTCTTCTCGCGCCGCTACGGCCAGTCGACGGCGGTGGTCGTGTTCGACAAAGTGTTCGTGCCGTGGGAACGCGTGTTCTACGCGGGCGAATGGGAGCACTCGTCGGCGCTCACGTATCACTACGCCACGCATCACCGGCATAGCTGCATCGCGGCGCGCGCGGGCTTTGGCGACCTCCTGATCGGCGCCGGCGCGCTCATGTGCGAGGCCAACGGCTTCGACCCGGGCAAGAAGGCGAACCTGCGCGAGCCGATGGTCGAGCTGATCAAGATCGTCGAAGGGTTCTACGCGTGCGGCGTCGCGGCGAGCGTGTACGGGACGAAGGACGAGCACAGCGGCTCGTTCATGCCCGAGCCCGTGTTCGCCAACATCGGCAAGCTGCTGCTCGCCACGCAGATCTACGACATGCATCGTCTTGCGCACGAAGTGTCCGGAGGATTGATCGTCGCGCTGCCCGGGCCCGACGAAGATCACAATCCGGCGACCGCCGCCACGCTCGCCGAGGTGCTGCGCGCGAATCCCGACGTGCCGTACGACAAGCGCATCGAGGTGGCGCGCTTCATCGAAGACCTGACCGCCTCCTACCAGGGTGGCTGGTATTCGCTGATCAGCCTGCATGGCGGCGGATCGCCGGCGGCGATGAAGCAGGAGATCTGGCGCAATTATCCGCTCGGCAACAAGGTGGACCTCGTCGAACGGCTGCTCGATCGCGGTGTGCTGGCGGAGAGCGGCGAACGCGCGATCACGCGCAACCGCCAACCGGGTCGATGCTGCGATCAGGGATGCAGTGCGCCCGGGCAGCCGGTGATGGTGCCGATGCCGGGCGCGGGCGGCTCGGGATGAAAGGCCAATTCGTCGCGAAAATAATCGCAGGAAAGCTAAAGTAAACGCAAGAAAACAAAAATCGCCGCGTTGATATCGGTGTGGCCCCTGTGTAGCCTGCTCGCGAGGTCACACCGGCCCTCTGGGCCTTTCTGGCAATAGGGAGGATTCGATGCTGGGCGGTAAACGCAAGTCCATCATTGCCGCGGGAGCGTCGCTGTTGCTCGGCGTGCTCGCCGCTGCGCCCGTCTCTTCATTCGCACAATCGAACAACGCCAATACCGGCCAAGGGGAGTTTGGCGATCAGTTCGGAGGCTATGGCGGTGGCGTCGAGGCGCCGCGAGAGCCGAAGATGCCACCCGGCCTCGACGTCTTCAACCTGACGCTCGCGCAGACGAAGGCATTCTCGATCAGCAAGAACTTCGAGGTTGTGGGCCACAGCTATTTCAAAGGTCCGTGGCTCACGCCATTCGCTCAGCAGCACGGCTTCGGCGCGAGCTTCAACACGCCACGCGTGTACAACGGAATCGCCTACCTCGCGGGATACAACAGCCCGCCGTTGCTGTTCGGCGTGCTCATCGCCGATGTGCACGATCCGAAGAACATGCAGCCGTTGAGCTTCATCCCGTGCAATCCAGGTACCCGCTGCCCGTACATCCGGGTCAACACGTCGCGGAAGATCCTTGTCGGCACGCATGACACGAACAACGCCAATCCGACACCCGCGGTGGGGCCGGCGCGCGCCGGCGTCGGCTTCTACGACATTTCCGACCCGAAGCATCCGGTCGAACTGGGTTTCTACCAATCGCTGCCGAACGGAACCACGCACGGGCTCGAGATCGACGATCGCTACGCGTACATGTGCGCAAACACCGCGGCGTCGAAGCCGGGCAGCCTGAACCACGAAGTCCTCATCGTGGACTACAAGGATGCGACGAACCCGCAACTCGTGGGCAGTGTGCACATTCCGGGGCAGCACGTGGGTGAGGAGACGCCGCCGCAGGACCAAGCAAACCCGGACGGCACGCAGCAGAAGATCTGGTGCCACGAGATCACGCTCGACAAAAACCGGTTGTATGTGGCATGGCGCGATGCAGGCGTGGTCGTCGTCGACGTTACGGATCCGTCGAAGCCCACGATCATTTCCCAGCTCGACTACGTTCCCCCGTTCAACGGTGGCAGTCTCGGCGCCTCCCATAGCTTCCTGCCGATCGTCACCGATCCCGGCAAATACCCGACGCTTGCCGTCGACACCGACGAGATCTTCAGCTGTCCCGCCGGCTTCGGGCGTGTCATCGACATCTCGGATCTCGCCAATCCGCAGATCATCTCGAGCTATCGGGTACCCGGTGTTCAGGACAACTACGACTTCGAGAAGGGTGAGTTCGTGTGCCCGCCGGGCAGCCACACGTCGCACTTGCCGCAATTCGACATTCGTTCGCCGAGCCTGTTGTATAACGCCTGGTATACGCAAGGCTTGCGCGCGTTCGATCTTTCCAATCCGTTCCTGCCACGCGAAGTCGGCTACTACATTTCACCGCCTTACATCTGCGGGGAATTTACGACGTCGTGCGGCGGCGGTCCCGCCCCCGTCAACCGCCATACGCGTGAGGAGTGGCAGGACCGTGACACGGGACTGCTTTACGTGACTGACGGCAGTGGCGGTGGCCTGACCGTACTGCGCTGGACCGGTCCGATTCCCAAGAATCCCCCGATTCCCGGCGCGCGCTGAGACCGCAAATCGATAACCCGTAAACCGCTCCGCGATCACCGTCATCGGTGCTCGCGGAGTCGGTTCGTTCGGGGATATCCATTCTCCAAGACCAGCAACATGACGCGCATCAGCAAGGCAATGTCGTGGTGTGTACCGCTCGCGCTTTTGGCTTACGCGGCGTCGTTCCCGGCGAGATCCTGCGACCCGGGTGCGCGCGTTTTCTTCGTCCGGCCCTATCACAAGTCGACCGTCGTGACGCCCGTGCGCGTGATGTTCGGTTCCGAGATCGTGGAGGTCAAGGCCGCACCGGCAGGCGAGCAGGGCGGTAATGTCGGCCACTACGACCTCCTCATCAACGAGTCTGCCGTGCCGGTCGGTGTCGCAATTCCTGCCGGTCCGCAGCATTTGCGCTTCGACGGCGGCGAAACCGAGGCCAAACTGGACCTACCGCCGGGAAAATACAAGCTGACGCTGCAGTTCGCGGATGGGCAGAACAAGTCGCATGGCGTCGAGGTCAGCGCAAGCATCGAAATCACGGTAGTGGACCGGATTCCCAGCCGAGTCCCTGCGGGAACGTAGGAACCCGAGACGTGTTGCTGCAACGCGCGTTCGCGGCGTTGGCGCTCGTGCTCGTCGCGATCGCGACGACCGTCGCTGCGTTCGATCACGGGCCCCCGAGTGATTCGCTCCCCAACGTCGGCGGGGAATGGAAGAGCTGGCGCTCGACATTCCTGATCACGCCAGAGTCCGGTGGGTATCGGATCGAGGTGAGCAATCCGGACGGGTTCCTTGGCGGTATCTACAAGGGCGAGGTCAAGGGAGGGGTAATCGTCGTGACCGGGCCCATGGCCGCCCTTTGCGGTGAGATCCGATACGCCAAGGACGACGATGCGCTGGAATTCTGCGGTGAAGCCTTCCAACGAGGCCCGCAGTCATAGAGTGGTCCCTCGTTTTGGCAGGCGCGTAACTGAATTGCAATTCGCATCGCTTCGCAACGGGATTCTTTGGTTGTCCGTGCTGTCGCTTGCAGCCGTCGTTGGTTGCACCGACCGTGAGCGCAGCAATGCGAATGTGGCCAGTTCGAACGTCGCCGTTCCCCGCGCGAAGTGTGGACCCCACGACCGACCGGAGCCCGCGCTCCAGGGTCAGGTACCGGCAACCGTCCGTCAGCAAGGTCCGTTCACGGGATTTCGTTGCAACCTCGAACTCGTGAGCCAGATCCAGGACGAGGGTGCGGGCTGGCAAAGCGCTTTCGTGACGGACGACGCGGGTCACATGTGCGCGTATCACGACACGTCGCCTAATGTTGCGGGGCGCAAGCACATGGGCGTCGCGGTGATCGACGCGACGGACGCCGCCACGCCGAAGACCGTCGGGTATCTCACGAGCCCCGCAATGCTCGATGCGGCCGAGACGCTCAAAGTCAACGCGAAGCGAAAGCTTCTGGTTGCGGTGTTCGCGCTGGGCGGACCGGCGAAGCCGCAATTCGATCTCTACGACGTCGCCCGTGATTGCCGATTTCCTCGGCTTCTGACGAAGAGCGAACTGTTGCCGTCAACTTCGGCACAACCACCTCTGCGAGCCAACGACGCGTCCTTCTCCCCCGATGGATCGATGCTCTATGCGACGAGCCTGCGCGACGGTGTCATTCAGGCGATCGACATCCGAACACCGGAGAGTCCGAAGGTGGCGGCAACCTGGTCGATGCCCTTCAACCAACGGACCAGCGGGTTGTCGATCCGCGCCGACGGCCGGCGGGCCTACTTCACCCTGTTCGGGGAAGGATCGGCCGTTCCGGTTTCGGCCGGTTCGCGCCGGCTGACGAACGGTCTGGTCATCGCCGACATCAGCGAGGCGCAGCAGCACCGGTCGCATCCACAGGTGAAGGTGGTGAGCTCGATGGTCTGGGGGGATGGAAGCGCCAGCCATCAGACACTGCCCGTTCGTATCGGTGGCAGGGAGTACCTGATTGCGGTCGATGAAGGAGGATCGGGGTATCCGAATGCCAGTGGTTGGCGCGCGGCCTGCAACGCACGCCAGCCCGCGTGGAGCATGGCGCGAATCATCGATATCGAAGACGAAAGCCGCCCCAGGATCGTGTCGCGCTTGCAACTCGAGATGAACCTTCCGCAAAACTGCGATCAGGTGTTGCCGGACCTGACCGGCCTCACCGGCTTTACCTATGGCAGTCACTATTGCAGTGTCGATGATCCTCGTGACGCGACGATTCTCGCCTGCGGCTACCTCGAGTCGGGCATTCGGGTGTTCGATATCCGGACGCCTTTGCGGCCAACGGAAATCGCGTATTTCGTGCCCCCTTCGGTCGCCGCTCCAGTTCCTGGTTCCGTGAACAACAACGCGACGGCGTCGGGGCGCGTCGATCATTGCTCGGCGCAGATATGGGCCGATCGACGGTCGGAGACGATGATGACAACGTGTCAGGACAACGGCTTTCTCGTGTTGAAATTCACCAACGCCGCATGGCCCCCTCCGTGACGGTCGAGCCAATATCCAATAGAAGCTGCACGCACACATGGAGATATTTCATGACCCGCTCGATGACCATCGTCGTGGCGAGTGCATTCGCGCTCGCCGTCGCTTACTGGGGATTCCGTTCCGTCGGCAGTTCGAACCCGCAGACGTCGACCGCCGACACCCACATCGCGCACGCTGTCGATGCCGCACCAAACGTCGGTACGCCTGTTCACGCACCGGCGAGTCCCGCGCCTGGCAGCGCGACTGCGGCAGACACGACGAGCGTGACGCCAGCCAAGCCGTCTGCGGCGGGCGTCGCACTCGACATCGTGATCGCGCAAGGTGCCGCCGCTCCCTTCCAAACGCTGAAGGTCAGCAAAGGTGACGTCGTCGCCGTTTCCGTCGATAGCGACCAAGCCGGCAAGCTCGAAGTGCATGGATATCGGAAGGAACTCGAGGTAACGCCGCATGCCAAGGCATCGATCACGTTCGCGGTGGACAGGAGCGGGCGCTTTCCGATCGATCTCCACGGCGAGGGCGGCGCGCATATCGAAGCCGCTGCGTTGGAAGTGATGCCGCGATAGCCGACGCTTCCGGATATTGCCGGCACCGCAGCGTTACGCCGGCTGCCCCACTTGGCCGCCGGCGATGGGCAACGACAAAATCCAGAGACCGGCGACCGTCAAGAGCACCATCAGGAGCAGCATGGGCAGCTGGCTGGCGATCGCGCGCCGGGAATCTGCGAACGCCTTCATGGCCTCGACGTGCGCCACATAGACGCCGGCCACGTGGCCGATCAGCACGAGCGCCACCTGCGTATGCCAGACGACGCTTGCATCGAGAATGACGGGGTCCGAGAGCACGTTTGCCGTCCGGAACAGGTTCCAGTGCAATCCGAACGGGTCGGACGCCAGGCGGACGGCCTGCAGCCCCTGAGATGCGAGCAGCGAGAAATAGTGAGTCGCATTGTAGGCAAGGGCGATGGGCACCAACGAAAGCGTGAAGGCGAGCACGAGATCGCGCAGGCTCTTCGAGCTGCGCGCTGCAATCTTCGAGGCGGCAACACAGGCCACGTAGACTGCGAGATAAAGGAAGGGCGAGACGAGCAGCATCAACTGCTGCCATTCGTAGTAGAGGCGGACGGTGGGACCGTAGCCGTCGGACGAGGAGCCGTGCACTAGTGGATAGACATGCTTCCAGAAGAATGCCACCCATGGCCGCGTTTCATGGAAACCGTCGAATGCGGTCGACGAGAGCATGAACAGCACGAAGAGCAGTAGGCTAAGCCGGGTCGGTGGCTCCTGGAACAGACCCTGCAGCGGAGGTCGGAACGTCACCCGGATTCCCGCGTCGTCCGGCTCGTAGCGAACCGGCGCGACGCGCCCGACGAGTCGAAACATGACCGCGAAGAATTCGCCATATCGAAACCATGCGGGCTGTCCGAACAGGATGGCGCCGGTAAAGTTCAGGGCGGTATAGGCGAGCAGCGCCACCGCGAGCGAGGCGGGCTGCGACTCGCCGAAGAGCTCGATCCAGATGAACGCGAAGTAGAACAGGAGCGCCGGCAAGTAGCCGAGTTTCGACGGATACGGAACGAGGCCCTTGTCCCGAGTTCGCGGGAAAAACGTGTTGCAAAGCACTCGCCACGGGTTCGCGAATTCGTACAGATCGCCGACGAGTGCGGTGAGGTAGAGGAAGCCAAGCGCGAACACCAGCCAGAAGAACGTCATGTTGAAGTTGAGATAGACGTCCCGCGTGCCGACGAGGCCGGTTGCAATGGACAACGCGAGCAGGCCGAGCGAGAGCCCGCCGAGCAGCGCCACGAGCGCTTCCGGCACTCGCAGGGCCAGCGGCAGGTGCCGTGGCCTGGAGGCCGCAGCGGCGGTCGGCGTGCGTGCAACGTACGCGACGACCGCGAACGACGCGATGAGCGCGGCACTTGCGCCGTATGCGTACATCCAGAACGGTACGGGGAGCGTGTACTGCGTGCCGAATGAATGCGCCGAGGCGTTCCGGGCGAAGGCGGCCAGCACCAGGGCAAGTGGAAGGCGGCTTCGACCGCTTCTCGGGTGGCGTTGCATGGGAGTGATGAATGAGGCTGGCGCACCCGCGCCAACATGGTCGAACTCGACTTGCGTATTCTTCACCGTGCCTGATGACCCGAGCAAGCTTTTCGACAGCTTCGAAGCCATGGCAAGCGAATACGCGAAGATGCTCGCAGGCGAGCTCTACCGGCCGAGCGACCCGACGATCCAGGGCGAGCTCGCGAAAACGCGGGCGTGGCTCATCCGCTATAACGCGGCGCTCGACACGGTCGAGCAGCAACGGCTTCTGCGCGAACGTCTCGACGCCGTGGGTGCGCGTACGGTCGTGCGCGCGCCGTTCCACTGCGACTTCGGCCTTCACATTCGCCTCGGCGACGACGTCTTCGTCAACTTCGACTGTGTGATCCTCGACGTCTCGTGGGTCACGATCGGTGATCGCACGCAGATCGGCCCCGCCGTACAGATCTACGCCGCCGATCATCCGCGCGACGCCGCGACGCGACGACAGGGCCTCGAGTTCGGACGGCCGGTCATCGTCGGCAGCGACGTGTGGATCGGGGGTGCGGCCATCGTGCTGCCGGGCGTTACCATTGGTGACGGCGCGACGATCGGTGCCGGGAGCGTCGTGACGAGAAGCGTGCCGGCGCACGCCACCGTCGCCGGAAGCCCCGCGCGTGCGGTCCGCAGAACTCCGACACCTTCGCGTTGATGCCGGCGGACGACGAAACTGCCGAGCCCGCTTCGTCCTCGCTCGCAGCGCCCGGTTCGGCAGCGTCGTCGCGTCGATCGCCAGCAAGTCGCCCGCGAGCCCGAACACTGACGCATGCAGCGTCGGTGGCCATGGTTCGTCGCGACCGGATAGGACACTACGCGAGGTCCTACAGCATTATCAGCCCGGTCCGATGACCCCGGTGCTTCGATCGAGGCATCCTTGAGGTTGGGTGCGGCGCCTCTTTTTTATTGCGGCCGCGCAAATTCCAACACACCGAAAGGAGAGCCACGCATGAATACTACGAATATGGTCCGACAGAGCGTTGCAGTTGCGCTCGTTTCGCTTCTTGGCGGATGCGCCGGCTGGAATGGCATGAGCCATCAGGCCAAGGCGACCACGGAAGGCGCCACCGGTGGCGCAATCGTGGGTGCCGCGGTCGGCGGGCCGGTGGGTGCTGCAGTAGGCGCGGGCGTGGGCGGTGTCGTTGCACACAACAACTCCGAGCAGGTCCCGACGTTCAATGCGCCAGCGCCGAACGACAATCGGACGGCGCAGAACTCGGCGAGCAATGACCATGCGAACACGAGCAGCTACAACAGCTCGAGCTCGAGCACCGCGATGCCGGCGAACGAGCCGAACGACGCGGACCGCGCGCGCAGCGCGAATGCCACGGAAGGCAGCGCGAGCAACACCAATGCCATGGTGCAGAACAACACCACGGATGCGACCGGCAACAATGCGCAATCCGGCAACGAAGCGCAGGATCACAGCCTGGTGCGTGACGCGCAGCGCGCGCTGAACGACAAGGGCTTCTCGGCGGGCGCGACCGACGGCGTCATGGGACCGCACACCGAGAGCGCGCTGCGGCAGTTCCAGCAGGCGCAGGGCTTGAGCACGACGGGTACGCTCGACCAGCAAACGATCTCGGCGCTCGGCATCTCGCAGTAACACGTTCATTGCTTCATCCGGCGTTCGCCGGAATCCTTCGACGGGAAGCAATCGCTTCCCGTTTTTTTACGCGCTCGTCAGCGCGGTCCACGGGGGCGCAACGGCGCCCGTACGCGCGTCCGTTCCGCTTCGCCGGTGGCTTCGGCCGCAATCGATCCGATCTCCGAGCGATGGAACCCGAGGTCGCAGAGCGTTCGGTCGTCGAGCTCGCTCAAGGCGCCGCGGATCGCGCGGGCCTCGCGGTGACGCTCGTGCCGATCCCACGCCTGCGCGGCCGCCTGCGTGACGTCGGCGAGTGAATCGCGAAGCAGCCGGATCGCCCGGGCCAGCAGGTCGGCGGCTCGTGAATCGGTCAATTGCGCGTCGAATTCGTGCGTCATGTCGCGTTCCTTTCGTCGCAGTGAGGCGATGGAGCGACTCTAGGCGCGCGACGTCGCCCCGCGATTTCGGCGGCCGCGCGTTTGTGTTTCCTTTGTTTCCCGAGCGCACGAGCGGCAAA
>JAICKU010000056.1 GCA_025927765.1 Burkholderiales bacterium
CCTAGTACGAGAGGACCGGAGTGGACGTACCGCTGGTGTACCGGTTGTGACGCCAGTCGCATCGCCGGGTAGCTATGTACGGAAGCGATAACCGCTGAAAGCATCTAAGCGGGAAACGCGCCTGAAGATGAGATCTCCCGGGGACTCGATCCCCCTGTAGGGTCGTGGCAGACCACCACGTTGATAGGCCGGGTGTGGAAGCGCAGTAATGCGTTGAGCTAACCGGTACTAATGGCCCGTGCGGCTTGACTCCATAACAGCAGGTGTTCAGGTATCAGAGGACAGGGATCAGGTATCAGTGATCCAGCCCTGTGAACCTGCTGCGCCATACGACTCAACCCAGCGTCCTTACCTTCCTTTCAGGCATCGAGTATCACGTATCGGTGAACAGGCGCACAACGCGCTGCGCTTCTACTGATGCCTGATACCTGATCCCTGATACCTGTCTACGCCTGACGACCATAGCCCGCTGGCACCACCCCTTCCCATCCCGAACAGGACCGTGAAACGGCGGCGCGCCGATGATAGTACGGATTGCCCGTGCGAAAGTAGGTCATTGTCAGGCACCCCCAAAGCAAAAGGCCCGGTCATCGCGACCGGGCCTTTTGCTTTGTGCTGGCAGAAGAGGTTAGGCGATCCTGAGCGCCGGCTTGCCGGACCTACGCGAGCGCACGACCCAGCCCGCGACGAGCGCGATGCCCAGCAGCGCGAGCGAGTGCGGCTCCGGTACGGCATCCACGGCGCCGGGAACCGGATCGGGTACTGTCCCGAACAGGAACGTGACGCCCAGGATCTCGGGAAACGCCTGCACGTCGGTCGAGAACGTGAACGTGACCGGGCCGACGAGCAGGGGGTTGTTCTCGGCGTCGGAGAGGCCCGTGCCGTTGTAGTTGGCGTTCACGATGCCGAACGGATGAAACTTGAACGACGAGGTGCTGGAGTCGAACCCCGCGCCCAGCGTGACCGTTCCGCCGCTTACGGTCGCATTCCAGCCGAAGGGCTCGGTCGGCATCGGATTCGGTTGCGGGCAGGTGGTGGTGCTGCTCGCGGTGCAGTCGATCACGGAGGTCGGCGTGATGCCCGTGATGTTGATCGAGGTCACCGGTTGCGACAGGCTGAAGCTGATGCCGTTGAGTACCGAGAGGATGTTGCCCGTCGGACTGACGTTATCCAACAGCCGGACGGTGAAGGTGTCGGGGTTGTCGGTGTCGATCTGGAAGATCGCCGTTCCCTGCTGCGAGAAGCTGTCCGTCACGCCGCTCGCGTTGAACGTTTGCGTAATGAGCGTCGCGCTCGCTCCCGCGCTCGCGCCGATCAGTGCCGCTGTCGCCGTCGCCAGAATGGCTTTTCGCATGTTCGCTCCCCTGCGCAAATCTCTGTACCCAATGCAAAGCAATGCGCGTACCCGTATGTCAAGCCCATGATTGTGTTGAAGAATGGGAGGCTTGCAAGCGATACAACGCGATGAATGTCAAGCAATCCGACATGGAGCGCGCGCGTCACGAATTGTGGCGAACAAGATGGATATATATCGCTCGTCCGTGCCTTTCGCGCTTCAATGCCCTCGAAATGAATCGGTTGTCCACGAATTTGTTGCCTCAATCAATCACTTCCCGATAGACGTCGGATGTTTTCCGCACGCACGCCTCCCACGTGAACTTCGCCGCATGAGCCCGGCGTGCACTGCGCGATGCGGCGACGTCGCGCGTTTCGTGCCATTTCTCGATGTGCGTGGCAATCGCGTCGACTCGACGCGCATCGACCCACACTGCCATGTCCCCCGCGGCCTCGCGTAGTGCGCCGAGGTCGTTCGCGATCACCGGCAACCCTGCCGCCAGCGCCTCGAGCACCGGCAGCCCGAAACCCTCGGCGAGCGATGGAAACACGAACACGCCCGCCGCCTGGTAGATCGCACGCAACGCGTCGTCGTCGGCGTAATCGAGCCACACGACGCGTCCGCCGGGGGCAAGCCGCAGCAGCCGCTCGCGCAACGCCTCCGCCCGCCAGCCGTACTTGCCCACGAGCACGAGCTGCCGCGCATTGCGCACGCGCGGCGGCAACGCCTCGTACGCGCTCACGAGCGCATCGAGGTTCTTGCGCGGCTGCAGCGTGCCGACGTGCAGGATGAACCCGCGGCGCAGCCGATGCCGCGCGAGCACCGCGTCGACGAATTCGTCATCGCACGCCGCGAACCACC
Source organism: Burkholderiales bacterium (assembly GCA_025927765.1). GTDB lineage: Bacteria > Pseudomonadota > Gammaproteobacteria > Burkholderiales > Casimicrobiaceae > VBCG01. Next base: position 2,198 of record JAICKU010000056.1, read on the forward strand.
GCTCGTGCACGCCGAGCGGCACCACGCGGATGCGCGCCTCCGCCACGCCGTAATGTTCGATCAACTCGACGCTGGCTGCCCGCGAAATCGCGATCACGACATCTGCCCGTGCCACCGATTCACGCAGCAGCCAGTTCTTGAGCGGGCGCAGGCGGGCATTGACCCATTCAGGATGCGCAAGCGGAATCGCGTCGTAAACCGTGGCGACCACCGGCGTTCGTGCGAGCCGCGGCACGAGGTAATCGGTGGCGTGATAGACGTCGAGGCCGCGCTCGGTGAACGGCGCGAGCGGAACGCGCCACGGCAGCACGACGCCGGCGGCGACCATGGCCGGCAGCGGCAGTGCAAACGACCGCGACGCGATGCGCGGCCGAACGAAGCGAAGGCCGCGTCGTACGGGCGCACCCACCCGGATCACCGTGTGGCCGCCCCTCGCCAACGCGCGCTCGAGCTCGCGCGTGTACGTGCCGATGCCGTCGACGCGCGCGGCGGCGCCGGCAGGTTCGAGCACGTTCGACGACAGGCCGACGACCAGCGGTTTGACGGGTGTCACGGCGGGCGATCGTAACCGATCGCTGCGCTATACTTTGCGCTCCGCAATTCCGGATCGCATTCTTCCTCCGCGCGACCCGAGTGCGCACCCTACTCGTCACCGGCCATGAAGGCTTCGTCGGCCGGGCACTATGCGATGTCCTGCATGACGACGCCAGTCCGCCGTGGCAGCTCGCGACGCTGCCTGCGCGCTTCGACGTGCGCTCGGCCGGGCTCGCGTCGCAGGTCGCGCGCATCCGGCCCGACGCGGTCGTGCATCTTGCCGCGCTGACGAGCGTCGCGCAGTCGTTTCGCGATCCCGAAGCGTTCTTCGACGTCAACTTTCATGGCACGTGGAACCTGCTCAAGGCGCTGCGCCACGCCGGCTTTCGCGGCCGCCTGCTGTACGTGAGTTCGGGCGATTGCTATGGCACCGTTGCCGAAGCCGAGCTGCCGATCCCCGAGCAACGGCCGCTGCGTCCGCGCAGTCCGTACGCCGTCAGCAAGACGGCCGCCGAAGCCCTGTGCTACGAGTGGTCGCAGAGCGAAGCGCTCGACGTCGTGATTGCACGCCCGTTCAACCACGTTGGCCCCGGTCAGGACGAGCGCTTCGCCATCGCGTCGTTTGCGCGCCAGGTTGCGCGCATCGCGGCCGGCGCCGCCCAACCGCGCATCGTGACCGGCGATCTCGACGTGACGCGTGATCTCACCGACGTGCGCGACGTCATCGCGGCGTACTTCGCGCTGCTCGAGCGCGGAAGAAGCGGTGAGGTGTACAACATCGGCTCCGGACGCGAAACCAGGTTTGCCGACGTGCTCGACCGCCTGCTCGCACTCGCCAACGTTCACGCGCGCATCGAACGGGATCCTGCGCGCTTGCGCGCGAACGAGCAGCGGCGCGCCGTCGCCGACGTGCAGAAGATCGCCGAGCACACCGGCTGGCGCGCCTCCATCCCGCTTTCCACAACCCTGCGCGACATGCTCGACGACTCGCGGTCGTCGCTTTCATCTTGACCAAGACAGCTCTCATCACCGGCATCACCGGCCAGGACGGCGCGTACCTCGCGCAGCTCCTGCTTCGCAAGGACTACCGCGTCGTCGGCCTCACTCCGCGGCGCGGCAGCGACACGATGTGGCGGTTGCGCGAGCTCGACGTGCTGCCGCGCATGGAAATCGCGTATGGCGACGTGACCGACATGGGCTCCGTATTCGGCGTCGTCTCCGAATACCAGCCCGACGAAATCTACAACCTCGCCGCGCAGAGTTTCGTCGGCGCGTCGTGGGATCAACCCGTGCACACGGCCGACGTCAACGCCATCGGCGCGGTGAACCTGCTCGAGGCGGTGCGGAAGCTCCGCCGTGAGGCGCGCTTCTACCAGGCCTCGACGAGCGAGATGTTCGGCAAGGTGGCGGCACCGCGGCAGAGCGAAGCGACGCCGTTCCACCCGCGCAGCCCCTACGGCGTCGCGAAACTTTACGCACACTGGATCACGATCAACTACCGCGAAAGCTTCGGGCTGCACGCGTCGTCGGGCATCCTGTTCAACCACGAATCGCCGCTGCGCGGCATCGAGTTCGTCACGCGCAAGGTGACCGACGCCGTCGCGCGCATCAAGCTCGGCCAGGCCGACAAGGTGTCGCTCGGCAACCTCGACGCGCAGCGCGACTGGGGCTACGCTGCCGACTACGTCGACGCGATGTGGCGCATGCTGCAGCAGCCGTCGCCGGACGACTACGTGATCGCCACTGGCGTCACCACCTGCATTCGCGACATGTGCCGAATGGCGTTCGCGCATGCGGGCCTCGACTGGGAGCGCCACGTGAGCGTCGACAAGGCGCTGTTCCGCCCGGCCGAAGTGGACCTGCTGTGCGGGGATGCTTCGAAAGCCGCCGAGCGACTGGGCTGGCGGCCGGCGACGGACCTGTCGCAGTTGATGGGCATGATGGTCGAAGCCGATCTGCGGCGTCACGGCGAGGCGCCCGCCCGCGCCTGACGCCGCGTCATTTCCGCGCGAGATTTCGGAGACGTCGATGGGGATGGCGCGGTCGCTGTGGAACTTCCGCGGATTCGTGCGCGCGAGCGTCGCGCGCGAGCTGCGCCTGCGCTACGCAGGCAGCGTGCTCGGCGCGCTCTGGCAGATCGTGAGCCCGCTCGCGATGATCGTGATCTATACGGTCGTGTTCTCCCAGCTCATGCGCGCGCGTCTTCCCGGAAGCGACGACCCGCGCGCCTACGCGATCTTCGTCTGCTGCGGCCTCCTCGCATGGACGATGTTCGCCGAGATCCTCACGCGCTCGCAGATGATGTTCATCGACAACGCGAACCTGCTCAAGAAGGCGAGCTTTCCGCGGAGTTGCATCCCCACGATCGTCGTCGCCAGCGCACTCGCGAATTTCGCCGTCGTCTACGGCGTGTTCCTCGTGCTGCTCGCGCTCTTCGGGCATTGGCCCGGCTGGCCAGTCCTCGGCGCATGGGTGCCGATCCTGCTCTTCGCGCTCCTCGCGTTCGGCATCGGCGTGTTCCTCGGCATCGTGCACGTGTTCTTCCGCGACGTCGCGCAGGTGCTCGGCATCGTGCTGCAGGTTTGGTTCTGGATCACGCCGATCGTGTACCCGATCGAACAGCTGCCGCGCGCGTTCCAGGCATGGATCGCGGTCAATCCGGTCACGCCGATCGTCGTCGCGCTGCAGACGACCTTCGTGCGGCACGCGTGGCCGCACTGGAGCACGCTCGCGTGGCCCGCGGCGCTCGCCACCGCGCTGCTGCTCGCCTCGTTGGCCGCGTTCCGGCGCCAATCGCCGTGGATCGTCGACGAGCTGTGACGAGCGTCATCGCGCTGTCGGGCATCGGCAAGGCGTACCGGCAATACGCGGCGCCGTCGCAGCGCCTCGTCGAATGGATGTCGCTCGGCCGTGTCACGCGTCACAGGCTGCGCTGGGTCCTGCGCGACATCACGCTCAACGTGCATGCGGGGGAGGCGGTCGCCATCGTGGGCGCGAACGGCGCCGGCAAGAGTACGTTGCTGAAGCTCATCACGGGCACCACGCAGCCGACCGCCGGCCGTGTCGCCGTGCTTGGCCGCGTCGCGGCGCTGCTCGAACTCGGGATCGGCTTTCATCCCGACGCGACCGGGCGCGACAACGTGCTGATGGCGGGCCAGCTGCTCGGCTACTCCGCCGCCGAGATCCTCGCGCGCATGCCCGAGATCGAGGCGTTCGCGGAGATCGGCGATTACCTCGACCTGCCGCTTCGCACGTACTCGAGCGGCATGCACGTGCGGCTCGCGTTCAGCGCGGCCACGGCGTTCCGGCCCGACGTTCTCATCGTCGACGAAGCGCTCGCGGTGGGCGACGCGTACTTCCAGCACAAGTCGTTCGCGCGCATTCGCGAGTTCAAGGCCGCCGGCACGACGCTGCTCTTCGTGTCGCACAGCGCGGCGATCGTGAAGTCGATCTGCGACCGCGCCGTACTGCTCGACGGCGGCGTGCTCGTCCGCGACGGCTCCCCCGACGATGTCATCGACTACTACCACGCGCGCGTCGCGAGCCAGACGCTGCGCTACGAGATGGCCGATACGGCGGTCGACGCCGGCGTGCGTTCGGGCGACCGGCGCGCGTCGGTCGTCAACGCCGGCTTCGTCAACGCTTCGGGTACGCCGGTTGAAGCGATCAGGAGCGGCGATCGCGTGACGCTTCGCGTGCACGCGAAGGCCTCCACGCGCATTGCCGACCTCACCGTCGGCTTCGTCATTCGCGACGTGCTCGGCAACGACGTCTTCGGTACCAATACCTACCACCTGGAGAAGCGACGCTTCGGCGTCGCGCAAGACGAGGAATTCGTCTGCGAATTCGCGTTTCGCAGCCTCGCGCTCGGCGTCGGCCACTATCAGGTCAGCATCGCATTGCACAGCGACATGACGCACATCAGCGGCAACTACGACTGGTGGGACCGCGCGGTCACGTTCGAGGTGATTCCCGGCGCGGGCGTCCATTCCATCGGTGTCGCGAGCCTCGATGTCGGCTGCCGCGTCGCGCCCGTTTCGGCGCCCGTCGAGCGCGTGGCAGCGCAATGACGCCGGGCCGCGACGATCCCTTGTCCGCGCTCGCGCTGCTCGCGCCCGGCGAGTTCGCACAGCGCGTCTACGAGACGATCCTCGGGCGCGCGCCGACGAGCAGCGAGCGCGACGCGATCGTTTCGTCGCTGATGAACGGCGAAACGCGCACGTGGCTCGCCGGTGCGCTCCGCTTCGGCCCCGAGGGGCGTGCGCGGGCGGTTGCGGTTCCGGGGCTACGTGCACGCTATCTCGCGCAACGTATCTTTCGCTGGCCCGTCGTCGGCGCCGTGTTGCAGTGGATCAACGCGCTGGTCGGATTGCCGTCGGCGTTGCGCTACATCCGCGCGACGCAGCAGCGTGACGTCGAGTTGGCCACGCTCGCGCGCCGCCAGGATCTCGAGGCGGCCGAGCGTACCCGCGTACGCATGGCCGATCTCGAAGCGGCGGCGAAGGCGCGCCAGCGCGATCGCGTCGACCTCGAGACACGCATCGGCCAACTGCACGACGAGTTGCGCGCGCTGCGCAGCGCGGTCGAAGCAGGCGCGACTGCCGTAGCGGCACGCGTCTCGCAGATCGAGGCTCGCGCGGACGCGATCGAGCGCGACCTCGGACGATCACGCGACGAGCACGCGTCGTTGCGTGCGAAGGTCGAACCCATTCTGCCGCCGCCGATCGGCGATACGCTCGAAGTCGTGCCCGCGCCGCTCGCCGCGCGCGCGCTCGAGCAACGCGCACTCGGCGCCGACACGATGATCGACGCGCTGCCCGCCGACGAGCGCTACGCGCTCTTCGAGTCGGTGTTCTACGACGCCGCGGCCGTGCTCGCGAAGCAGCGCGTCTACCTGCCCTACCTCGATCGCCAGCTGACGGCGTCCTCGCCATTCCTCGATCTCGGCTGCGGGCGCGGCGAGTTCCTGCATATCCTCCGCGACGACGGCGTTCGCGTGCGTGGCGTCGACGTCAATGGCGCCTGCATCTTTGCGTTGCGCGAACGAGGATTCGACGTCGTCCACGACGATCTGGTGGCCTTCCTCGAGCGCGATCGCGAATCGTACGCGGGCGCATCGCTGCTGCAGGTGGCCGAGCACCTCAGCTGGCCCCGGATCGAGCGCGTGCTGACGCTGCTGCGCGAACGCATCGTCGACGGCGGCCTGCTGATCGTCGAAACGCCTAACCCGCTGTCGCCATTCGCGCTCGGCGTATTCCACACCGACCCGACGCACGTCGCGCCGCTGCCGCCCGAGGCGATGCGCTACGCCGTCGAGGCCGCGGGGTTTCGCGACGCGCGAATTCTTTACCAGGCGCGCATTCCGCACGATCAGTTCGCAGGACCCGATCCACGGGCCTATTACGCCGACTACGCGATCATCGCAATGCGAAGGGGAGGGCAGTGAGCGTACACGTCGTCGTCGACGGACGCGTATTCGACACCGAGGCCGCGGATCGCGGCATGGGACGCTACGTCCTGCACCTCGTCGAACTGCTCGTCGCTTCGCAGACCGCCGTCACCGTGCTGCTGCCCAACATCGCGGTCCAGCGCCGCTGGCCGCGGCACGCGCGCGCCGAGTACGTGAACTTCGAAGACGATCCGACCGCCGGCACCGTTACCCTGAACCGCGCCCTCGAGCGGCTTGGCGCGACGCTGTACGTGGACGCGACGCCGTTTCTTGCGCCGCAGCGCTACGACGTCTACGCCTGCCCGGTGCTCGCGGTTCTGTACGACCTCATCCCGATGCGCTACCCGCGCGATTATTTCGCGTCGTTCGGCCCGGGCGCGCTCGATCCGTACATCAATGGCCTCGCGCGTGTAAAGAAGGCCGATCACGTGATCGCGATCTCGCAGCACGTGAAAGGCCTGGCGCTTCGCTACCTCGGCGTCGCGCGCGATCGTTGCTCGGTCATCGAACCGTCGGTGGCCGAAGCGTATCGGCGCTATCCGCCGCCCGAGCGTGCAGCCGTCGCCGCCGATGCGCCCATGCTGTGCATCCAGGGCGCGCATCGCTCGAAGAATTTTCCACGGGCGATCGGCTTTCTCGAACGGCTTGCGGAAGCTGCAGGGTGCGCGATCGACGTCGTCGTCCCCACGCTGACGCAACGCCGGCTGGTGGAGGAAGCGCGTGATCCCGGTGCCGCATCGCTTCGCGTGGCGCATTCGATTCCCGAGGAGCGCAAGTTCGCGCTGCAGGCGAACGCGCGCGCGATCGCGCATTTGTCGCTCGAGGAAGGCTACGGCATTCCGCTCGCGGAAGCGTTGTACCTGTACCGTCCGATCGTATGTCTCGACATCGCGGTGAATCGGGAATTGACCGGCGATCCCGACGAGGCGCTCGCCGCGGGCGTGCTGCTGCTCGCCAACCCGACGCTCGCTTCGGACGACGATCTTCGTGATGCAGCATCCTTCGTGCGCGATGGCCCGGTCGCCGATTTTGTCGCGGCGCGGCGGAAAGTCATCGAGCGATTGCTCGCGCGACACGACGCCGCCGGACGCGAACTCGCGTCGGCGATCGATGCCGCGCACGCGCGCTTCGCGGCGCGAAGCGGGCACAAGTCGCTGGCGATCGCCGCGCCCACCGAAATCGGCAGCTGCGGCGTCTCCGACTACTGTCACGCGTTGATGCGCAGCCCCGAGCCGCGCTTCGTGCTTCTGCTCGGCGCGGCGCCGCGCGCGATGCAGGTGCTGCCGCAGCTTCGCCTCGTGCCGATCGCGCTGGCCGACGAGGTGCGCAAGCGTTCGCGCGGCGTGCTGCTGAATCTCGCGGTGTCCGACAGCCTCGCGCGCGGATTCGACGCGATCGCGGAAGGATCGACCGTTGACGACGTGCTCATCGTGCACGATGCCGGTTCCTATGCGCCCGGCTTGCTGATGCAGGCGAATGCGCACGGCGACGCGCGGTTGCTGTGGAGCCGTTATCTCGCCGACGAGGCGGAAAGCGTGAAGGCGCTGTCCCGACGCTGGCTCGTGGCACCCGGCGCCGACGCACACGCGCTGTTTCTCGAGCTCGACCGCCAGTATCGCTCGGTGTGGCTGCAGCGCTTCCAGGGCGAACTCGTCAGCCATCACTCGGCGTTTGCGGCGCCGCCAGGCAGCGCCGGGCGCGACATCCTCGCGCTCCTGTCCGCGCAGTCGGAAATCCTCGCCCGCGCCCGATATTCGCCGATGCCGATCGATGCGCGCGCAACGCCGGCGATCGGGCGCATCGGCAGCGCCATGCGCTGGGCGCTCGGACTCGATCGCGGCGACCTGCTCGTGTGCTGCGCGGGGTCGGTCGTCCGCGGCAAGCATCTCGACGCCGTCGCACGGGTGGTCGCGCGCCTGGGCGCCGAGGCCAACGGCGGGCACGCGATCACGCTGCTCCTCGCCGGCCGCGTGCTGGAACCATCGCTCCATGCGGAGCTTCGCGCCATGTTCGATGGCAGGGGGGTGGGCGCGCACCTCGTGCAGATCGTCGAGGACGACGAGGTGCGCTACGACGCGCTGCTGTCCGCGAGCGATGTCGTCGTCGCGTTCCGCGAGCAGCGGCGCATCCAGATGAGCCATTCGTACGTGCGCGCGCTCGCCCTCGGCCGTCCCATCATCACGAATACGGGCGCCGGCTTCGACGACGCCGACGCGGCGGCGCTGTGCCGCGACGATCGTCTCGAGGACGATCTCGCGCGGCACCTCGGCACGCTGTGGCACCGCCGCGCCGCACGCATCGATGCCGCGAACGCGTCGCAGGTGCGCTACCGTCGCCGCCATACGCTCGAAGCCTTCTTCGCGCACGTCGCGAACCTCCACGATGCCGCTGTCGCCGTCGAAGCTCATTGACCGCGACGATTTCGCGTCGCCCGCGCTGCGGCCGTTGCTCGCGGAGATCAACGAGCAGGATGCGCTACGCTTCGGCGCTCCACGCGGCGATGTGGTCCCCGATGCGCGGCAATGGCAGTGGGCGATGGCGCTGCGTGCGCTCGACGACGCGGGCGTTGCACGCGAGGGGCATTGGATCGCCGGCATCGGGGCCGGCACCGATGCGACGACCTTCGCGCTCGCCCGCCGCGGCGCGCATGTCGTCGCGGTCGATCGCTACCTCGCGCGTACACCGTGGTCGGCGGGCGCGCCCGCCGGCATGCTCGTCGACCCTGCGCGGCACTGTCTGCTCGACGTGCCGCGCGGGCATGTCATTGCGGTGCATTCGAACGCCGTGCGCCTCAACCTGCCGCCGTCCGCTTTCGACGGCGTGTTCTGCTGTGGAACCCTCGAGCATCTCGGCAGTTTCGACGCGGTTGTCCTCGCGATGCGCGAGATCGCCCGCATCCTCAAGCCGGGCGGCGTCGCGGTCATCGCCACCGAGATGCGGGTCGATGGGCCGGCCGACCTCGAAGGCTTCCACGACGACGTTTTGCTGCTCACGCCGGCCCTGATCCAGCGGCACGTGGTCGAGGCCTCCGGCCTCGTGCTGCGTACACCGCTCGACCTGCGGCAATCCGACGCGACGTTCGAATCGCGAAGCGGCGTGTCCGATTTCATCGAGCGCGCGAGCACGCTTCAATGCCTCGATGAAAAGCGCGCCGCGTCGCCCGGGCTGGTGCTGTACCACGAAGGCTTCCTGTTCTGCCCGGTCGTGCTCACGCTGCACAAGGACGGCGAGCTTGCGGCGCGGCCGGAAACCTCTGGCGAACGCGACGTGCTCGCGCGCGCCGCGGCCGACGACACGACCGTGCTGCGCGAACTCGAGGCGAACCAGCGCGAGGCGCGAAAGTCCGAGCGCGTTCCCGAAAGCCATCTGCTGTTCGGCGAAGTCGAGCGGCTGCGCGACGAGATCGCGATGCTGCACGAGATGTACGACCGCTCGAACGCGTGGAAATCGTGGCGCGTGTTGCGGCCTGCGCGCTACGTCTACCGGCGCGTCAAGCGCTGGCGCGGGACCGCAAGGTAGCGTCGGCGCGAATCGACATGCACGCGATGCTCGCGGCGGGCGTGTTCGCGCTGGCCTTCGTGGCCGGAAGTCTCGTCGTCGATTTCGGCGTACGGCGGCCGCAGTCGCCACCGGTCGTGCACTTCACGCTTCGCGCGGCTATCGGCGTCGTGCTGCTCACGCCCGTGCTCGTGCTGCTCGCGCATTTCGGCGCATTCGTCGTCCCCGTGCTCGGTGCGGTGGGCTGGCTGGCACTGGTTGGGCGGCTCGCGCTTGCGTATCGCCGCCTGCGCGCTGCGCGTGCCGCACACCTCGCGTTCGACGCCGGCGAAGCTGTCGTTGCCATCGCCGTCGTCGCCTTCGCGGTGATCGCATTGCACGGCCGCGACGAGCCCTGGGGCGCGGGGCGCGACCAGCAGGTGTATGCGAGCTTCGCGATGCAGATGGCCCGAGCGCATGCCGACGCGGTGGTCACGCGACCGGGCGACGACGCCGACCGCGAACTGCTGCGCACGATCGGCACGGGGCACGACATCGACCACTATCTCGGCATTCGCCGCACGGTGAGCCACGACGGCAGCGTCGAGGCGCGCAGCTATCTTCCGCTCGGCTTCAGCGCATGGCTTGCGGTGTTCGTGGCGATCGGCGGCCTCGCCGCATTGCCGCTCGCCAACGTGACGCTGTTTGCGGCGGGCGCCGTCCTGTTCTACCCGACGCTTCGCGCCGTATCCGATCGTGCGCTCGCCGCCGCCGGCGCGGTCGCGCTGCTGGCGCTGCCGAGTTCGCTGTGGATCGCGGGCGTGACGCTCTCAGAACCGCTCGCGATGCTCGCCTGGCTCGCGCTGCTCGCGGTGCTCACCCGTACGGGCGAGCGCGCGCGCATGCTCATTGCGCCGATGCTCTTCGCGTTCGCGACGATTCGCATCGACGCGCTCGCGCTCGCGCCGCTGGCAGCGCTTGCCGTCATCGTCGACGCGGTCGCCACCGCCGATCCGTGCGCGAGACGCGCGGGGCAACATACGAGCGTTTCGATGCTCGCCGCCGTCGTTGCCGCCATCGGCTGGTATGCAATGCTCGACGCGCCATATCTGCGCGACACGTTGCGGGAAGTCGTGGCGATCGGCATTGTCGTCACCATGCTCGCGATCGTCTCGTTCGCGCCGGTTCGCGCATACGCGTTCGTGCGCGCGCTCGTCGCTTCGAATGTCGCGTCCGTCATCGTTGCGCTCGTCATCGCGCTGGCGCTCGCCTATGCGGCGTTCGTGCGCCCCGCGATGCAACCGTTCGCGCTCATCCATAACGGCTTCGGCCTCGACGGCACGCGCGATTTCCGCGAGGAATCGCTGCGCAACCTTGCCGTGTATGCGGGCTGGCCGATGATCGTGCTCGCGGCGGCCGGTGCGGCCGTCGCGATCCATCGCGTGATGGCGGATCGGACTGCGCTCGCGTTTCGCGTCGCCGTACTGGGCGGTCTTGGCCTGTCCGCGCTCTACCTCGCCGCGCCCCTCGTGAGTCCCGACCAGCCGTGGGGCGTGCGCCGGTTCGTGCCGGTGGTGCTGCCTGCCGTCGTCATGTTCGCGGTGATCGCGCTCGCGTTCGCACTGCGCCGCAGGCACGGCGGACGCGCGCTGGCCGGCGCCGGCGTCCTCGCGGCACTGTCGTTGCAACCTGCGCTCGCCTACGGGCTGCGGCCGCTCGCATTGCGTGAAAACCAGGGGAGTGGAACGTTGCTGGCCAGCGTCGCGGCCCGACTTCCCGACGCACTCGTCGTGTGCGACGCGCCCCTCGCGAACGCCTGTGGCCCGCTGGCACTCGCGTGGCAGCATCCGGTCATCGTCGCCGACCTGCAGCGTGGCGAGGTGCGCCGTGCCGTCGCGCGATGGTTCGCGCGCAAGGCCGAGTCGGGGAAGCCCGCGTACCTGCTGCATGATGCGCGTACGTCGATGGACGGTGCACAGGCAGACTGCGAGGGCACGTGGCAGTGGAGGCGGCAGTTCATCGCGCCCTCGATGCGAGCGCCGGCGCGCGATATCGAGAGCGCGGTGCTCGGCATCGCGTTGACCCGCGTCGGCGGCCTCGACGCGGCGTTTGCGGAACGAGGATTCGGTAACCATGCAGTGTGGGGGCTCGACGACGACGGGTTCTATCCCCCGGCCCCTTCGCCGTTCGGCTCCGTGAGAATGACGAATGGACATGCCACGCTCGACGTGCCGGCCGCTTCGCTTACCGCGTATCGCAGCCTCGCCTTCGACTGGTTCTCCTGGGCGCCGTGGAACGAGTCGCGGAGCGTTTCGGTGACGATCGCCGGTCACCGGGCGTGGCAGAAGACGCTACCGTCGGGCGCTTCGCACGCGGACGTCGTGCTGCCTGCGCTGCCTTCCCGAGGCACCGTGCGCATCGCTGTCGACAGCGATGCGTTCGATCCCCGCCGGCTCGACGCGAACGATCGGCGCACTGGGGTGGGCATCGGTGTGCTCGGCATCCGGGGTGTGCGATGACGCCGGAGGAGTCGATGCGCGAGATGTACGACGACGCGTACTTCGACCGCGACCTGCACCGTCATCACTGGTTCACGAACAACGCGGCGAAGCGCGAACGCCGGATGCGCGAAGTGTTTCGCATGCTCGAGCCGAGGGCAGGTGATCGCATCCTGGAAATCGGCTGCGGCGCCGGTGAGCATGCGCTCGCGCTCGCGCATGCGGCCGGCACCGTGATCGGCATCGACGCCGCCCACGCCGGCATCGTGCGTGCACGCGATCGCGGCGGGCGCGAACTGACCGCCAACGCACATTTCGCCGTCGCCGACGCGGCGGCGCTGCCCCTGGCATCGGCGTCGATGGACAAGGTCGCGGCAATCGATTTCGTCGAGCACGTCGACGATGTCGCGCTGTCGCGCATCCTGCGCGAAGTGCGGCGCGTGCTCGTCGACGACGGCATCGTGGCGGTCTACACGCCGTGCCTCACCCATTACGTCGAGCGGCTGAAGGCGCGCGAATTCATGCTGCGCCAGATTCCCGGGCACATCGCGGTGCGCGCGCCCGCGCATTGCGCATCGCTGCTCGCCGCCGCCGGCTTCGCCGTTCGCGCGTGCCGCTTCCTGCCGTCGGACTATCCGCTGTTCGGCGTGATCGACCGGCTGCTCGCGCCGCTGCCCGGCATTGGCGACTTCTTTCGCTTTCGCATCTGCATGGTCGCGGCGAAGGCATGAAGCTCGCGATCCAGATTCCCTGCCTGAACGAAGCGGACACGCTGCCGCGCACGATTGCCGACCTGCCTCGATCGCTTCCTGGCGTCGACCAGATCGTCGTGATCGTCGTCGACGACGGCAGCCGGGATGCGACCGCCGAAGTCGCCGCTTCGCTCGGCGCGCAGGTCGTGCGCTCGCCCATCACACGCGGTCTCGCGCGGGCGTTCATGACGGGCATCGACGTGGCGCTGCGCGAGCGTGCCGACATCGTCGTCAACACCGACGGCGACAACCAGTACCGTGGCGAAGACATCGCTGCGCTCGTCGCGCCGATCGTCGCGCGGGACACCGACGTCGTGATCGGCGTGCGGCCCATCGAGGAGATTGCCGAGTTCTCGTTCGGGAAAAAACTGCTGCAGCGCGTGGGCTCGGGGATCGTGCGCGCATTGACGGGCACGCGCGTCGACGATGCGACGAGCGGCTTTCGCGCATACTCGCGCGACGCGGCGCTGCGCCTCGCCGTGTTCTCGCGCTACACGTATACGCTCGAGACGATCGTCCATGCCGCGCAGAGCGGCCTTCGCATCGTGTCGGTGCCGGTGCGCGTCAATCGCGTCGAGCGCCCGTCGCGGCTCGCGCGAAGCAGCGCGCATTATGCGTGGCGCGCCGGCGTCGACCTCGCGCGCATGTTCGTCGTGTACCGGCCGTTTCGCTCGTTCGTGGTGCCGGCGATCGTCGCATGCCTCTCCGGGGCGGTGCTGGTCGCGCGCTTCCTCTGGTACTTCATCGCGTCGGACGGCGCGCCCGGTCACGTGCAATCGCTGGTCGCGGCCGCGATGCTGTTCGGCGCCGGCGGCGTGCTGTTCGTGGTCGCGCTCGTCGGCGACCTGATCGCGATCAACCGCCGGTTGCTCGAGGAGTTGCGCCTCGAGAGTCGTCGGCGTCGCTTCGACGCACGGTCGTGAACGACGCGCGGCCGATCGGCGCGAGCGTGCGTGCCGAATTGCGCAGCACCTCGGCGCGCTGGTGGTTCATCACGCGCAAGCGCCTGCCGGCGATCGGCGGCATGGAACGGCTGTCGCATGAATTGACGAGCCGACTCGCGCGCCGCCGCGACATTGCCATCGTCGCGATCGCACAGGACCAATCGCTCGCCGCGTTCCTCGTGCAGGCCGCCGCGGAACTCGTGCGCGCCTGCCGGCAGGGCCAGGTGGCGCTCGTCCACTTGGGCGACCCGGTGCTCGCGCCACTTGCGCTCGTCGCCCGCCGATTCGCCGTGCCCGTCGTCGTGACGATTCACGGGCTCGACATCGTCCATGCGTCGCCGATTTATCGCGCGTGGCGGAGGACGTTCCTGCGCCATTTCGACGCCTACGTGTGCATCAGCGAAGCGGCGCGCGACGTCGCGCTTCGCGCGGGCCTGCCGCGGGCGCGGCTGCACGTGATCGAACCCGGCGTCGAGATGCGGCCCGCGTCGTCCGTCGTGCGCGAGCGTGAGTGCCTGCTGTACGTGGGACGCCTCGTCCGCCGCAAGGGCGTCGCGTGGTTCGTGCGCGACGTGCTGCCCGAGCTTGCGCGCGACCGCCCGAGCCTGCGCCTGGTTGTCGTGGGCGAGGGCCCGCAACGCGACGCGATCGAAGCGGTGGCGCAACGCGCGGGTGTGACCGCGCGCATCGATTGGCGAGGCGGCTGCGACGAGGCGGAGAAGACCGCGTGGCTCGAGCGCGCGTCGCTGTGCGTGATGCCGAACGTCGCGGTGCCCGGCGACATGGAAGGCTTCGGCCTCGTCGCGCTCGAAGCCGCGGTCGCCGGCTGCCCCGTCGTCGCGTCGAATCTCGAAGGACTGCGCGAAGCGCTCGCGGACGGACGCGCGGGCACGCTGCTGCCACCCCAGGACGCCGCGGCATGGATTCGCGAGATTCGCGGCCAGCTCGACGATCCGGTGAAGAGCCAGCGCCGGGCGGCCGACGCGCGCGAGTTCATGAGGCAGCACCGAAGCTGGGACGCGTCCGTCGCATCGTACGAGCAGCTGTTGCAGCGCGTAACGGCGCAACGGGCGGAGGCGATCGCGCCGTGAACGGCAAGGCCGTCGGCCGCTACGGCTTCCTCGACGCACCCGAAGGACGCGCGCTGCGGGGCGAGCGCATCGTGGCGGCGCTCGCCGATTTCGGCGGCATCGATGCCGCGACATCGCGCATCCTCGACGTGGGCTGCTCGGCGGGGCTGATCACCGACGCCATCGCCGGGCATGCGCGCGAAGTCGTGGGCGTGGACGTCGACGTCGAAGGCGTTTCGCTGGCGGCGGCGCGCCGTCGCGGCCCGCGTTTCGTTGCCGCGTCGGGCGACGCTTTGCCGTTTGCCGACGCGTCGTTCGACGCCGCGGTGTGCAACCACGTGTACGAGCACGTGCGCGATGCGCACGTGCTCGTGCGCGAGCTGTATCGCGTGCTGCGTCCGGGTGGCGCGTGTTATTTCGCGGCGGGCCACACGTTGCAGCTCCTGGAACCCCATCACCGCCTGCCGCTGCTGTCGTGCCTGCCGCGCACCGTCGCCAATGCGTGGCTGCGTGCACGGGGCAGTGCGTCGGGGTACGAGGAGCGCTTCGTCGCGCCGTGGGCGCTGGCTGGGCTTCTCGCACCCTTCGACAGCGTCCGCTTCGTGTCGCCGCAGATGCTGGCCGATCCCGCGCGCTATCGTTTTCCGCAGTTGACGCGACACGCGGTGGCGCGCGTCACGGTGCGCATGGGCGCGCGCATCGTCGCGCGACTTGCGCCCACGTGGATCTACGTGATGCGCAAGCGTGTGCAAGGCGCGGCATGACGCGCCGCAGCACGCCCAACGCGGGCGACGAGGCCCGCGTCGGATAGCGCGATCGGTTATGGGAAGTCGTTCGCGACCACGCCGCGCAGCCACGGGACCTCGGTACCGTTGCCCGACGTGCAGGTGATGCCGAAGTCGATGGGCACCGTCGCGTTGCCGCCGGTGCGGAACGCAACGTCGATGAACCAGCGCGACGCCGTGCCGCTGTTCACGGCGTTACGTCCACCCGTATAGATGTAAAAGAACGTATTGCCGCTGCCGCCATTCGAGAACGGTGCCGACGCGGGGAACACCGGCGACGAGAATGGATCGCCCCATTCGCGCAGGCGAATCTGCAGGTCGCTCAGGCGATCGCTCACGAGGTCGCAGCGAACGTAGTCCGGCTGGGTGATGATCATCGAGTAGACGTTCTTCTTCGTCACATCGGTGATCTGTTCGGGCTGCGTCGAGCTGACGGCGCTCACCTTGCAATCGTCGATGCCGATGCACGCGAGGCGGCGCTGCCCGTTGTTCAGCGCGTCGACCGACTTGCCGATCCGGAAGTCCGCGCCGAAGAACGTGCTCTCCTGCACGGTGCAGAACGGCACCATCGCCTGTGCGCCGCTCGTCACGCTGAACGTGGCGCGCACGTTCGACTGATCGCCGGCCGGGGCGTTGGCCGCCGCGAAGACGTCGAGGAAGCGGATGTTCTGGTACGCGCCGAGCGAACCGGTGATCGGCATGCCCACGAGATTGTTGTTCCCGTCCCAGAGCAGCACCTGGTAAGTCAGCGGCTCGCCGAGCGCGCCGATGAAACAGTTCGACTGATACACGGGCGCCGCAGCCTGGCGCTTCAGTCCGACCACGTCGGCGTTTGCCCCGGAAAACGCACCCGCGGGAAAGCCCTCGACACTGAAACCGTTGCCGCCCGGCGTTTGCGCGCGCGAGTACGCGTAGAACACGTTCGTCTTCGGCGTAGCCGCATCCTCGAGCACGAGCATGCCGAAATGGCTGCCCGCGCCGAGCGAGCACTTCGAGGCGAGGTCGAACGGTACCGACGCGTTGCCGGCCACCCCGAGCGACGTGCACGAGCGCAATCCCGGCGTGGTCGAGTTGTTCGCTTCGTAGAACTTGATGTTGACGTTGATCGCGGCGGTGCCGGGATTGCGGACGATCACTTCGGTCGTGTACGAGGACGTTTCGGCCACGACCGGGACGACGACGACGGAGCCGGCGGCCGCAGTGGCCTGGGCGTGCGCCACTCCCGTGGCGGCGAGCAGGCATCCTGCGGAAACGAGTGTCGCGATACGCATGAAGTCGAGCCTCCTGGAAAAGGGTCCGTCAGCTTCGCAAGGAACGTACCACTCCGTATCGACGGGCGCATCCACAGCGCGACGAACGGAGCGGCGAACGCGCTCCTGCTCCGTGCTGCACGCTCGCGCAATTCTTGCCGTTCAACGCGCGCGAAATTACCGCACGGCTGTTGACGACAAGCCGTAGGTCAGGCCTTGTACGTTGCGAAGCGCGCGAGCACTTCGCGCATTTCGTCGTGCGTCAGGATCGCCGGCTCCGCAATCTGCATAGCACGCCAGTACATTTCGGCGAGCGCCTCCGCCTCGACGGCGAGCGCGAGTGCGGCGTCGAGCGAATCGCCGATCGCGATCATGCCGTGATGCGCGAGCAGGCAGGCCTTGCGATCCTCGAGCGCGCGCACGGCATGGTCGGACAGCGCCTGCGTGCCGAACGTCGCGTACGGCGCGCAGCGAATGTCGTCGCCGCCCGCGACGGCGATCATGTAGTGGAAGGCGGGAATGCTGCGGCCTAGGCACGCGAGCGTCGTCGCGAACGACGCGTGCGTGTGCACGATTGCCTGCGCGTCAGGGCGGGCTGCGTAAATGTCGCGATGAAAGCGCCATTCGGACGACGGATTGCGCCGCCCCGACGCAGCGCCGTCCGCGTCGACGAACACGATGTCGTCGGGTTCGGTGCGCTCGTAGGGCAGCGCGCTCGGCGTGACGAGGAAACCCTTGTCGACGCGCGCGCTCACGTTGCCCGACGTGCCGCGGTTGATACCGCGCGCGTTCATCGCGCGGGCGGTGGCGATGATCGCTTGCCGCAGTTCGCGCGTGTCAGTTGCCACGGTCGGCAAAGAGCGCGTGCAGTTCCGCGGCGTTGCGCGCGATGCCGCGCTCGGTGACGTAGCCGGTGACGAGGCGCGCGGGTGTGACGTCGAACGCGAAGTTGCGCGCATTCGTGCCGCGACCCGCGATCGCCACGGCCACGCGCTCGCCCGAGGCCGACGCGCCCGCGATCGTCAGCACTTCGTCCATCGCGCGCGCCTCGATCGGGATGGCGTCGCCCGACACGGCGTTCCAGTCGATGGTGGGCGAGGGCAGCGCCACGTAGAAGGGAATGCTGTTGTCCGCAGCGGCAAGCGCCTTGTCGTAGGTGCCGATCTTGTTGCACACGTCGCCGTTCGCAGCGACCCGGTCCGCGCCGACGATTACGATGTCGACCTCGCCACGTCGCATCAAAAGCCCGCTCGCGCTGTCGACGATCAGCGTGTGCGGAATGTCGCGCGACGCCATCTCCCATGCGGTGAGGTTCGCCCCTTGAAGACGCGGCCGCGTTTCGCTCACGATCACGTGCAGCGGCAGGCCTTCGTCGTGCGCGAGGAAGATCGGCGCCGTCGCCGTGCCGAAGCCGCAGGTCGCGAGCGCCCCGGCGTTGCAATGCGTCATCACGTCGACGGCGCGACCCTCGCCTCCTAACGCGCGCAACAGCTCGAGGCCGTAGCGGCCGATCGCCGCGTTGATCGCGACGTCCTCGTCGCGAATCGCATCGGCTTCGCACCATGCCGCGTCGGCACGTCGTGAGACGGGAAGTGGCGCCACGCGTGCAAGCACGCGATCGAGCGCCCAGCGCAGGTTCACCGCGGTGGGCCGCGCCGCGTCCAGCTTCGCATGCGCGCGTTCGAGCGCGGCGTCCGACGCGTCGGCGTCGAGCGCGAGCGCGAGTCCGTACGCGCCCACCGCACCGATGAGTGGCGCGCCACGCACGACCATGTCGCGGATCGCGGCGGTGGCGGCGTCGACGTCGGTCACGCGCTTCGTCACCACCGCGTGCGGCAACTCGCGCTGATCGAGCACCTCGATGAACCGCGCACCTTCGGGCCGCACCAGCGCGCGATACGGCTCCGCGAAACGAGGGTCGGACCCTGATTCTCTTTCGATGCCAGTGCTCATGCGCCGATTCTAGTGCACATTGCCGCGACTCACCGGCGCAGCACCTGGAACAGGTTGTTGAAGTCGTCGGTCCACACCCGCCACTCGGGATGCGGCGGAATGGCACTTGCCGCCGTCGCGATGCGCGGGCTCGCGAGCAGCGCGTGATTGCGCGACACCAGGACCCAGTCGCTGCGATTGGCGAGCGCATCCTCGCCTTCGTCGTGGATCCACACCGCCTCCATGCCGTTCGCCCGGGCGATGCTGTCGACGACGGGTACGAGATCGAGGAACCGGTTGGTCACGTGGAACGCGACCACGCCGCCCGCGCGCAATTGCTTCGCATAGAGCGCGAGCGCTTCCTTGGTGATCAAGTGCACCGGGATCGCGTCGCTCGAAAAGGCGTCGACGGCCAGCACGTCGAGCTCCGCGGGCGGCTCGCGTTCGAGCGTAAGGCGCGCATCGCCAAGCGGGGTTTCGACGTGCGCCTCGCTGTCGCCAAGATAGGTGAAGTCCCGGCGTGCGATCGCGATCACGGCCGGATTGATGTCGTAGAAGCGGTACAGGTCGCCCGGCGTGCCGTAGGCGGCGAGCGTGCCCGTGCCAAGACCGATCACGCCGACGCGAAGCGGGTCCAGTCGCGGATGCAGCGTCTCGAGCAGCCGGCCGATGCCCGACGACGTGGTGTAGTAGCTCGTGGGCTGTCGCCGCACCGCGGGCGACTCGTACTGCACGCCGTGCATGATCGTGCCCGACACGAGCGACCGATGTTCGGTCCGGCCTTCGCCAAACTGCTGCACGCGCAGCACGCCGTAGAAATTGCGCGTGGCGAGCAGCGTATCGTCGTAGAAATCCGTCACGTACCAAAGGCCGCAGCCGATCGTCGCGACGAACGCGACGCCGGCGAGCATGGCGAACACGATCGCATCGCGGCGCACCTGCCACGCGAGCAGCAGCGCGGCACCGACGAGGCACAGCGCCAGCTCGAAATGCGCGCGCAGCACGAGCGGCGCGACGATGCCCGCGAGCGCCGCGCCGAGCGCGCCGCCGAACGACACCATCAGGTAGAAGCGCGTGAGGTAGCGCGGCGCAGGCTTGAGTCGCGCGAGTTCCCCGTGGCAGAACATGCAGACGACGAAGAGCCCGAGCGAGAACACCGCGATCTGCAGCCACAGCTCGTGCGTGAGCCGCGCATCGGCGAGGCACCACGCCATCACGCCGAGCGCAGCGGCGGCGATCGGCAGCAGCGTCTCCCGCGGATAGAGGCGCGGGCTTTCGAAGCACAGGATGAACGTCGACAGGTAGATCGCGAGCGGAACCACCCACAACAGTGGCACGGCGGCGATGTTCTGGGTCAGGTGACTGGTGACGGCCAGCAGCAGCACGCTGCTCGTCGCCGCGAGCGCGCACCAGAGTACCTGCCGACCTAGCGTCGGCGTGGACGCCATCACGTGTTCGGCTTCGCGCACGCGCATGTCGCGCACCTGCAGGTTGCGCCATGCCGTCGCCGCGCACAGCACGACGAACACCGCATAACCGATCGACCATGCCTGCGCCTGCGTGCGCGTGGCGACGGCGGGCTCGATCACGAACGGATACGCGACGAGCGCGAGCAGCGACGCCAGATTGGAAAGGGCAAAAAGCCGGTAGGGATTGCGGCCGGGGAAGCGAAGCGCGAACCAGGACTGCAGCAGCGGGCTCGTCGTCGACAACAGGAAGAACGGCAGGCCGAGCGTGACGACGAGCAGGCCCAGGATCGACGCGAGCGGATCGTCGGCGCCGGACGGCTTCCAGTGCGCCGATGGAATGATCGGCAGCACGGCGAGGCTTGCGACGAGCAGCGCCGCGTGGACCAACGTCTGGTTGCGCGGGGCCAAACGGCGCGCGAGCACGTCGGCGTACGCGTAGCCTGCGAGGAGCGCACACTGGAAGAACACCATGCACGTGGTCCAGACGGCGGCCGAGCCGCCGAACCACGGCAGGATCTCCTTGGCGATGATCGGCTGGACGAGGAAGAGCAGGAACGCACTTCCGAAGATCGTCAGCGCGAAGAGCGGCATGAACGGGCGCGTGTGTGTGCCGCCGCCGCGCGAAGGCGCGTCGGCGCGAGCGCCGATTCTACGAGAGAGGATCAGGCCCTCAAATCAGACCCTCAAATCGTGGCGTGTGGCCGGAGATACGCGACGTGATCCATCGACCGCACCCGCACCTCCTTCACCTCGACGCCCTTCAGCACCTTGAGCGGCACCTCGTCGCCGGCCTGCCGCTTCGCCCACACGTGCTGGTAGAAGTCGTCCTGCGACGTCACCGGCGCGTCGCCCACACCCAGGATGATGTCGCCCACGGCGATGCCCGCCTGCTCGGCCGGTCCATCCGGCGACACCTTGGTCACGAACAGGTGTCCCTGCAATTCCTCGGCGCTCACGCCTAGCCACGGCCGTGCGGGACCCGTGCGATGACCCTGGCGCACGAGATCGGCCAGCACCGGCTTCAGCACGTCGATGGGCACGAATACGTTGCCGGGGAGATCCAACTCCCCGTCGGTGGCTTTCGAGACGATGAGTGCGCCGATGCCGACGAGCTTGCCGTCGCGATTGATGAGCGCGGCGCCGCTCCAATCGGTGGTCGGCGGGCTCGTGAACAACGCGGAATCGAGGTGATATTCCCAGTCGCCGGTGAACGAGCGCTTCGACACCACCCACGCGAACGAAGCGCCGTCGGCGGCGTTGAGAATCAGCACCGGCTCGCGCTCGGCCACCTTGGCGGAATCGCCGAACGTAATGGGCGTCGCGTCGACGGGCACCACGGTGCGCAGCAACCCGAGCCCGGTCGCCTGGTCGTACGCGACGATGTTGGCGGGATACCTGTGTCCCTTCGAATCGGTGACCTGCACGTCGTTCGCCTCGACGATCAGGTAGCCGATGGTCAGGATCAACCCATCCTTTCCGATGACGATCCCGGTGCCTTCGCGCGCTTCGCCGAGCGAATCGGCGCTGCGCGCATCGGGCACCGCGTGCGTCTCGATCCTGACGATTGCCCCGAAGATCTTGTCGGCATCGACCTTCGACTGGCTGCCGCCAGGGCTCGTCCCTTCGCTCGAGGCCGGCGGCGCGGTATCTTTCGCATACGCGGGAAACACGACGAGCAGCGCGAGCAACGCAACGAGTACGCATTGCCAGACGAATCGTGATGGGTGATAAGGCAGGGTCGACGTCATGGCGATCTCCCCGGGTGCGCGAGCGAATCGCGGCGAATGTTGATCCGGCAAAAGCTTCATGCGACGGTTCACGCCGTTTGCCGATCCGTCGGACGACCGCCGACCGCGATTACGCGCGGGACACCGGCAAAACACGCACATTGGCGCGACGCGTGTGAACGTTCCCGATTGCGAAGCAAGCAGCGCGCCGAAAATGGTCGCCGTCTGCAATCAGGAAATTGACGTCGAATGCAGCAAGGAGGCGCTGTGACCGATCCACTCTTTCCCGGCTTCACTGTTGCTGATGTCACGACGCCGCAAACACGCATCCACTGCGTGGTCGGCGGCCATGGTCCGCCCATCCTGCTGCTGCACGGCTATCCGCAAACGCACGCGATGTGGCATCGCGTCGCGCCCGCACTCGCGCAGCACTACAGCGTCGTGTGCGCGGACCTTCGCGGATACGGCGATTCGGGCAAGCCCGCGTCCGACGACACGCACGCCGCGTACTCGAAGCGAGCGATGGCGCAGGACATGGTCGAGGTGATGAGGCGCTTCGGGCACGAGCGGTTTCGCCTCGTCGGTCACGACCGCGGCGGGCGCGTGGCGCATCGCCTTTGTCGCGATCATCCCGACGCGGTGTCGCAGGTCGCGCTCCTCGACATCTCGCCCACGGCCGCGATGTATGCGCAAACGGACCGCGCGTTCGCCACCGCGTACTACCACTGGTTCTTCCTGATCCAGCCGTTCGACCTGCCCGAACGGCTGATCGGCGCCGATCCCGTCTACTACCTGCGGCGCAAACTCGGGGGCTGGGGCACGGGCCTGCAGCACTTCGATCCGCGCGCGCTCGCCGAATACGAGCGGTGCTTCGGCGATCCGGCGACGATCCACGCGAGTTGCGAGGATTACCGGGCTGCGGCATCGATCGACCTCGAGCACGACGCCGATGCGCGCAAGGTGACTTGCCCGATGCTCGTGCTGTGGGGCGAGCGCGGCGTGGTGAATCGATTGTTTCGGCCGCTCGACGATTGGCGTGCTGTGGCTGCAGACGTGCGCGGCCGCGCGCTGCCGAGCGGACACTATCTTGCCGAGGAGGTGCCGGACGAGACGCTGCGGGAGTTGATCAGGTTTTTCGACGCGTAACCCAACCGCTCGTGCACGGTGTCCGGGCCGGACTGCCAATTCGGTGCTGATATAATTTCGATCCCGGCCGGAGTGCGATTGCTCCGGCCGCGGCAGTTTCAAAGGCCAAGTAGCTCAGTTGGTAGAGCAGAGGACTGAAAATCCTTGTGTCGGTGGTTCAATTCCGCCCTTGGCCACCAATTCCTTCCGTCGGCTTCATAGCAGAACGCCCTAAAGGAGCAGGCGACCTTGCCGAAAGCATGCGCAATCCATGTGCAGTCCTTTTGCACACGGGGGGACGTGACCCTACGTCGCTTCCCGGAGATGCACATGCCCAAGCTGTACAAGCTTCCGAACGACAAGTACCGCCTCCAGATTCGGCGCAAAGGTTGGCCCCCCTTCGACCGGGTCTTCGCCACCAAGAAGCTGGCTGAAGAGGCGCTTGAGGAGCAACTCAAGCAGTTCTCGGATGCGCCGCGGTACTCCGCGGCGACCACCCTTCAAGAGGCCGCCGACCAGTACTTCAAATCAGCGCTGTTCCGCGCCAAGAAGCCGCTCACGCAGCGCACCGAGCAGGCGAAAG
>JAICKU010000079.1 GCA_025927765.1 Burkholderiales bacterium
AGGTCGACCATCTGCTTCATCACGGGCACCTGTGCGTCGATCAGGTCGTCGGCGAGCAGCACGGCGAACGGCTCGCCCGCCACCACCGGCTCCGCACAGAGCACGGCGTGGCCGAGCCCGAGCGCTTCCGTCTGCCGGATGAACACGCAGTTGATCCCCGGCGGCGTCGACGCCTGCACCTGCTCGAGCAGCGCGGTCTTGTTGCGGAGCGCAAGCTCGGTCTCGAGCTCGTACGCCTTGTCGAAATGATCCTCGATCGCCCGCTTCTGCCGCCCGGTGATGAAGATCATGTCGGTGATGCCGGCCGCGGCCGCCTCCTCCACCGCGTACTGGATCAACGGTTTGTCGACGATGGGCAGCATCTCCTTCGGGCTCGCCTTCGTCACCGGCAGGAAGCGCGTGCCGAGGCCCGCAACGGGAAACACCGCTTTCGTGATCTTGGTCATCGGCTGCCTCTTCGCCAAAGGATGGTCGAAAAGTAGGGTCTAACCCTACTTAGGTTTGATCGTCATGCGCTCCGCCGATCAGTGCGCGCATCGCGGCTTCGTCGAGCACGGCGATGCCGAGCTCTTCGGCCTTCGCAAGCTTGCTCCCCGCGTCGGCGCCCGCCACGACGTAATCGGTCTTCTTCGACACGCTCCCGGTCACCGTCGCCCCGGCCGCCTCCAGCATCGCCTTCGCCTCGTCGCGCGACAGCGCGGGCAGCGTGCCGGTCAGCACGAACGTCTTGCCGGTCAGCGGACCGTTCGCTGCGCGCTTCGCCGGTCCTTCCTGCCAGCGTACGCCGCGTTGGCGCAGCGCGTCGATCACCGCGCGATTGTGCGGCTCGGCGAAGAAATCGCGGATCGATTCGGCGAGCACGGGCCCGACGTCGCGAACGGCGACGAGCTCGTCGCCGGTCGCCTCGAGCAGCGGATCGAGTGCGCCGAAATGATCGGCGAGATCGCGCGCGGTCGCTTCGCCGACATGGCGAATCCCGAGCGCGTAGATGAATCGCGCGAGCGTCGTGCCGCGGCTCTTGTCGATCGCCGCAACCACGTTGGCGGCGCTCTTCTCCGCCATCCGTTCGAGTGCGGCAAGGTCGTCGATCGTGAGCGTGTAGACATCGGCGGGCGTTTTCACGCGCCCGCTGTCGACGAGCTGCTCGACCAGCTTCTCGCCCAGGCCCTCGATGTCCATCGCGTGCCGGCTCGCGAAGTGGCGCAGCGACTGCTTGCGCTGCGCCGGGCACACGAGGCCACCGGTGCAACGCGCGATCGCCTCGTCGGGCAAGCGCTCGATCGCCGAGCCGCATTCCGGACACGTCGTCGGCATCACGAATTCGCGCGCATCGGCCGGGCGCTGTTCGAGCACCACGCGCACGACTTCCGGGATCACGTCGCCGGCGCGGCGCACGACGACCGTGTCGCCGATCCGCACGTCCTTGCGCCGCACCTCGTCTTCGTTGTGCAGCGTGGCGTTCGTAACGGTGACGCCGCCGACGAACACCGGTTCGAGCCGTGCGATCGGCGTGATCGCGCCCGTCCGCCCCACCTGCACGCCGATGTCGAGCAGCCTGGTGGGCATTTCCTCCGCTGGAAACTTGTGCGCGACCGCCCAGCGCGGCTCGCGCGAGACGAAGCCCAGCTCGCGCTGCAGCGCCAGCCGGTCGACCTTGTACACGACGCCGTCGATGTCGAACGACAGCTCGTCGCGGATCGCCGCCACGTGCTCGTAGAACTTCGCGAGCTCGGCACCGCCGTGCAGGCGTCGCCGATGATCGTCGACGGGCAGGCCGAACGACGCGAGCGTTTCGAGCAGGCCGTGCTGCGTGTCGGGCACGTCCCACCCGCGCACCTCGCCGATGCCGTAGGCGAAGAAATGCAGTGGCCGCTTCGCGGTCATCGCCGGGTCGAGCTGGCGCACGGCGCCCGCCGCGGTATTGCGCGGGTTGATGAAGAGGCGCGCGCCTTCGTCGCGCTGGCGCGCGTTGAGCGCCGCGAAGTCCGCGCGCGTCATGTACACCTCGCCGCGCACGTCGAGCACGTCGGGCGGGCGCCTTGTTGCGAGGCGTTGCGGAATGACGTGGATCGTCGCGATGTTGCGCGTGACGTCCTCGCCCACGTCCCCATCGCCGCGCGTGGACACAACCGCGAGCCGGCCCTCCTCATAGCGCACGTTGATCGCGAGGCCGTCGAACTTGAGCTCCGCCATGTAGGCGACGGGCGGCGCCGCCTCGTCGAGGCCGAGCTCGCGCCGGATGCGCGCGTCGAAATCGAAGGCCGCCTCCGCGCTCGTTTTCGTTTCCGTGCGTATCGATAGCATCCGCACCGCGTGGCGGACCGGCGCGAATCCCGCTTGCGGCGCGCCGCCGACGCGCTGGGTCGGGGAATCGCGCGTGCGAAGCGCCGGATGCGCGGTTTCGAGCGCCTGCAGCTCCCGGAAGAGCGCGTCGTACTCGGCGTCGCTGATCGTCGGCCGATCGAGCACGTAATACGCGTGATCGGCGTGCTTGATGGCCGCGCGCAGCGCCTTCGCGCGCGCGGCGTCCGCCTTCGGAACCGCGGCGGCGGCCTTCGGCACTATGCGCTGAACAGCGCCAGCGCGCGCGCGCTCCCCGGCTCGATGTGCACGGCGCGCAGCGCATCGGCCGCCGTCTGGACCTGCTCGCGGATCGTCGCGAGCGCGGCGTCGTCGAGCGGGCGGCGGTTGTCGTCGACGAGTTCGGCGCCAAGGGTCGTCGCCATGCGCTTCGCGGCGAGCTTCATCTGGTCGAACGTACGCACGGGATCGGTGAGCCGCGCGACATCGAGCAGGAACACGACGCCGTTGGTGGCGGTGAGGCGCAGCATCTCGGCGCTGAAGGCGTCGGGGCGCAGATTCTGCAGCGTGTAGAGCACACCCCCGGTGTCTTCGTTGACGAACTCGAACCGGCCCGCTGGCGATAGATGGAAGCCCGCGGCCTCGGCGACGCCGCGCAGCCGGGTGCCGGGAATCGACGCCGGCTCGGGCATCTGTACGGTGAGCCCGATCTGCACGTCGAGTTCGGCGCACAGGCGATCGAGCGATTCAGCGCGCGACGTTTCCTGTGCAAGGTCGGGCACGACTGCGCTGCCCGGCAGCGAGGCCGCCACGTCGTTGACCACGCGCGCGAACGTGTCGAGTTGCGCGCGCGACGCCGCGCCATTGCGATCGGCGAGCAGCAGGCACGCGATCACGTCCGCGAAGCGCCCGGGCGTGTCGGCCGCCAGCACTTGCCAATCGGAGCGCGCATCGTGACGGCCGAACCAGCGCAGCCGCTTGCCGGTGCGCGCGTGCAAGCCGGCGGCCAGCGCACCCGCGGCGATGGGCGCCTGCGGCGTCACCGGGACGATCGATTCGATTTCGTGGTCGGGCTGCGGCGCCGACGTGATGGCGATGCTCGCCACTTCGATGGGCTCGTCGGCGACGGGCGTCAGCGTGATCGATTCGACGTCGCCCTCGGCGAGCGCTTCGAGGGCGGTGTCGTCGGATACCGAGCTGTCGAAGGAGGCCGGCGGCGGAATCACTTCGCCGGGCGGCACGAACGGCGCGCTCGGCGCGTCGCGCGTGCGCACCGCCGGCGTCGCCGCGGCGTCGGCGCGTGCGGGTGCGACGTCGCGCGTCGTGGGCTGGGGGCGTGCCGCGCCGGCATCCGGTTTGGCAAGCGTGGGCTCGACGCGCTCGTTCGCGCGCCGGGTCGTTTCGCCGCGTGCGTGATCCGCGTCGCGACGCGACTCGGCAAGCCTGCGCGTCACGCGGCGCTCCTGCCACACGTTGTAGACGATGACCGCGACCACGAGCAGGACGCCGGCCGCGATCAATCCGAGCTGTAGCGGAGTCATGAACGAGTATACGACGCTGTATTGAGCGATCCGGTTGACGACCTAGGTGGCGAGTTGTGGCTCGGCGTCGGCGGCGAGCTCGAGGGCCTCGGCAATGTCGACCGCCACGACGCGCGACATGCCGGCGTCGGGCATCGTGATGCCGACGAGCTGATTCGCCATCTCCATCGTGACCTTGTTGTGCGAGATGAACAGGAACTGCGACCCGCCCGACATCTCCTTCACCATCTGGCAGAAGCGATGCGTGTTCGACTCGTCGAGCGGCGCGTCGACCTCGTCCATCAGGCAGAACGGCGCCGGGTTCAACTGGAACAGCGCGAACACGAGCGAGATGGCGGTCAGCGCCTTTTCGCCGCCGGAGAGCTGGTGGATCGTGGAGTTGCGCTTGCCCGGCGGGTGCGCGATCACCTGCACGCCCGAATCGAGGATCTCCTCGCCGGTCAGCACGAGCTTCGCCTGGCCGCCGCCGAAGAGCGCCGGGAAGAGCTTCGAGAAGTTGGCGTTGACGATTGCGAACGTCTGCTGCAGGAGCTCGCGCGATTCGCGGTCGATCTGGCGAATTGCCGCTTCGAGCGTCGTCATCGCCTCGGTGAGGTCCGCCGCCTGGCGGTCGAGGTACGCCTTGCGCTCGGAGGCCTGCGTCAGCTCGTCGAGTGCGGCGAGATTGACGGGACCGAGCTCGGTGATCGCGTTGGCGAGACGCTCGATTTCCGCGGGCAGCGTGCGCGCGCTGCCCCACGCCTTCAGCGCCTCGGGCAGGGCCGCAAGGTCGGCCTTGGCCTCGGCGAGCTGCTCGCCGAACTGCTGCTCTGCGAGGGTCGCCGCCTGCTCCTTGAGCTGCACGTCCTGGATCTTCGCGCGCGCCGGCTCGAGCTTCTGCTCGGCGATGACCCGCGCTTCGTCGGCGGCGCGCAATTCCGCCGTCAGCGATTCCTGCTGATTGCGCGCGGCACCAAGTGCCTGCTCGGCCTCGCCGCGGGCGGCGAGCTGCCGCTGCAGCGCCTCCTCGACCGGCGTCCAGTCGATCGCCTGGCGCTCGGACGTGAGCTGCGCGAGCAGCGCCTGCTGCTGCGTCATCTGTATCGCGAGCGATTCGCGGCGCCGCGCGAGCTCGGCGATGCGGTCGCGGCAGCTGCGCTCGGCGAAGCTCGCTTCCTGCGCTGCGCGCTCGACCGATCGCAACTGCTCGCGCGCGCGTGCGAGCGCCACCTCCGCCTCGTTTCGCGCATGCCGCGCCGCCTCGCGCCGCGCCATCTCGTCGTGCAGCTGCGATTGCCGGTCGGCGATCTCGCGCGCGATCGCCGCGTGCTCGTCGCTGCCCTGCGCATGCTGCGCGGCGAGGTCGTCGCTCTCCTGGGCGATCTGCGTGCGACGGCGCGCCTGCGCTTCCGCCGCCTGCTTGAGCTGCACGAGCTCGAGCTCGAGGCCGTGGCAGCGCCGCTGCTGGGAGGCGAGCGCCGCATTCTCCTGCTGCCACGTCGCCTGCTTGTCGCGAAGCTCGCGCTCGACGTCGTCCAGCGCCTGTTTCGCTGCCTGCGAAGACGCGGTCGCTTCGGCGATCACGCCGGCGAGCTCGTCGAGCTCGCGCTGTCGCGCGAGCACGCCGTGCAACTCGCTGTCGGGCGCGAACAATGCAAGGGCGTGCGCGCCGACGCGGTGGCCCTGCGGCGTGACGAACGTCTCGCCGTGTCGCAGCTCGCCACGACGTCCAAGTGCCGCGGCGACGTCGGTTGCATGGCGCACGCCGGCGAGCGCATCGGCGAGCACCGCAGCAACGCCCTCGCTCTTCGCGCGCACCTTCGACGACAAGGCATCGTCGCTCGACGCGCTTGGTGCATCGTGCGTCGCGGGCACGTACGCCGCGAGACGCGCCGGCGGCTTGCTGCCGTCGAGCCACGCGAGCGCATCGTCGAGCCGCTCGAGCTCGATCGCGGCGAGACGCTCCCGCAGCACCGATTCGAGCGCATCCTCCCAGCCGGCCTCGATCTCCAACGCCTGCCACAGGCGTCGCGCCTGCGCGAGGCCGCGCGCGTCGAGCCAGCCGTCGACGTCCTTGCCATGGCCGATCTTCGCCTGCAGCGCCGACAACGCATTCGCGCGCGCCGTGTGCTCGCCGAGACGCCGGCTCTCGCGCTGCGAGGCCTCCGCACATTCGCGCTGGCGCGTCTGCAGCGCCTGCACCGCCGCCTGCAGTTCCTGCGTCAGCCGCTCTCGGCCCGCGAGCTCCGCCGTTTCCTGTGCGAGCTGCTCTTCCACTTCGCGCACGGGATCGGTTTCTGGCACTGCGAGCGTCGCGAGTTCGGCGGCGAGCTTCGCGCGCCGTTCCGCGAGGCGCGCGAGCGTCTTGCCCGCGTTGTCGCGCCGCGTTTCGCCGACGCGAATTGCCTGCTCGGTGCTTGCAATCTGCTGCTGGACTTCCGCGAGCGCACGCGACGCGTCGGCCACGGCGGTTTCGCATGCAGGCATCGCCGCTTGCGCCTGCGTTTCCGCCGCCAGCGCGCGCTCGCGTGTCGCGAGCGCGTCTTCGAGCGTCTTTTCCGCCGCGGCCTGCTCGCCGTCGAGCGCCGCTTGCTGTCCGCCGAGCGCGCCGATCGATTCGGTGATCTGCGCGAGCTGCTCGGTCAGGCGCGTTTCGCTTTCGCGCGCGAACGCGAGCTGCTGCTCGAGGCGCGTCACTTCCGCGTTCGCGGCGTAGAACGCGCCCTGCCGCTCGTGCAGGCTATCGCCGGCCGCAAAGTGCTGCTCGCGCAATTGCACGAGGCGCGCCTCCGCCTGCCGCACGTCGGCCTGCAGGCCTTCGAGGGCGACGGTCAGCGCGGCAATGTCGCTCGCGTAACGCTCGCGGGCGCGCGACGCTTCCTGGCTCTTCGCGTGCCACATCAGGTGCTGCGTCTGGCGGTGACGCGCTTCGAGCTCGTGGAACTGCGTGGCGACCTTCGCCTGCTCCTCGAGCTTCGTGAGCTGGTTGCCGAGTTCCTGCCGGATGTCCTCGACCCGCGACAGGTTTTCGCGCGTGTCCGACAGGCGCCCTTCGGTCTCGCGGCGCCGTTCCTTGTACTTGGAGACACCGGCCGCCTCCTCGAGGAACACGCGCAAGTCCTCGGGCCTGGCCTCGATCACGCGCGAAATCATGCCCTGCTCGATGATCGCGTACGCGCGCGGGCCGAGACCCGTGCCGAGGAAAAGATCGTGGATGTCGCGGCGGCGGACGGGGATGTTGTTGATGTAGTACGTCGAATCGCCGTCGCGCGTCAGCATGCGCTTGATCGACAGTTCCGCGTACTGGCCCCACTGGCCGCCGATGCGGCCCTGGCTGTTGTCGAAATGCAGCTCGACCGACGCACGTCCCACGGGTTTGCGCTCGCCGGCGCCGTTGAAGATGACGTCCTGCATCGATTCGCCGCGCAGCGCCGACGCCTTCGATTCGCCGAGCACCCAGCGCACCGCGTCGATGACGTTGGATTTACCGCAGCCGTTGGGGCCGACGATGCCGACGAGTTGTCCGGGGGTGGCGATGGTCGTCGGATCGACGAACGATTTGAAGCCGGAAAGCTTGATCTGCGTGAGGCGCACGGGGATTCGTGGAGGTGGAACGGCGCAACGCGAGGCGCGCGGCGCGGGCGGGCGGACTGGCGGCGAAAACGACGCCGCATTATAGGGGAATCGGGAGCGAAAGTAGGGGCAGACTCCACTTATTGCCCGAGGTGGCGCAAAAAGTGGAGTCTGACCCTACGTCCGTGGGCCCTACTACGTGGCGAGCGCGTGAATGGCCTGCAGTACGGTCGCGCGCGCCTGGGCGTACACCATCGCCTTCCACACGTCGCGCTCGTCGAAGAACGCGTCGCGCATCTGCTGCTTGATGGCCTGACGCGTGGCGACGTCGGTGTCCGGGTGGTTGGCGAGCCATTGCTCGGCGCGGAGTGCATTGAACACGTCCTGTTGCGGCTTCGTGCCGAACTCGAGCGTGATGCCGGTGAACTCGACGCCGGGGCACGATTCGATCGCCGCATGGAACGACGCGCCCGTGAGGAGCGACGACGACGACGTATCGTCGTACATCGTCGTGACGTCATCGCCATACCAATGCCGTGCGCGTGCGATCGCTGCAGCTTCGTCGGGTCCGTTGTAGATGCGCTCGCCGTGCCCCCATGGCCCGAGGCCCGTATGCAGGTCGATCCAGCCGAGGCGCGCCCGTTCGCGGCCGTGGCGCGCCAGCAGCTCGCGCAGCACGAGGTTGCTCCAGGCCGGCTTCCGTCCGGCATAGAACAGTCCATCCGCGAACTCCGCCTGCCCGCGGGTGAGCGCCGCCTGCAGCCTGCGCATGCCGTGGCGCGCGAGGTAGTTGCCGATCGCCTGCGTGATCTCCGGCGGTGGCGGCCACCGATCCGGCACGACCAGCGCGTGAATGGCCGCGTATTCGGCATTCGGCGCCGCGGTCGAGTCGAAATCGCGGAAGTTGCGGTTGACGTCGACGTTATCCTCGTTGACGCGCCGCAGATGCGAGAACCCGAACGGGTTGGCGGCGTGCACGAACAGCACGGCGATCTTCGCGTGTGCGATCGCGTTGGCGACGACGTCGTCCTGCAGCAGCGCCACCTGGCAACCCGAACCTGCGAAGCCTTCGACGCCATGCATGCCCGACGTCACGACGAGGAGCGACGCCGATGCGATCTCGCCGACGAGCGCGGCGTCGATCGCAAGCGCCTCATTCTCGGCGCCGCGCGCAGTCGGATGCGTATTCGCTTCGACGTCGGGCACGCGCGTCCTCGCGGCTGCGACGAATTTGCCGCGCGCTTCCGCGTACGTCCCGGAAAAGGCCGCGCCGATATCGAACATTTCAGCGCGTCAGCGGCATCGCGCGCATCGCGAGCGACGCGAGGTAACCGGCGCCGAGCGGCAGCACGCTGTCGTTGAAGTCGTACCGGCTGCTGTGCAGGAACGCGCCATGTTCGGCACCGCCCTGCCCGAGCCGCGCGAACGCGCCCGGCTTCGCCTGCAGCATGAACGAGAAATCCTCGGCGCCCATCGACGGGTCGAGATTGCGCACCACGTTGTCGCGCCCGATCAGCGACTCGGCGACCTGCGCGGCGAACTCGGCGTCCTCGTCGTGGTTGATCGTGGGCGGATAGACGCGCTGATAATCGAGCGTCGCGCGTGCGCCGAACGCCGCAGCGATCGAGCCGACGAGCTCGTGCAGCCGCTGCTCGATCAGGTCCTGCGTCTTCGTGCGAAACGTACGCACCGTCCCGATGAGCTTCGCATGCGCCGGAATCACGCTGAATGCGCCGGGATTGCCCGACTGCATCGCGCACAGGCTGATCACCGCGGTGTCGATGGGGCTCACGTTGCGACTCACGATCGACTGCACCGCAGTGATGATGTGACCGGCGACGAGCACGGGATCGACGGCGATGTGCGGGTGCGCGCCATGCCCGCCGCGGCCGTCGATGACGATCTCGATGCGATCTGCCGCCGCCATCGCGGGTCCGGGCGTGATGCCGATCTTGCCCGCGGGCAGCGCGGGCCAGTTGTGCAGCGCGTACACGCGCTCGGCCGGGAAGCGGGTGAAGAGGCCGTCGTCGATCATCGCCTTCGCACCGGCATGGCCTTCCTCGCCCGGCTGGAAGATCAGGAACGCGACGCCGTCGAAATCGCGCGTCTCGTGCAGATAGCGTGCCGCGGCAAGCAGCATCGTCGTGTGGCCGTCGTGCCCGCAGCCGTGCATGCGCCCGTCGTAGCGCGACTTGTACGCGAAGTCGTTCTCTTCCTGCAGCGGCAGCGCGTCCATGTCGGCGCGCAATGCGATGCGCCGGCCCTTCGTGTCGCGCTTGCCTTCGATCACCGCGACGATGCCCGTCTTGCCGATGCCGGCGTGATGCGGGATGCCGTACACGGCGAGCGTGTCGCCGACGAGACGCGCCGTGCGATGCTCGTCGAAACCGAGTTCGGGATGCGCGTGCAGGTCACGCCGGATGCGCGTGAAATCGTCCGCCCAGCGGCGGATGTGGGCGACGGGATCGACGGTTGTCATTCGGGTGGGCATCATGCCATGGCGGCGGGGTCAGGGGCCGGAGTCAGGGGCCAGGGGCCAGGATTCAGGGGCAGGGAGCGGTAGCGTCTGGCGTTCTTCGTGGCTGCGCGCGCGCAGTCGAGGCGTGCTCGCGAAGAGCGCTTGCGTGTACGGGTGCTGCGGATGTGCGAACAGGTCGTGCTTACGCCCCTGCTCGACCACCTTGCCGCGATACATCACGAGCACGTCGTCGGCGATATGACGCACAACCGAGAGATTGTGCGCGATGAAGAGATACGCGGCGCCGAACTCCTGCTGCAGGTCCATCAGCAGGTTCAGCACCTGCGCCTGGATCGAGACGTCGAGCGCCGACACCGGCTCGTCGGCCACCACGAGGCGCGGGCGCAGCATCAGCGCGCGCGCGATCGCGATCCGCTGGCGCTGACCGCCGGAGAACACGTGCGGATAGCGGCTGTAATGCTCGGGACGCAGGCCGACCTTCGCCAGCATCGTGTAGGCAGCGTGGCGACGTTCGCGTGCGGTGCAGCGGCGCTGGATCGCGAGCGGCTCCTCGAGCAGTTGCCCCACCGTTCGCCGGGGATTGAGCGACGCGTACGGATTCTGGAACACCATCTGCACTTGTGGACGCAGTGCCTTGCGATACGCGGCGTCGGCGTTCACGTCGCGCCCGTCGATGCGAAGCTCGCCTGCGGTCGGCGTCTCGACCATCGTCACCTGTCGGGCGAGCGTCGATTTGCCGCTGCCCGACTCGCCGACGACGGCGAGCGTACGACCGGCGTGCAGCGTGAAAGACACGCCGTCGAGCGCGCGCACGGTGCCGCGTGCGCGGAAGTAACCTCCGGGCGCGCGGTAATGGCGCACGAGATCGCGCGCCTCGAGGAGCGGTGCAGTCATGGCTTCAGCAACGGAAAGTGGCAGCGCACGGCACGGTGCGCGCCGCCGCCGCGCAGCAAGGGGCGCTCGCTGCTGCAGATCGGTTCGGCACGCTCGCAGCGCGGAGCGAGCAGGCAGCCGGTGGGCCGATCGTCGATGCCGGGGACCACGCCGGCAATCGTGCGCAGCCGGGCCCGACCCTCGTTGTGCTCGGGGATCGAGTCGAGCAGCGCCTGCGTGTACGGGTGCCCGGGTGCCTCGAAGATCGCCGGCACGTCACCGGTCTCCATCACCTGCCCGGCGTACATCACGACGACGCGATCCGCGGTTTCCGCGACCACCGGCAGGTCGTGCGTGATCAGCAGCATCGCCATGTCGTGCTCGCGACGCAGGCGGGCGAGCAGCGCGAGCACCTGCGCCTGCACGGTGACGTCGAGCGCCGTCGTCGGTTCGTCGGCGATCAGCAAGCGCGGCCGTCCGGCCACGGCGATCGCGATCATCACGCGTTGCGCCATGCCGCCGGAAAGCTGATGCGGATACGCGTGCAGGCGCTGCGGCGGATCGGGAATGTCGACTTCGCGCAACAGCGACACGGCGCGCTCACGGCGCGCGGTAGGATTCGCGCGTTCGGCGGCGCTGCCATGCAGGCGAATCGCCTCGTCGAGCTGAAAGCCGACCGTGTAGCACGGATCGAGGCTCGCCTGCGGATCCTGAAAGATCATCGCGATGCGGCCACCGGCGAGCTTCGCGCGCTCGCGCATGGACAGCGCGAGCAGATCCTGGTCGTCGAACGCAACGCGCTCCGCACGCACGCGCCCCGGCGCATCGACGAGACCCATCAGCGCGAGCCCGGTCATGCTCTTGCCCGATCCCGATTCGCCGACAAGGCCGACGATCTCGCCCGCTCCGATGTCGAGATCGACGCCGTCGACCGCGGGAAGCGGCCTCGCGGGCGATCCGAAGTCGACATGAAGGCCGCGGATTTCGACGAGGGCCATCGAGTTATCGCCCGCGCAGGAAGCGCACGAGTTCGGAAAGATCGACGGCGTCGCCCGGCGGCCCATCGGCGCGCCACGTGCGAAGCTCGAAGCGCTCCTTCGCGATCCACTTGATCGCCCGGCAACACCAGCGCTGCCACGGCCGCTCTTCGGTATGAACGTTCATCGTCTAACCCCTCCGCAGCTTCGGGTCGAGCGCGTCGCGCAGGCCGTCGCCGACGAGGTTGAACGCCAGCACCGTGACGAGAATGGCCAGGCCGGGAAACGTGACCACCCACGGCGCGCGCTGGATGAACTCGAGCGCCGAGGCGAGCATCGCGCCCCATTCCGGCGTCGGCGGTTGCGCGCCGAGGCCGAGAAAGCCGAGCGCGGCGGCGTCGAGAATCGCGTTCGAGAAGCCGAGTGTCGCCTGCACGATCAGCGGCGCGGCGCAATTCGGAAGGATCGTGGCGAACATGAGGCGCAGTACGCCGGCGCCGGCGATCCGCGAAGAGGTGACGTATTCCCGATTGGCCTCGACGATCACCGCGGCGCGTGCGAGGCGCACGTAATGCGGAAGCATGACGATGGCGATCGCGTACATCGCGTTGATGAGCCCGGGCCCGAGAATCGCCACGACGGCGATCGCGAGCAACAGGCTCGGCAGGGCGAGCATCACGTCCATCAGGCGCAGGATGACGGTGTCGACGACGCCGCGGCAGTAGCCGGCGACGAGACCGAGCGTTGCGCCGAGCGACAGCGACAACGCCACCGAGATCACGCCGATCAGAAGCGACAGCCGCGTGCCGTGGATCAGCCGCGACAGGATGTCGCGTCCGACCGCATCGGTGCCGAGCGGAAAGCGCAGCCTGCCACCGTCGACCCAGAACGGCGGCACGAGTTCGAAATCGCGATACTGCTCGATGGGCGAATGCGGCGCGATCACGTCGGCCCCGATGGCGAGCACGACGAGCAGCACGACGACGGTCAGGCCGGCGAGCGCGCCGCGGTTTTGCGCGAACGCGCGCGAGAACTGCGCGAAGCGCGAATGCGAAAGTCGGGTCAGGCTCCACTTATTCTGCGGCAATGCGACCGATGCGCACCTCGCGCCCGAATATGTGGAGTCCGACCCTGCTTTGGGCGGCCTACCCATGCCGGATGCGCGGGTTGATGACGCCATAGAGCACGTCGACGATCAGGTTGACGGCGATCACGATGCCGGCGATCAGCAGGATGCCGCCCTGCACCACCGGGTAGTCGCGCGCCTGCACGCCGTGGATCAGCCAATTGCCCACACCGGGCCACGAGAAGATCGTTTCGGTCAGGATGGCGCCCGAAAGCAGCAGGCCGACCTGCAGGCCGACGACCGTCACGACGGGGATCAGCGCGTTGCGCAGCGCATGCACGACGATCACGCGCATGCGCGACAGGCCCTTCGCCCGGGCCGCGCGCACGTAGTCCTCGCGCAGCACCTCGAGCATCGCCGAGCGCGTCATGCGCGCGATCACCGCGAGCGGTATCGTGCCGAGCGCGATCGTGGGCAGGATCAGGTGCGACAGCGCCGAGCGAAAGGCGGCAAGGTCGCCGGCCATCAGCGTGTCGATCAGCATGAAGCCCGTGACCGCGGGAACGTCGTATTCGACCGCGATGCGCCCCGACACCGGCGTCCAGCCGAGTTGCACCGAGAAGAACAGGATCAGGAGCAGCGCCCACCAGAAGATCGGCATCGAATATCCGGCGAGCGACACGCCCATCACCGCGTAATCGGCCGCCGTGTTGCGGCGTACCGCAGCGATCACGCCGGCGGGCACGCCGACGACGAGTGCGAACAGCATCGCAAAGAACGCGAGTTCGACGGTCGCGGGAAAGAGCGTCCCGAATTCCTGCGCGACGCCAACGTGTGTCGTGAGCGAATGGCCGAGGTCGCCGCGCAGCACGTGCGCGACGTAGCTTCCGTACTGCACCGGCAGCGGCCGGTCGAGACCGAACTCGTGCAGCAGTCGCGTCCGCCGCGCCGGCTCCATGCCGCGCTCGCCGGAGATGTTCTCCACCGGGTCGCCGGGGATCAGGTGAATGAGCGCGAACGCAAGAAGCGTCACGCCGATGAACGTCGGCACGACGAGCGCTGCGCGCCGAAGAACGAACCGCCACATTCGGTAACTCGGCCCGATCCAGGGTCGGACTCCAAATACGGTACCGAAATTGGAGTCCGATCCTAATCTCGAAGTGCCTACTTGACGATCTCGGCGTGGTTGAAATAGTGATGCGCGGTCGCGTCCATCTTGTAGCCGTGCACTTCCTTGCGCAGCGCGTCGAAGCGCACCGAATGCGCGATCGGGATCCACGGCGCCTCGTCGTGCACGATCACCTGCGCCTGCTCGTAGAGCTTCGCGCGCTCGGGCTGGCTCGGTGTCTGCGCCGCCTTCACGACGAGATCCTCGAACGAGCGATTGCACCAGCGCGACACGTTGCCGCCCCCCTTGACCGCTTCGCACCCCAGTAGCGGCACGAAGAAGTTGTCCGGATCGCCGTTGTCGCCCGACCACCCGAACATCATCACCGTCTGCTCGCCGGTCTTGCTGCGCTTCCGATATTCGGCCCACTCGTACGTGACGAGCTTCGCCTTCACGCCCACCTTCGCCCAGTCGGCCTGGATCAGTTCCGCCATCCGCTTGCCGTCGGGGTTGTACGGCCGCGTCACGGGCAGGTACCAGAGCTCGACCTCGAAGCCGTTCGGATACCCGGCCTGCGCGAGCAGCTCCTTCGCCTTCGCCGGATCGTACGGGTAATCCTGCACGGCGTTGTTGTAGCCCCACAGAATCGGCGGGATCGGATTCTTCGCGACCTGCCCATTGCCCTGGTACACGGCCTTGAGGATCGCGTCCTTGTTCGTCGCGTAATTGAGCGCCTGGCGCACGAGCTTGTTGTCGAACGGCTTCTTCTCGACGTTGAACGCGATGTAGCCGACGTTGAGTCCCTCCTTCTGCTGGATCGCGAGCTGCGGATCCTTGCGCATCGCGTCGAGATCGGCCGGCTTCGGAAACGCCATCACCTGGCACTCGCCGGTCTTCAACTTCGCGTAGCGCGCGGTGGCATCGCGCGTGATCGAATAGATCAGGTTGTCGATCTTCGGCCGCCCGCGAAAATGCTGGTCGAACGCCTTGTAGCGGATCGTCGCGTCCTTCTGGTAGCTCACGAACTCGAACGGTCCGGTACCGATCGGATAGACGTCCGCCGCATTCGGCGTGCCCTTCTTCATCATCGCGTCGAAGTATTCCTTCGACAGGATCGACGCAAAGTCCATCGCCATGTCGGCGAGGAACGGCGCCTCGGGGCGCTTGAGCACGAAGCGCACCGTGCGGTCGTCCAGCTTCTCGACGCGATCGACGATGTTCTTCATCCCCATGTCGTCGAAGTACGCGAACGTCTGCCCGGCCGTCACCTTGTGGAACGGCGCGTTCTCGTCGGCCATGCGATTCCACGAGAACAGCACATCGTCGGCGTCGAAGTCGCGCGTCGGCTTGAAGTTCGCGTTGCTGTGGAACTTGACACCCTTCCGCAGCTTGAACGTGTAGGTCTTGCCGTCGGGCGAGATCGTCCACGACTCGGCGAGCGCCGGCACGATGTTCGTCGCGCCGAGGTCGAACTCGACGAGCCGGTTGAACATCGGTACCGAGACCGCATCGAACGTCGTTCCCGTGCTGAAGAACTGCGGCTGGAAGCCTTCGGGGCTCCCTTCGCTGCAGTAGACGAGCGTGCCCTTGCCCGACGCAGGCAGTGCGATGGCCATCCAAACCGCAACCGCCGCGATGGCGAGCCGACGCGGTGCGAATGCGCGGCGTGCGTGTACGACAGGCGAACGTGAAATCGTCATGATGTCCTGGAGCGCGCCTTGCGCGCGGAATACAGACAGATACCGGCAGTCACCGAAACATTGAGGCTTTCGACACTGCCGGCCATCGGAATGCCGATCAGCCGGTCGCACGATTCGCGGGTGAGCCGGCGCAGGCCCTGTCCTTCGGCGCCCAGCACCCACGCCACCGCCCCCGACACATCGGCGTCGAACAGGCTTTCGCCGCCTTCCTCGGCGCCGAGCAGCCACACGTCGCGCTTCTTCAATTCGCGCAGTGTGCGCGCAAGATTGGTGACGGCAATGACGGGCACGGTATCCGCTGCACCGCTCGCGGCCTTCGCGACCGTTGCGTTCACACCGACCGATCGGTCCTTCGGCACGACGACCGCGTGGGCGCCGAACGCGTCGGCGCTGCGCAGACACGCGCCGAGATTGTGCGGGTCGGTCACGCCATCGAGCACGAGCAGCAGCGGAGGTTCAGCGACATTCGAGAGCACGTCGTCCAGCGTGACGTGCGGCCGGTTCGCATCGACGATCGCCACCACACCCTGGTGGGGCGCGTGCCCCGAAAGCGCGTCGAGGCGTGTCGCTTCGATCGCGTGCACGGGGACGCCGGCGAGTTTCGCGCGTTCGACGAGGCCGCGCATGCGCGCATCGCGACGCGCGGTGTCGACGTAGAGCGCCTCGATCGAATCGGCGCGCTGGCGCAGCCGCGCGGTGACGGCGTGGAATCCGATCAGGGGACGCGTGGCAGGCACGGGGCGAAGAGTCGCGGCGATCGACGGCGGAGCGGCGCAGCATTCTACCGTCGGCCCGCGTCGTCGCGGTATGCCAGAATCCGCGACCTCATAACGCCCTCCATCGCAATGCCCCCCATCGCCGACGACCTGCGCCAATTCATCGAGTCGATGCTGTTCGCCCTCGCCACGCTGTTGCCGATCGTCAATCCGCTCGGAGCCGCACCGGTCTATCTCGCCAAGACGATCGACCTGACGGCGGCGGAGCACGCGAGCCTGGCACGGCGCGTCGCGATGAACTGCTTCCTGCTGCTCGTCGCGTCGCTGCTGGTCGGCGCGTACGTGCTCGACTTCTTCGGCATCTCGGTGCCGATCGTCCAGGTCGCGGGGGGCCTCCTCGTCTGCTCGCTCGCGTGGACGCTCCTGCACGAGCCGGACGAGCCGCTCGAATGGGTGCAGGACGCCGCCACGCCCGTGAAGCGGCCGAACCTGCAGACGCGTGCGTTCTATCCGCTGACGATGCCGCTGATCGTCGGCCCCGGCTCGATCTCGGTCGCGATCACGCTCGGCGCCAACCAGTCGCAGGCCTTTCGTCCACTCGTCGTCAATTCGCTCGGACATGCCGTCGGCGCGCTGCTGGTGGCCGTCACGATCTTCGTCACGCTGCGCTATGCCGATCCGATCCTGCGCCGTTTCGGCCCGACGGGGACCGCCGTTCTGCTGCGGCTGTCCGCGTTCATCCTGCTCTGCATCGGCGTGCAGATCATCTGGAACGGCGCGTCGGCGTTATGGCGCACGTTTGCAGGGTTCTGAAAAGCGCGCGGGTTCCGATATAATGTCGGGCTTTCGTGCCGGTGTAGCTCAGTTGGTAGAGCAGCGCATTCGTAATGCGAAGGTCGAGGGTTCGACTCCTTCCACCGGCACCAAGCCATTTCGGTGTATTCCGGCCACATAGGTGACGGTTTATACCTGAGACATGGGAAACACTTTCGCCTGGAACGGGTTCTCCGCCGGTTCCAGGCGACATGTCTCATCGTCGAAGAAGCCCAAATCG
>JAICKU010000114.1 GCA_025927765.1 Burkholderiales bacterium
AACGGCACGCGCGGCGTCACCGCGCACAGCAGTTCGTAGCCGACCGTCGCCGCGGCCTTCGCGACGTCGTCGACGGGCAAGCCCTCGCCCCACAGCACCACGTCGCTGCCGACGCCGGCCTCGGGCACGTGCGTCAGGTCGACCGTGAGCATGTCCATGGACACGCGACCGGCGATCGGCACCCGCCTGCCGGCAACGAGCACCGGCGTTCCGTTCGGCGCATGACGCGGATAGCCATCGGCGTAGCCGCAGGCGACCACGCCGATGCGCATCGCCTGCTTCGCTGCGAACGCGGCGCCGTATCCGACGCAGTCGCCGGGTGCGAGCGTCTGCACGGCGATCAGTTGTGAGCGCAGCGTCATCACCGGCAGAAGGCCGAGTGCCTGCGCGCTGCGATCGGCGAAGGGTGTGGCGCCGTAGAGCATGATGCCGGGCCGCACGACATCGCCGCCGATTTCGCCGAAGCGCACCACACCGGCGGAATTGGCGAGGCTGCGCTCGAACGGAAGCCCCGAGCATGCCGATGCGAAACGGGCGAGCGCCTCGTGCAGACCGTCGTACTCGTCGGCACGCGCGAAATGCATCGCCAGGCGCAGCGTGCGCACGTTCGCGCTGTGCGACAGCCGATGCGCGAGATCGCGCACCGCAGCCGGCGCGACGCCCAGGCGATTCATGCCGGTGTTGACCTTGAGGTAGACGTCGAGCGGACGCGAAAGCGTGGCGCGCTCGATCGCGCGCACCTGTGCGTCGTGATGCACGGTTGTCGCCAGGTGGTGTGCCGACAGCACGTCGAGCTCGTCGTCGGAAAAGAAGCCCTCGAGCAGCAGGATCTCGCGCGATTCGCCGCGCTCGCGAAGGTGCACCGCGGTGTCGAGTTCGACGAGCGCAAGGCCGTCGGCCAGGGCGAGGCCCGGCAGCACGCGCTGCAGCCCGTGCCCGTACGCGTTCGCCTTGACCACGGCGAGCACGCGCGCACCGTGCGCGTAGCTCCGCGCCCGCGCGACGTTGGACGCGAGGGCATCGAGATCGAGCTCGGCGACGATCGGTCGAGCCATACGCGGGCGGCGGGCGTGAGGTCGGGGAAGCGTGCCTAGCGCGCCCGGCGGGCGCGTGGCGGGCGAAGCGGCGTTTCAAGAGCGTGTGCGATCATGGTATAAAGCCCGCGCCGCATGTTCGCCATTATAACAATCGACAGCGAACGCGAGGCGCCTTTCCGGGCCGCGGCCAGCGTCCTCCACGCTCGATGAAATCCGGCTTCTACACGATCATTGCGGCGCAGTTCTTCTCGTCGCTCGCCGACAACGCGCTGCTCGTCGCCGCCATCGCGCTGCTGCGCGAGCTGCACGAGCCCGCGTGGATGACGCCGGTGCTGAAGCAGAGCTTCGTCGTCTCGTACGTGATCCTCGCGCCGCTCGTCGGCGCGTTTGCAGACTCGATGGCGAAGGGCCGCGTGATGCTCGTCACCAACGCGGTCAAGATCATCGGTTGCGGCGCCATGCTGGTCGACGTGCATCCGCTGCTCGCGTACGCGATCGTCGGCTTCGGCGCCGCGGCGTACTCCCCGGCCAAGTACGGCATCCTCACCGAGCTTCTGCCACCCGAGCAGCTCGTGATCGCCAACGGCTGGATGGAAGGCGCGACGGTCGCGTCGATCATCTTCGGCGTGCTGCTCGGCGGTGCGCTGATCACGCCGCGCATCTCGGCCACGCTGCTCGGCCTCGACTTTCCGTTCATCGACTTTCCGATCGACACGCCGCCCGACGCGGCCATCGCCGTAATCGTGGTCGCGTACTTCATTGCGACCGTGTTCAACTGGTTCATTCCCGATACCGGCGTCGATCATCGCGTGCCCAGCACGAATCCGGTATTCCTGATCCGCGAGTTCTCGCACTGCGTGGGACTCCTGTGGCGCGACCGCCTCGGCCAGATCTCGCTCGCGACGACGACGCTGTTCTGGGGTGCGGGCGCGACGCTGCAGTTCATCGTGATCGACTGGGGCGCGCGTGCGCTCGGGCTCAACCTGGCGCAGGCGTCGATGCTGCAGGGTGTGGTCGCCGTCGGGGTGGCCGTCGGCTGCGTGCTCGCCGCGCGCCTCGTGTCGCTGCGCGGTTCGGTGGGCGTGCTGCCGATCGGCGCGGCGATGGGCGTAGTCGTGATGCTGATGGTGTTCGTTCACAACATCGGCGTGGCGATGGCGCTGATGATCGCGATCGGCGCGTGCGCGGGCTTCTTCGTCGTGCCGATGAACGCGCTGCTGCAGCATCGCGGCCACGTGCTGATGGGTGCGGGGCATTCGATCGCCGTGCAGAACTTCAACGAGAACATCGGCATCCTCGTGATGGTCGGCCTCTACGCGCTGATGGTGCGCGCGGGAATCTCGATCAGCACGGCCATCGTGCTGTTCGGGCTGTCGGTCACCGCGGTGATGCTGCTCGTGATGCTGCGCCATCGCTCGAACCAGCGCGAGTACGACTCGATGCACCTCATCGGCATGGAAAAGCCGGAGCACGGTCGCTGAGGACCGCACCGCGTCAGAGCACGAACGGCTTGTCGGACAGCTCGTTCCGTGTCGCAGCCGTGCGCGGAAAATGCTCTGCGAGGAGTGCTGAAACCTCGTCGACGCCCTGCACCAACGCGTCGGCGTAGCGCCGCTCGCCGAACGCGCTCTCCATCCGCCGGCA
The DNA here is from genome assembly GCA_025927765.1 of Burkholderiales bacterium. Taxonomy (GTDB): domain Bacteria; phylum Pseudomonadota; class Gammaproteobacteria; order Burkholderiales; family Casimicrobiaceae; genus VBCG01. The sequence goes on from JAICKU010000114.1 coordinate 2,682, forward strand.
GATCGACTGCCACGCCGTCTCGCCCACCTTGCGGTCGATGCCGCGGTCGGCCACGATCTCGACGTCGCGATCGGCGAGCAGCACGTAGATCAGCACGCCCGCGTTCTCCTCGGTGTCCCACACGCGAAGCAGCCCGAACACCTCGAGCGCACGCTCGCGCGGCGTGAGCCGGCGCAATACGCGCAGCGGCGGCAGCGCGCCCTCGACGGCGACGCACACCTGCCCGCTGTGGCGCCGTTCGCCGGCGGCGATCGCCTGCTCGACGCGCGCGAGCGAGGTCGGAGGAAACGCGCGGCGCACCGCGAGATGATCGATGACGGTGTGACGCAGCAGGCGGTGCGATGCGCGCATCACCAGCCTCCCGATGCGCCGCCGCCGCCGAAGCTGCCGCCGCCCCCGGAAAATCCACCGCCGCCTCCTCCGCCGCCGAAGCCGCCTCCGCCAAAGCCGCCACCGCCCGGGAACCACACGCCGCCACGGCCGCGTCGCCCGGCCGCGGGGATGATGCTGCTGCCGGCCGAGAACAGCAGCATCACGAGGAAGCCGAGGATGCCGACGCCGAAGCCGATGGCGATCGAGCCTGCGATCAGCCACCCGGCCGCGCCGAGCACGGTGCCGCCGATGCCCGAGCCCAGCACGCGACCGAAGATGCGCGCGAGGATGCCGCCGACGATCGGTACGGCGATGAAGAGGAAGATCAGCAGTTCGCCGAAGTCGAAGCCCTGATTCGCGTGCGGCCGTGCAGCGGGCTTCGCGGGCAGCGGCTGCCCGGTGCCCACCACCGAGATGATGCGATCGACGCCCGCGTCGATGCCTTCGGCGAAGCGATTCTGGCGAAAGAGCGGCGCGACGGTTTCGTCGATGATGCGATGCGACGTGACGTCGGTCAGCACGCCTTCGAGTCCGTAGCCGACTTCGATGCGCATCCGATGATCGTCCTTCGCGATCAGGAAGATCACGCCGTTGTCCTGGCCCTTGTGGCCGATCTTCCACGCGTCGGCGACGCGGATCGAATACGACTCGATGGGCTCGGGCTTCGTCGTCGGCACGATCAGCACGACGAGCTGATTGCCCGTGCGCTGCTCCCAGTCGGCGAGCTTCGTCTCCAGCGCCTGTTTCCCGGCCGCGGACAGCGTGTTGGTGAGGTCGGTGACGCGCGTCGAAAGCGCGGGGATGGCAACGAGATCGTCGGTGCCCTTCGCTTGCCACGCGCGGTCCTGCGCGAATGCGCCGAACGCGAACAGCGCGAGGACCAGCGCGGCGAGCGCGCGCGCGGCAGCGGCGAGCGCGCGCGAGCTCGCGTCGTGTCGGATCATTTCGCCGGCGCAGGCACCGTCGGCGCGGCGGGTTGCGCGCCCTTGCCGAAGTCGACCTTCGGCGGCGTGCTGACGGCGTTTTCGTCCGCGACCGTGAAGTTCGGCTTGACGTTCATCTTGAAGATCATCGCCGTCAGGTTCGTCGGGAACTGGCGCACCGTGCTGTTGAATTCCTGCACCGACTTGATGTAGCGGTTGCGCGCGACCGCAATGCGGTTCTCGGTGCCTTCGAGCTGCGATTGCAGGTCGCGAAACAGCGCGTCGGCCTTGAGGTTCGGATAATTCTCCGACACCGCAAGGAGCCGCGACAGCGCGCCCTGCAGCTGGTTCTGCGCCTGGATGAATTTCTGGAACGCTTCGGGATTGTCGATGAGCTCGGGTGTCGCCTGGATCGAGCCGACGCGGGCACGTGCGTTGGTGACTTCGGTCAGCACCTGCTCCTCGTGCTGCGCGTAGCCCTTGACCGTATTGACGAGGTTCGGCACGAGGTCCGCGCGCCGCTGGTACTGGTTCAGCACCTCGGACCACGCCGCCTTGACGCCTTCGTCCTGCCGCTGCAGTTCGTTGTACCCGCACCCCGAAAGCGACATCGTCATCAGGACCGCGAGCACGACGCAGAGCTTGCGCAACATGTTCCTCCTCCGATGAATGGCGTGGTCCGGCACGCCGCGCCGGGACTATGCAGCCTGCGGCCGGGGGGCGCAAGCGCCGGCGCCTGACGGCATCGCAGGCTTGCCGGCCTGCGTCAGCGCTTCACGCAGTGCATTGCGCGCGAACAGCAAGTCCTCCCACGCCTTCGCCTTGTCCGCGGGCGTGCGCAGCAGGTATGCCGGATGGTAGGTGACGACGAGCGGCGTCGCGCCGTAGCGATGTACACGACGCCGCAGGCTCCCGACCGGCGCATCGACACCGAGCAGCGTGCAGGCGGCGCTCTTGCCGAGTGCGACGATCAGCGTCGGGCCCACGAGTTCGATCTGCCGGTCGAGGTAGGGGCGGCACGCGTCGGCTTCGGCGGGTTCGGGCGCGCGATTGCCCGGCGGGCGGCACTTCAGGACGTTCGCGATGAACACGTCGCGCTCGCGCGACAGTCCGAGCGCGGCGAGCATGTTGTCGAGCAGGCGGCCGGCGGCGCCGACGAACGGTTCGCCCTGCGCATCCTCGTCGGCACCCGGCGCTTCGCCGACGAACATCCACGGCGCGCCCTGTACGCCGACACCCGGCACGCTGCACGTGCGCGTGGCGCCGAGCGCGCAGGCGCGGCACGCGTCGATGTCGGCGACGAGCTCGTCGCACGCGAGCGACGCAATGCGCGCCCGGCGCGGATCCGTGTCGATATCGTCATCGCGCGCGCGATCGCGCAATCGCCAGCGCGGTGAGAGCCCGAGCTCGCGCAGAACGTCGTCGCGCGTGGGCATCAGCGACGGCCGAGGTCGCGGCGCATCACGAGCGCGTCCTCGCGCACGCCCGTTCTGCGGTCCGGCGGGTAATAGGCGACGCGGCGGGCGACGCAAATGAAGTCTTCGCTCTCGTAGAGCGCGATCGCACCCGCATTGCCCACGCGTACTTCGAGGAACAGCTGCTCGGCCCCGAGCTCGCGCGCGTTGCCGATGAACTGGCGCAGGAGCGCGCGGCCGAACCCGAGCCTGCGCGCCTCGGGCACCACCGACAGGTTGAGGAGCTGCGCTTCGCCCGGCGCGAGCATCAACACGCCGTACGCCACCACGCGCTCGCCGCGCACGCCGACGCGCGCCGAGTAGCCGGCGGACAGCGCATCGCGGAAATTGCGCTCGCTCCACGGGGCGGCATGAATGCGCGCTTCGAGCTGCGCGACGAGCGGCAGGTCGTGCGCCGCGAGCGGACGCCAGCGAACCTGCGACAGCGGGGGAACGGGATGCGGAAGCGATGCCACGAAGTCAGAGGTGAAGACCGGCCGCCCGCTCGGCGCTCGTCAACGCGACGCGGTGGCGCACGTACAGCGGCTCGGCGCGCTCCGCCGGCACGCCTTCGCCGGCCACGACGCGCGGCCACGCGCATTCGGCGATCGACTGCGCGTCGGGGATCAACCCGGCATCGCAGGCGACGAGGCGAAGCTGGCCGGCGAGCGCGGGATACGCTGCGAAGCCGTCGCCCGCGCCCCACCACTCGCCCGCGTCGGGACGCTCGACGTCCGCGGGCTTTTGCACGCGGGGCTCGACGATCGCGCGCATGGCGTTGTCTTCGCGTTGGCTCGCCGCCACATACACTTCGCGCATGCGCGCATCGAGGCACGCGACGACGCGCGGCCAGCGATGCGTGCGCCAGGCGGCTTGTGCGAGCGCATCGAGCGTCGACACGCCGTACACGGGAAGGTCGGCGCCGAACGCGAGGCCCTGCGCGACGGCACAGGCGATGCGCACACCGGTGAACGCGCCGGGGCCGGCACCGTAGGCGATGCCGTCCAGGGCCGTCAGCGACGTGCCGGCGCGCGCGAGCAGCTCGCCGATGGCCGGCAGGATGCGCTCCGACGACGCGTTGCCGCAGCGCTCCGTGACGACGGTCGCGCGCGATCCATCGTGGAGCGCGATCGAGAGCCACGACGTCGACGTGTCGAACGCGAGAATTTGCATGACGGCATTTTACCGGCGCCGCCCTCGCGGCGCTTCGTACAATCGGCACCTTTTGCCGGCGCGGAAGACGCGCTGATCGGATCCTCCATTGGTAGAACTTCGCATCGAATCGCTCGACCAGGAGGGTCGGGGCGTCGCCCACGCCGACGGCAAGGTGGTGTTCGTCGAAGGCGCGCTGCCCGGCGAGCGCGTGTTTGCCGAGACGCTGAAGCGCAAGCCGAGCTACGAGATCGCGCGCGCGACGCGCATCGAAGCGCCGAGTGCGTCGCGCGTGACGCCGGCGTGCCCGCACTTCGGCCAGTGCGGCGGATGCACGCTGCAGCATGCCGATCCCGCGCTGCAGCTCGCCGCGAAGCAACGCGCACTCGAAGAAGCGCTCGCGCGCATCGGTCGCGTGCAGCCCGACGTGATCTTTCCGGCGATCGCCGGGCCTGCCTGGGGCTACCGCTATCGCGCGCGCCTGTCGGTGCGCGACGTGCCGAAGAAGGGCGGGATCCTCGTCGGCTTTCACGAACGCCGCTCGAGCTACGTCGCGGACATGCGCGAATGCCACGTCCTGCCGCCGAAGATTTCGGCGCTGCTGCCGGCGCTGCGTACGCTCGTCGAATCGCTGTCGATCCGCACACGCCTGCCGCAGATCGAGGTGGCGGTGGGCGAGCGCCTGAGCCGAAAAACAGGGTCAGACCCTAGTTTTGCAGGCGACGAAGCAAGGGCAGGGTCTGACCCTGCCTTTCCACCGCTCGTCTACGCGCTCGTGCTGCGCATTCTCGAGCCGCTGACGCGCGCGGACGAAGCGAAGCTCGTCGCCTTCGCCGACGCGCGCGATGTCGAGATCTGGCTGCAGCCCGGCGGTCCCGACACCGTCGTGCCGTTCCACCCGGCCAGCGCAACGCTCGCATACACGCTCCCGGAGTTCGACGTCGCGATCCCGTTCGCGCCCACCGACTTCACGCAGGTCAACTTCGCGATCAACCGCGTGCTCGTGCGACGCGCGCTCGCGCTGCTCGAGCCGGCACCGGGCGAGCGCATCGCCGACTTCTTCTGCGGGCTTGGCAATTTCACGCTGCCGATCGCCCGCCGTGGCGCGAGCGTCGCCGGCTTCGAAGGCAGCAAGGCGCTCGTGGCGCGCGCGCATGCGAACGCGCGGCGCAACGGCCTTGCCGAGCGCGCAAGCTTCGTGTGCACGAATCTGTTCGAGGCGTCACCGGCGCTCCTCGCCGCGCACGGCCCGTTCACGCGCGCATTGATCGACCCGCCGCGGGAAGGCGCGGTCGAGATCGCCAAGTCCCTCCCGGCGGCCGGAGACGAGCATGCGCTCGCGCGCATCGTCTACGTATCGTGCAATCCGGCCACACTCGCGCGCGATGCGGCGGTGCTCGTGCACGACCGCGGCTACCGGCTGGCCGGGGCCGGCGTGCTCAACATGTTCCCGCACACCGCGCACGTCGAATCGATCACGCTCTTCGATCGTCCGGGATAAAAAA